>MBRE01000036.1:2127-10289 GCA_001698425.1 Oscillatoriales cyanobacterium USR001 | reverse complement strand
TTCAAAAAGGGGATTAGAGTCAGCATATATATTTATTTTTAAGCGATCGCTAAAATCTTATCAGACAAGCGATCGCTTTTACTTTTCGCGATCGTACCCGAGAATGAAACAGCCCTGCCCCAGGAGGGGCTGGTTTCGGGCACGCATGGAGTATTTCCGTGGAAGAGCGTTTCTACCTGATCTGGCCTGGGCTTTGCCTGCTGGGGCGGAAGCTAGGAGTGTCCCTGGTGTGGATTGTAGCTGTTCCTATAATTCTGATCACCCTCGCGCCTTTGGCAATGCCTGAAGATGCCTATGCCAACTTGTGGTTTAAGTTACCCGCCCCGCTCCTGTTCGGCTGCCTTCTAGCGCTGATTTTCAACAGCAAAAAAGAGATCGATTCAAGGGTGCGATTGGCAGTAGCTTTAGCCAGTTTAACCTTATTTTCCCTACTAGGCCAGCTATCAGGGTCAAGGATGCTGTTAGGGCCGCTGGGCGGCATATTCGCGGCGGCACTCGTCTGGGCTGGGACGCAGAAGGGAACCATTGATCTGCTCCCGAAACCGCTGCACCTGTTCGCCAAACTGGGAGAGCGCAGCTATGGAGCCTATTTGATTCACATCCCTTTCTGCTCAATGGCAATAAAATTGGTAAAACCCTTCGGGTTGGAGATCGCCGCCCCAATTATTGCTGCCGCCTTTACTGCCCTAGCAGCTGAAGGTCTGTATCGGCTCGTAGAAGAACCAGCTCTAAAAGGCAGGAAATTCTGCGCCCAAAACCCCGTCCTGGCAAATACTCTCGCCTGCTTTCAAATTTGCCTGATCCCGGCGGGCATAATTTTGTGGCTGCTTACTGGCGATGTAGTAAGGCCTGCCGGCTGAGAAATCCGGCTTGTGTTTGACTTGTCTATTTTAGCCCGCATTGAAAGCCTGCTGCTGAGAGCGATCGCCTGATTTTTTCCTAACATTTATATTCTGTAACTAGTGCGGTAAAAAAAGTGCGATCGCCTTTCTGGAGGGGAAGGGCGATCGTTATTCTTTAAGGCGAGGATCGTTAGAGGGAGGATGCCACCCTGCTCTAATCCATAAACGACGAGCTCTGATAATCGCTCCTTCATTATGATATCGATCGTTAAGGTCTAATCGATCGCACGTCCCCCTACCTGTTGGAGTAATACCCATTATTTCTAAACCATCCGCCGACCAGATAAAATGATCGAACCATTGCTGTTGACGGGGGTTAAACAAAGTTACTTCCTGTTCAGTTTCTGCGTCAGTACCAGTCACAAAATTATAGCGATTATTATTACAGCGATGGCAAGCTAAAGCTAAGTTTTCGAGTTCATCGCTACCACCAATCGATCGAGGTAAAATATGATCGATCGTAAATAGAGTTGAGCTACTTTCTTCCGCAGAATGGCAGTATTCACAAAGAAAACTAGCTCTACTTCTTACTAAATTTCGAGTAGCACGGTTTATGGACATGAGGCTGCTATAACTTTAGCGTTAATCAAGGTAAAAATCCGATCCAGTTCTAGTAAACTTGCTAGTTCTACAACCTCTTCTGAAGTTAAAAGATTAGCCTTTTTCCCCTCGACCAGTTCTTCTAATCTAGCTTGCAGATTTTCCGTAAATTTGAATAAGTAAAGATTTCTGACTTTCTGAATCGAAATATCACTATCAATCCAGTAGGAAGGTTGTACCATAAGTTCAGCTATCATGGTGATTTAATTACTAAGTTGCTACATGGATAGTCTTAATTATATCATATCAAAATGAATTAATTAGCATTCTCCAAGGAGGTTCAAATTTGAGCTTGAGTGGTAACTATTTCAGCTTTGTAGGGGCGGGTTAACCGATCAACTCTGTCACCCACCGATAATCTCTATAACCCGCCCCCACCCAACGAATAATCCCTAACAACTCTCACCGAATAACCGTTAAATTCAATTAATTGTTAATTTGTTGGTGGGGTTGGGGCGGGTTTTTATAATTTGTCGATGGGTGTCAAATATCTAGGCGAACCCGCCCCTACAGGCCTGTAAAATATGAGGTTAAATTTGTAGGGGCGGGTTAACCGATCGATTCTGTCACCCACAGATAATCTTGATAAACCCGCCCCCACCCAACCGTGAAACTTGCTACAATAATGCACGCGATCGTCCTTTTTCCATTCGCGTTTATCTGTGGTAAAAAAAGAGCGATACGTTTTTTTCACGCATTGTAAAAATGATATGATAGACTGATATTGTCCTAAAATCCAGGTCAATCCACCATGTCAACCTTATCAATTGAAGAAAGAGTCGCCGCGCTAGAAGCCGAAGTCGTACAGATCAGACAGAAGGTAGAAAGTCCAGCAGTTCCGGTAACGCCTTGGTGGGAAAAAATCGCAGGGACTTTCGCCCAAGATTCAGTTTACAATGAAGCTATGAAATTAGGTCATCAATATCGGCGATCGCCATAGCTAATGATGCGATACTTCTCACTCGTAACTTAACAAACTTCGGGCAGATTCAGGAATTACGTGCTGAAGATTGGACAGTTTAAATTCATTAATAGGGCGCTCGCTTTATATCAATATCAATTTAGGGGCGATCGCGTTGGGCGCGAAAATATTGCGATCTATTTGTTGGTGGGGTTGGGGCGGGTTTAGATAATTTGTCGATGGGTGTCAAATATTTAGGCGAACCCGCCCCTACAGGCCTGTAAAATATGAGGATTAATTTGTAGGAGCGGGTTAAGCGATCGATTTTGCCACCCACAGATAATCTTTGTAAACCCGCCCCCACCACACCGTGAAACTTGCTAGAATAATGTACGCGATACGGTTTTTCCATTCATGTTTATCTGGGTAAAAAAGCGCGATCTCCCTTCTTTATCTTGTCCTAAACACTGGCATAATGTTTAGCAATTAAATCTCTAACTAACGGTAATAACTCCAAAGGAACTTGAACAAACGCTTGATCTTGATTATCAAACGCGGCTTCATCTTCTGCTACCGCTTCATCTTCTGACTGTCGATCGTAATATTCGATCGTTTGGCGCACTCGCTGTTCATCCCAACCCAAGGGAAATTGATTTTGTGTTGCCATATTTACCTACCACGTTGTCGGCGTTTATAAGCACTCAAAGGTTTACCTGTTAACTCATACGCTGTTATAACAAAAGCGCTATATGACTCTGGTTCAGGAACGTAAACTATCTTAAGATAACGACCATCTATAGTTTGACCAATAGCTATCCGCGACCTTCACGCCCCAAACGATCCTCACCTGGCTTTCTCAATATATCCTCAACTTCTACCTCATTGACTCCATGCTCATAAATATGAGGTAAATCAGTTTCAGGATCGATATAAAAGCGCAAATTCATACATTAATTATTTTGTTAAACAGATTAACCCCCATCTAATATAACATAAAAAGGAGAATGGCGATCGCTTATGATAGGATTAAGTCAAAATAGTGCAAGCTAATTCCCATAAATGACAGACGAAACTCGACGAGAAATAGCTAGACGACTAGCGAGAGAACTAGCATTACGGATACTCTAACAGTTAATCGTACAGTTTGAAAAATTAGACGATCGCGTTACTATTGCCAACGACCTTTGTGCGAATATTATTTCCACCGTATCGCGCTTTTTCCCTCCATGTTTATCTGGGGTAAAAAAGGGCGATTCCTTTGATGTCAATATCAATGTGGGCGATCGCGTTGGGCGCGAAAATATTGCGATCGTTTTTTAGAGGGAAAGCGCGATCGCTTTTTTGTGAAAGGCAATCTCTTTTGTTGGGTAAGAGAACTTAGAGGTATAATTTATATTATCGGTAATTCTCAAAACATATATGATTCAAGCTTTAACCAAACTCGTAAATTTTCAGGAATTTGTCGAGTGGCTGCCAGAAAATGCGGCGGTACGCTACGAACTACATAATGGAGATATTGTTGAGATGGCACAACCCGTAGGCGAACACGAGGAAGTTAAAGGCTTTCTTACAATCGAAATTTCCGTTGAAATAAAACATCTGGGATTGCCATACAGTATCCCCAACCAAGTGATAGTAAGACCTCCTGAAAAAGACTCGGGTTATTTCCCTGATGTTTTGGTACTCAATCGCGCAAATCTAGGGAAAGAAACATTATGGCAAAAACAATCTACCCTCAGTTTAGGTGCATCGATCCCTTTAGTAATTGAGGTTGTGTCAACCAATTGGCGAGATGATTATCATTTGAAATACGCCGATTATGAGGAGATGGGTATCGAGGAATATTGGATTGTAGATTATGCTGCATTGGGGGGACGCAATTTTATTGGCAATCCTAAACAACCGACCATTTCTATCTGTAACTTGGTTGAGGGTGAATATCAAATCGTTAAATTTAGAGATAACGATCGCATTGTGTCGCAAATTTTTCCAGATTTGAACCTAACAGCAAACCAGATTTTTCAAGCTGGTGCAGTTTAGTTTATTAAAGGGGCGAATCATTAAAGTTGGGTGGGGGCGGGTTAACCGATCAATATGAAATTTAATATTTCGTTAATATTTCGGCTCTCCCGGATGCTCGGTGTAAAAAGTAGTATTTGATACAATTCAAAGGTCAAACGGAGGCTGAAAACCTTGATGTGGCTAAACTATAAGTCTACTTTATCACCATAAGTACGGGAGAGCCAAAGAGTTGGTGTAGCGATCGCCACGTCAAGCAAGCGATATTATAGCGATTATTATTACAGCGATTTGAACGCGCACAATATCAATATGTGGTTGCCGACGGAGCAAACCTCTGACAATATTATTGTCAAAATTTTCATCAGCTAATAATTTTAACATCACGAATGATATCGCCCTTTCTCAAAAAACAGGCGATTCTGCCAAGGGCAGATGCTTCGCGATCGCGCTTTTTTCCTGCACATTTATCTGTGGTAAAAGAAGCGCGATTCCTTTGATTTCAATATCAATGTGGGGGCGATCGTATTGGGTAAGAAAATATTGCGATCGCTTTTTTGTGAAAGGCAATCTCTTTTGTTGGGTAAGAGAACTTAGAGGTATAATTTATATTATCGGTAATTCTCAAAACATATATGATTCAAGCTTTAACCAAACTCGTAAATTTTCAGGAATTTGTCGAGTGGCTGCCAGAAAATGCGGCGGTACGCTACGAACTACATAATGGAGATATTGTTGAGATGGCACAACCCGTAGGCGAACACGAGGAAGTTATCAGCTTTCTTAGCATCGAAATTCCTGTTGAGATTAAACGTCTGGGATTACCCTACGGTATCCCCCGCCAAGTGATAGTTAGACCTCCTGAAAAAGACTCTGGTTATTTCCCTGATGTTTTGGTACTCAATCGCGCAAATCTGGCAAATGAAACATTATGGCAAAAACAATCTACCCTCAGTTTAGGTGCATCTATCCCTTTAGTAATTGAGGTTGTCTCAAGCAATTGGCGAGATGATTACTATTTAAAATACGCCGATTATGAGGAGATGGGAATCGCAGAATATTGGATTGTAGATTATGCTGCATTGGGCGGACGGAATTTTATTGGCAATCCTAAACAACCGACAATTTCTGTCTGTAGCTTGGTTGAGGGTGAATATCAAATCGTTAAGTTTCGAGATAACGATCGCATTGTGTCGTTAACTTTTCCAGATTTGAACCTAACAGCAAACCAGATTTTTCAAGCTGGTGCAGTTTAGTTTATTAAAGGGGCGAATCATTAAAGTTGGTTGGGGCGGGTTTAGATAATTTGTCGATGGGTGTCAAATACCTAGGTGAACCCGCCCCTACCAAAACTGTTGCAAAATTTTTGAGAATTGGTATTACCAAGGATTCCCCACCAGTGTAAAACCACTCCAATAATAAGGATGAGAAAAAAGAGTATCTTCGACCCCATTTAAACTAGGAGGTAAGGGAAACTCACCACCCTCTGTTAACAACTTTCCCCGCTCAATTCTTACCTTTCCAGAAAGCATTGACATCTGAGTAAAACGTAGAGCTTCAGCCTTAATATTTGCACTCCGTAACTGTTTGTAAAACTCGCTCATTAACCCTAAAGTTCCGCGATCGTCTACATTCCACAAACTTGCTAAAGCCGATCGCGCACCAGATTGTACGGCTAAGCCAGCAAAGCCTAATTCAGCTTCGCGATCGCCTAAAGCAGTACGACAAGAACTTAACACTAATAAATCCACTGGCGGACTATTCCAGCCTAAAGTTTCCATCTGATTTAAACTCAATTTTTCATTCCATAGCTGAATGTAAGAATTACCCAAAAATCCCGGATTAAATTCTGAATGAGTTGCTAAGTGAACAATCCGAGATGACTGTACTAATCGCTGCGATCGCAAATTATTTAAGGTAAAATCTGTATTTAAAAAAGACTTTCCTTGCCATTCAGAAACAATACTTTTTAGCTCTATTGGCACCGCCGGTAAGGGATTTTTATCAGTAAATTCTGAAGCTCCCATCGCCAATACAGAAGCATCTTTCAGAGAAGCATAATGAGTATCCATTAAACTAAAACTGGGAATTAAACTCAAGCTATATTTCTCAATAAGAAACTGATTACCATCGTGAAGAGCCGCAAATGGCATACTCCGCAAGCCGGGGTCAACTGATAGCAACAGCGTCTCAATGTTTAAACTTTTCAAATCTTTTTCTAAAGGTTTTATCATCCACTCATAAAGTTTCTGAGCCGAAGCTTGGTAACTTCTAGTGCCGCGTTTTCTGGCATTCGTAATTTCGTCGCGAAACTCTTTAACTATTGGTGAAAGAACTGCCTTATTCGCTTCGGTAATACTATAGCGAATCGGTTTTCCCAATGCTGGAACTAAAACTAATTCTAGCTGATTAATTCGAGCTAAAATGTAGATAATTACCGAGCGTTTTTTCGTTTCCTTCTCAACATTTCTCAATGTCTCTTGGATTCCCTCTACGTGCATTCTTTTCAAGTTAGGGTAATTTTCCTTAACTCCCAAATGTTCCTTAAATTCTTGATTTCTCGCTTGTTCAATTCGCCACACTGTTTCACCGACATCCGTAGGGGTGAAAATTTCATCATTGAAGCTGCTATAGCCCAAAACAAAATTGTATTGGCTGCCGTTATCAATTTTATTAGTTGCTAATCCACTAGAGGATTCTTCTAATTTGGAATTTAACTGTTGATTGCTGGTAATATTATCAGCTTGACTGTTAGTACGACCAGATATTTTTGAACCAGAGTCAGATTTTTCTAACTGAGAGCTTAACTGTTGATTTGTGCTACTATTGGTAGAATTACTATTAATTCTGTTAGTAGTAGGGGAAGAGTTTGTACTGAGTAAATTGGCTGCTTCTAAGTTATTTGAAGACTCTACCATGCGACCATTTACTGATAAAACACTGCCCCTTGGCCAATAGCGAGTAATGCTTTCGTCAATAGTTAAAATGCCATCTGGAGCCAAAAAATTGGGAGTTTCCAATGAGGGAATTTTTCGTAGCTGAAAATCATCTAAGTAAAAGGGAGAATCTGGTGTTGAAACTGAAGGCGCATTGGCAAAGCCAGCCGCAGGTATCGCAACTTCAGTCGCCTCTGTAAATGATGTCCCCGTTAATGATGCAGCGGCGAGTGTTTCTGTATTGCTAGGTGGAATTTCTAGCGGGGATTGAAACGCGATCGCAGGTGTATTTTCAGTCATCAATGTTGTTAGAGACGATATCCCAATCTCCCCAACAATAGGCTGGAGCTTTGCTGACGCTGACGCTGGTGTTAGTGTCCGCCCAACAATATTTGGGAACCCTTCTGCTGACGTTGGTGTTAGTGTCCGCCCAACAATATTTGGGAACCCTTCTGCTGACGTTGGTGTTAGTGTCCGCCCAACAATATTTGGGAACCCTTCTGCTGACGCTGGTGTTGACACGGACACCGATAACGATAGTGCAGGCTCAGGCTCAGATTCAGGTAGCACTAAGGTTGCGGATGTTGGTACAAGCACTGATACCGATGGTGCAGGTAAAAGCTCAGGTGTCGGCTCAGGCGAAGGTTCAGGTAAAGGCTCAGGCGTTAGCGAAGGCGTTAGCGTTAGTGCAGTTGCAGGCGCAGGCGTTAGTGCAGTTGCAGGCGCAGGCGTTAGCGCAGTTGCAGGCGCAGGCGTTAGTGCAGGCGCAGGCGTTAGCGTTGGTGCAGGCGTAAATGTCGGCTC
>MBRE01000036.1:0-2020 GCA_001698425.1 Oscillatoriales cyanobacterium USR001 | reverse complement strand
TTAGCGCAGTTGCAGGCGCAGGTGCCGGCGTAGGTATTGGCACCGCATCATCAGTCTGTAAAGCAATATTTCCCCTAGTAAAAGAACCGGGAAAAGACTCGGCATTCATTGTAAATTGTCCCGAAGTAATTGCACCAACAGTGCCATTTTGTGTAGCACTTCCAATCGTAAATAACACAATTGGCGGCCCACCATCTCCCCCAACATGGCGAATAGTAATATTACCGCCATCCACACCACCAGCCGTAGAAATACTAGCACTTCCCGTCGGCGAAAGTGGAGTAACAAAAGAATTTGTGGCTCGGAAAAATCCCCCCGTTGACTCAATAAATACATTTCCACCACTACCGCTTGTACCACCTTGGGCGTTGATAAATTCCACTTGCACATCCCCAATCGGATCGAGGAAAACATTACCACCATTTCCCACACTACCACTAGAGTTAATTTGCGCCGTAGTAATAGAAACTTGAGCTTTCACAGTAATATTCCCACCACTTTGTCCTGATGTATTCAAGTTCCCTGTAGTCACTGCACCCGCTGGAATTGTTAAAGTAATTGCCCCGCCATTTCCTGAACTTAAAGACGCATCTAAATTAGCTGTTGTTATATCACCGCTGTTGCTATTCAGGGTAATTTCTCCACCATTAGCAGTAATGTTTCCGACTGTCAAGTTATTACCAGCGCTAAGATTCACATTACCAGCAATGATATTACCAATTAAGTTAACAGTATTGGTGCTAGTTGCTTGCAAGCCAAGAGCGTTAATTGTGGAAGCTGCTGTTATATTGCCAGCACTATCAATGACAATATTTCCCAGTGGTGTAGTTGCGCCAACTGCTCCGGTAAAGGTAATATTATTGCTACTGGCATCTAAGTTAAAATTATTATTGCTTGCACTATCAAGGGTGCTGCTAAATGCAATATTTCCTCCGCCTGTACTTAATTTAGTATCGCTGGTTAATACCACAGCACTGTTAAAGCTGATATCGCCATTAGCTGTTGTCACATTTCCGCCTAAATCCGTTGTTGTCGCAGTGACATTCAAGCGTGACAATGGCGAAGTTTGACCGATATCTCCTTGTAACTGTACGTTGCCTTTACCTGCATCTAAATTTAAGGATTGAGTACCGTCGATCGCGCCTGTGACGCTAATATTTCCACCAGTGCTGCTGAGAGCAATATCATTCTCTAAATTTACATTTCCCGTCAAAGCAATATTACTGTTAGCGGTAGTCACGCCGGCATTTAAGTTAATCGTTGCAGCGCTGAGATTAACTGAAGCGTTGTCAATTCCAGTTAGAGTATTACTTAGAGAAATTGTACCTGTTCCGGTTTGAATATTTACGGGATCTGAGAAACTAATACTATTGGGAATAGTAATATTGCCACTGCCTAAAGCTCGTCCAATGGTAATCGAGCTAAAGCCATTTTGTAAAGCATCTATTTCGGATTTTGTCAAGTCTAAAGCGCTAGTATTATCCGTGCCACCAATGACAATATTTTGATCTAAGGAAGTTGGTTGCAATATGAGGGTATTAGTGCCGGAAACTTGCCCGCCAAAGTCAATTTCTCCTGCGGTTAAAGTCAGCGGGTTATTGCCTGCGGCTAAGTTAGAATTAAAGGCAATTGTGGCATTTCCCAGGGAGAAGGTGACGGGTGCATTTAAGGTGACTGGGCTGCTAAATGTGATGTTTTGATTGTTGGTGGAAATATTGCCGCTGAGTGCGATCGCGCCGATGCCTGTTTGTAAGAATGAGCCGTCTAAATTTACGTTGCTGGCTATGGTTAAGTTGCCAGAGTTAGTAATAGTTAAGTTGCCGCTGTTGGTTGTAGTGATATTTCCTTGGAGGTTGACATCTCCCGTGCCAATAAGGTTAATATTTCCCGTGCTATCAATGGTAGAAGTTGCTGTAATATTTTGTCCGTTAACTTGTAAGCTACTAGAAGGTTGAGAATTGCCGATCGCACCATTTAATGTGACATTTCCCGTGCCAGTCAGGTTAATATTTCCCGTACT
>MBRE01000035.1 GCA_001698425.1 Oscillatoriales cyanobacterium USR001 | reverse complement strand
CCGTCGTATCCTACATCGCTATTCAAGTAGAAGTGTCGGCAAAAGAATGGCGCGAATACAAGTGGAGTGGACGCACAATTGAATATCATCGAGCCCAAATTCGTACCTTTTTTGGGTTTAGAGAAGCCACAGTTGCCGATTTTCACTCTTTAAGTGAATGGCTGAGCGAAAACGTGCTTACTTTTGACCGCAACGAACAGCATTTAACCGAAACCGTATATCAACGGCTAAGAGAGTTAAAAATTGAACCCCCCACTAGCGAGCGAATTGAAAGGTTAATTCGTTCGGCACTGCATAGTTACGAACAAAACTTTTGTGCTACCATTTCGGAACAAATTTTGCCAGAAACTCAAGCTAAAATAGATGCAATTTTGAATACAGATCAAGCCTTAGAAGAACAAGCTACCCAATCTCATTCCTTTGATTTCAATCATCTGAAAGCCGACCCAGGTCGCGTGGGGCTTGATAGTTTACTTAAAGAGATTGATAAGTTAGAAACTATTCGACAATTAGAATTGCCAGAAAATTTATTTGCCAGTATCTCTCCTAAGATTATATATCACTATCGGCAACGCGCTTCTGCTGAACCTCCAAGAGAGTTACGCCGCCATCCTGACCCAATTCGCTATACGCTAGTTGCGGCATTTTGTTGGCAGAGAAGCCAAGAGATAACAGATAGTTTAGTTGAATTATTGATTCAAATCGTACATCGCATCGGTATTCGTGCCGAACGCAAGGTAGATAAAGAACTAATTGCCGACTTCAAGCGAGTCAGTGGAAAAAACAATATTTTATTTCGGATGGCGACTGCTTCTTTAGAACATCCAGAAGAATCAGTAAAAGATGTAATTTATCCCGTAGTTAGCCCATCTACCTTAAAGAATTTAGTGAAAGAATTTAAGTCGAGCGGCCCTACTTACCGAGAACGAGTTTATACGGTGATGCGAGCTTCTTATTTGCATCATTATCGCCGGATGGTGCCACAAATCCTGGAAGCTTTGGAGTTTCGGTCAAATAACGAAGTTTACCAACCAGTTATTA
This sequence comes from Oscillatoriales cyanobacterium USR001, assembly GCA_001698425.1. Classification (GTDB taxonomy): domain Bacteria; phylum Cyanobacteriota; class Cyanobacteriia; order Cyanobacteriales; family Microcoleaceae; genus Kamptonema. Next base: position 1,148 of record MBRE01000035.1, on the reverse strand, counting down.
AGGCACTAGAGCTAATTAAGAAGTATACGGGTAGTTCTCAACATTATTACTCACCAGAGGATGAAGTTCTTATTGATGGAGTTCTCAAAAATAGTGGGCGGGAAATTGTTGTGGAAGTAGATGATTCTGGAGTTGAGAAAATTAACCGCGTCAATTATGAAATTAGCGTACTTCAGGCATTAAGAGAGCAACTGCGGTCTAAAGAAATTTGGGTAGTTGGTGCTAAACGTTATGGCAATCCAGAATCAGACTTACCAAAAGATTTTGAGGTGCAACGACAGGTTTATTATCAAGCTTTAGGTCAGCCAACTGATGCCGAAGCTTTTATTACTAGCTTACAGCAAAAAATGGCTCTAGCTTTAGAGAAATTAGATTCTCAACTGCCCAAAAATCCAAGGGTAAAGATTCTCACTAGAGATAATGGTTGGATTTCAGTTTCGCCGCTAGAACCACAACCAGAACCGTTAAATTTACAGCGACTCAAGGGAGAATTATTTTCGCGCTGGCCAATGACCAGTTTATTAGATGTTCTGAAAGAAACTGATTTACGAGTCGGGTTTACGGAACAGTTTCACAGTGTAGCTTCTCGCGAGACTTTGGATAGGAAAATTCTACAAAGGCGGCTATTGCTTTGTTTATTTGGATTAGGAACTAATACCGGATTGAAGCGGATTAGTAGTGGCGGCACTGGAGAGAATTACCCTGATTTACTGTATGTCAAACGGCGTTATCTTCATAAAGAAAATTTGCGAAATGCCATAATTGGGGTAGTTAATGCGATTTTTCAGGTGAGATTGCCACAGATATGGGGTGAAGGAACGACTGCTTGTGCTTCTGATTCTAAAAAGTTTGGTTCTTGGGATCAGAATTTGATGACGGAGTGGCATATTCGCTATGGTGGACGTGGGGTGATGATTTACTGGCACGTTGAGAAGAAGTCTGTTTGTATTTACAATACTCCGGACAGTTTTCAAATAGGGTCGCGATCTTCAGGGGGCGACAAGCGCCCCCAAACCATTGCAGGGAGGATGTTTTCGGGCTTGAACCATCTCAAAAAAGTGAGAGCTTATTGAGAATAGACTCTCAATAGAAGAATCACCCCATCGTTGAGATAAAAAGGAAAGGTCTCGTAAATACCACAAGACCAA
>MBRE01000034.1 GCA_001698425.1 Oscillatoriales cyanobacterium USR001 | reverse complement strand
TTGATTGCAACTTGCTGTAAATTCCTACCCCAAAAATAACTTATACGCTGGATTTTTGTTCTCATCCCAATAACAATAACCGAGAGTATCAAGAAATGCTTGCCATTCTGCCATTTCATTAGGAGGAACCTGCATTCCTACAACAATTCGACCATAATCTGCGCCATTATTCCGGTAGTGAAACATACTAATATTCCAGTTAGGACTCATGGAACCGACAAACTTCATTAATGCACCGGGACGTTCGGGAAATTCAAAACGGTAAAGTAATTCGTGATGAGCTAAAATAGAACGTCCGCCTACCATGTGACGTAGGTGTAATTTAGTAAGTTCATCATCAGTTAAATCAATAATTTTGAAGCCACAATTTTCAAATCCTGCGGCCATTTTTGCAGCATCGGCGCGGTTTTGAATTTGAATACCTACAAAAATATGAGCTTCTTTTTCGTCAGCAATTCGATAGCTAAATTCGGTAAGATTGCGTTTGCCCAGACATTCACAAAACTTGCGAAGACTTCCCGGTTTTTCGGGAATTGTCACGGCATAAATAGCTTCTCTACGTTCGCCAAATTCGGCTCTTTCTGCGACAAAACGGAGGCGATCGAAGTTCATATTTGCACCGCAGGCAACAGCAACTAAGGTTTTATTAGTAACTTGTTCCCGTTCTATGTAAGCTTTAGCACCTGCGATCGCTAACGCACCTGCTGGTTCAAGAATCGATCGCGTATCCTCAAAAACATCTTTAATCGCCGCACAAGTATCGTCTGTATCAACTAAAATTATTTCATCAACATATTGCTGACATAATCGAAAAGTCTCTTCACCAACTTCCCTAACAGCAACGCCATCAGCAAATAAACCAACATGAGATAAACGTACTCGATATCCAGCTTTTAATGATTGAGACATCGCATCAGCATCAACTGGTTCAACACCAATAATTTTAATATCGGGACGTAATTCTTTAATATATGCAGCAATTCCAGAAATTAATCCACCACCGCCAATTGCCACAAAAATAGCATGAATTGGTTGTTGATATTGTCGTAAAATTTCCATCCCAATTGTTCCCTGTCCAGCAATTACATGAGGATCGTCAAAAGGGTGAATAAAAGTTAATCCTTTTTCAGTGGCTAATTGGCGGGCATAATCGTAAGCATCATCATAAGTATCTCCATGTAATACAACTTCGCCTCCCCGTGCTTTGACAGCGTTTACTTTAACATCTGGTGTAGTAATTGGCATGACAATTATGGCACGAGTTCCTAAACGATTAGCAGCGAGGGCAACTCCTTGGGCGTGATTTCCCGCAGATGCAGCAATTACTCCCAAAGCTAATTCTTCTGGTGATAAATTTGCCATTTTATTGTAAGCACCGCGTAACTTGAAAGAAAAAACTGATTGCATATCCTCCCGTTTTAATAGAAGTTTGTTATTGAGTCGTAATGATAAATTGGGAGCTATTTCTAAGGGCGATTCTTTGGCTACATCATACACGCGGGCGGTGAGAATTTGTACTAGATAATTGCAATACATGGGGGAAAGAGGCTAGGGAAAGAGGGGCTAGGGGCTAGGGGCTAGGGCGTGTTTTCAAACCCTGGAAGGGCGAAGCATTCGGGTACAAAAATACTGGTTTTTAGCAGAAATTTATCGCCCGAATGCTTCGCCTCTACATCAAATTTATAGTTTGAAAACACGCCCTTACAAAATCGGGATGATCCCGATATCTATTGTACTTTAGAGGTAACTTGTTGAGGAAAATATTAGCGCTGGGGTCTGTTTCCGCCTCTATTCGGTGGGTTAGCATTATTCCGTCGCTCTTGCATCATTTGTGCTAATTGACGGCGTTGATCTGGGGTGAGAATTTGTCGCATTGCCAACATCATATCAAATTGTAACTCTCCCATTTGTTGAGCCTGAGCTACAACTTGGCGGTGTTTTTCGCGAAGTTGACTGTCTGAAGCATTACCATTAATCATACTCATTAATTCCTGATTTGCTTTGACGATTGCATCGCGATGCTGAGTAATTTTATCTTTGTATTGATTGCGAATTGCCTGCATTTTCTGTTTTTGATCTGCGGTTAAATTAAGTTTTTCAAATATTTGTCCGCCATCCTGCATGGGTGGATTTGGCGGTTGGGGAGCTTGACTAATTGTTTCGGGTAATTTGGGAAGTGCGATCGCCGCAGTGCTAGTGAGGGAAAGCATTAAGATCGCTACGGTTGAAAGATGGCGTAATAACATAATTTTTTTCTCTTTGATTTGTATTTTGGGTTTTCCAATTGGAAAGCTCAATCAGGACTTAGGAATAGAAATTAAATAATTAGCTTGTTTGTAGTAAGCGCTTTAGCGCTCTTTGCGCTTACTACAAACCAAATCATCAAGTTATTTAATTTTCATTATTAGCTAATTATACTCGCTAATTGAGCTATTCCAATTATTGACTAGAAAATCTTTAGCGACTAGGGGGTAAAGATGGGCGAGAAGTCAGCATGGCTTTTGATGCAGATTCCCCAATTTTTCGCAATTGCCGGGTTAATTGTAGGCTGAAAATTGCTAAGATTCCCCACTGAGCGATAATAGTTGAGAGAATGGCAGTTATTGAGGCATTTGGAAGCGCGATCGCCGAAAAAGGGGAAAATAACCAAATGGGATTATTTTCAGCAGAGCTTAAAAGAGCTATCATTATTGGTAATATAATCACAGTTGCTACGGTAGCTGATGCCCAAAGTTGCGGTTTTTGAGTTTTAATTAACAGCATAAATTGGGCGATCGCAGCACAAATTAAAATAAAATTTGCACTGATAATCGTCGCGATAGCTATACCTAGAATAGCTGAAGTTTTGAAAATAGATGATTGATCTCCCCAGTAAAATAATTTACTGGAGAAGATAATTATCCCAGGTATCCAAATAATTGCAGTGATGGCTAGATTAATCGCGATCGCAATTATTACAGGGCTTTTTTCACCAAAAATTAAATCCTGTAATCCAACGGGAAAAGCAGAAAAAATCTTATTCTTTCCTCTTTTCCCATGATTCATTTCACCTCTATATCGCGCCCAATCCTGTAAACTTTGGCGGTGAGGAGATAAAGCCGCAATTAAAATTAGGAAACAAAAAGGAGCTAAAAAGTAGAGAAAGGATGCCAATGCAATAAAAGGGGGATAGGATGAGTCCGATCCTATTTGCGTCACACCAAACCCTAACATCCAAAGATTAGTGCAGGTTACTAACAGATAACTTTGCGACTTGCTGATAATTGTCGCGTTGGGATTGTGGAAACGGCGGTTTAAAAATTGCCAAATCCCATAGGTTGCCAGACAGATGCTTAGTAGCGAGAATAGCGCAACTGTGAAAGTAGAATTTAGTGGAAAGTAAAACCATTGCAAGTTAAAATAGATCAAATTATCTATCCTTGCCATCTCCATAAATGAACCAAGCATTATGATGGTTGGATATGTCAATAATACAACCAAAAAAGTTCCAATCCAAGGTGTAGTTTCCCCTAGCATTGTGTAGAAAATTGCAGCACTATAGAATAAACTACAGATAGCAACCACCATTAAATCAAAGGTGAAAACTAAGCTTAAAGGTACAGAAGCGCAAATTGCAGCCCATAAATGCAGAGGTAATGCTAAGACAGTTGCTAAATAAATTAACACTGGAACTCCTAGCATTTTTCCTATTAAAATCACCTGGCTAGATTGGGGAGTCAAACGGATAAAATTGAGCGTACCTCGCCGTTGCTCTTGACTCATATCGCTAATCAGCATATATGAGCCGCCCAATACCAAAGCCATTGGTAAAATCAAGTTTAAAGTTCGGAATATATTGAGCCATCCATCCACCTGCATTGTAAAAGAATCATTGTTATAATGATCTGAAAATATCCCTATTAGGAAAAGCTGGCCCAAGAGAGAGGCAGAAACGACGAGGGCGGCATTGCGAAAATTCAGTCTACCTTTGATTTCTCGAAATAGCTGAGGATTCCAGTTGCCGATTCTTTCTAAGATTAATAACATTGGTTTTTTCTCCTAAATTAAGTAAGACAGAACTTATACCAATTCTCCAAAGTTATGCAACAGTAGGTCGATCCCCCTAAATCCCCCTTAAAAAGGGGGACTTTGATTAACTCTTGTTCCCCCCTTTTTAAGGGGGGCTAGGGGGGATCTCGATTGTTGCATTCTTTTTTAAAATTGATATAATTATCAAAAATCTTGGTCAACCCGCCCCTACTGAAGTTAACGGTTAACAGTTAACAGTTAACCATTAACCATTAACAGTTAACTCTTCAAAAGAGCTTTAGAAGCAGACTCGCCAGCTTTTTTCAGTTGCCGAGTCAATTGGAAGTTTAAGAAACCAAAGAAAGCAAACTGCCCCAGGAGTGTGCTAACTATCAAGCTAGTAGATGCGTATTGAATCGCATCTAAGGCAAAGGGTGTTAATAGCCATAAACTTGCTCCAGTTTTTCCTGCGTAAATAGATAGCATTCCTAAAACCATCGGTGGTAAAATAATTAATGCTGCGACTGTTCCCCCTGCCCAAAATGCTCGTTTGGGACTTTTCATTAACAGCATAAGTTGGGCGATACTAGCGCAGATTAAGATGAAACTGACAGCGTAAAACAAGGCTAAGATAATTCGATGTTGTTCGGAAGCTTCAGCAAAAATTAGAGTTGCAGGAATAAGAATCGCAAGCACAATCAATAAGTTAACGGCGATCGCTTCGACAGCGGGGCTATTTTCTCCCCAAACTAAATCCCTGATTAGAGAATATTTTACTCCAATTTTTGACCGCTCTTGGCGATATCTTGCCCAATCTTGTAAAGTTTGGCGATGGGGAGAAAGGGCGGCGATTAAAAAGGAGAAAAAGAGGACGATCGCGATCGCTAATACATTCAGACTTGAGATAGAAGTATGATAATTTGTCGTCATAAATCCCAAAGTCAAAATTGTCAAGTAGCCTGTTATCAAATAACTCTGCTTTTTACTAATAGCAGTAGTAGGATTGCGGAAGTAACGCTTTAATGCTTGCCAAATTAAGGCTGTCCAGAGGACATAATTTAATAGCGTGAATGCGGTAAGACTCAAAGAACTCTCACCTAAAGGAATGCCAAACCATTGCCAATCCTGTAAGTCGGAAAGTTGACTTTTGACATAATAGCTATCAAAAATTCGCTGAGTGACAACAAATTTATCAGGAACTAGATAGCTGATAATCGTCATAGGAGAAAATAAGTTCAGCAAATCCAAACCATCTTTAGTAATAGGTTTTACACTCAAAATCACTAAGGAAAATAGCACAGTGCCAGTGCCTAACCAGGGTTGAAATCCGCCTAACCAGGAACTCACTAAGCCAAATAATAAGGCTAAACTGTAAGTGAAAATGCTGGCCGCAATTACCAAACCATCAAGAGTTAAAATTAAGTGAAGAGGAATTTGAGCATTAATTCCCGACCACAAATGTAGGGGAAATGCTAAAGTTGCTGCTAGATAAAGTAAGCTAGGAACTCCTAAGAGTTTACCGATAAATATGGTTTGAGAAGATTGGGGAGTAAGGCGGATAAAGTTAAGAGTTCCCCGTCTTTCTTCCTTTTCTAAGTCACTAATTAGCATGAATGTTCCAGCAGTTAGTAAGGCAAACATTCCCAGGAAACTAATCCAGATGAAGATATCTAGCCACCACTGTTGCCAGTCAATTACAAAATTGCCGTTGAGTATTAAGCAGCCAGGATTTCTGTAGTATTGATCTACATTACTACCAGTGCAATATCGGTTAGCGGTACTCATTGGCACTGGTAACTGAGCGAAATGATACATCATTAACAGAAGTTGTCCAAATAGGGAAATACCTACTGAAAGAGCAATGTTGCGAACATTAAATCGACCTTTAATTTCTCGAAATAGCTGAGGATTAAATTCCCCAATTTGTTGAAGTTTTGTCTTTAGCATGATTTTTTCTCCAAGGTTAATAAAGATGAAACTGAGCAAATATAGCAGCATAAATCCGGGGTAGGGGCGAAGCATTCGGGCGAAAGATATTGAGTAAAAGCGATAAATTATCTGCCCGAATGCTTCGCCCCTACTTCCTTCTTCCTTCATTTAAGATGCTTGCTGATGTCCCATTTTGAGGAAGATAGTTTCTAAGTCTTCTTGGGTGCAGTGAAATTCTGTGAGAGGAATGTTAGCACTGACGAGCGATCGCAATAAATTTGCAGCATCTTCTCGGCTTCCAGAAAAGTGAACGCGCAGGGTAGGCACGGAGGCACTACCCCTACCAGTTTCGGGCATTATTTCCCAACTTTCCACCCAAGGATAATTTTTTAATTCCGAGGTTAACTCTTCTAGTTTACCCAATGTCCCCAGAATAATTTGCTGTTGGCTAAGGCGTTTATAAAGTTCTGCTAAGGGAGCGCTTTCAACTAAATATCCGAGTTCCATAATGCCAACAGATGTGCAAAGTTCTGCTAAATCACTGAGAACATGGGAAGAAATAATTATGGTCATGCCGGCTTCTTGCAAAGCTTTAATTATTTCCCGAAATTGCATTCTGGATATGGGATCTAAGCCAGAAACTGGTTCATCTAGGAGAAGTAAAAGGGGTTCGTGGATGATAGTTCTAGCTAGGCTGAGGCGTTGTTTCATGCCTCTGGAAAGGGTAGCAATTAAACTGTTACGTTTGTTAGTTAATTGGACGAGTTCTAAAACTGCATAAAGCCGTTCTTGTTTGCGAGGATTTCGTAAGTTATAAAGTCGGGCGAAGTAGTCTAAATAATCCCAAACTGTGAGATCGTCATAGAGAGGAAAATCGTCAGGTAAATAGCCAAGGCGTTGTTTGAGTTTGGGGTTGCTTCGATCGCAAAGAAGGCGATCGCCATTAATATAAATTTCACCAGCGGTAGGCTCTTCAGCGGTGGCTAACATTCGCAGAAGAGTAGTTTTTCCTGCACCATTTGGTCCAATAAGTCCGTAAACTTCACCGACGGCGATTTGTAAATCGATGTCGTTAACGGCGATATGGCGATCGAATTGCTTAGTCAGTCTCCGCGTGTCTATTGCAAGTTCCTTTGTCATAAAATCTCTTCCATTAGAGATGGTTTTTGGTTTTGCTCACCTTACAACTCAGATACATCTGCGGTTGTACGACTTATGCAGCCTGAACTTTTGGATAGGAAAAGGGATTAATAGTTAGCTTAACTTTTAGATATCGCGATCGCCAATAGTAGGGACAATTCCCCAAGTGGTTGCCAGAGCAATGGGGGTAGGCACGGAGGCACTACCCCCACAGCTAATTGAGATCTAGTTCGTAGTAAGCGCTTTAGCGCTCTTAGCGCTAAAGCGCTTACTACAAACGAATTATTTAATTTCTATTCCTAAATTTATAGAGGCACTGCATAAGTCCCGTTCAATTTTCAAAAGTATCCACACCCCAACCAGGGGCCTTCTGAGCCGCTCTCAGCACAAAAGCCGCCAAATTTTCAATTTCTTTCTGAGACATCCAACTCTCCGGGACTTGGCGACACCAATAGCTTTCCTCCGTCCCATCATAAGTCATCGGCTCTCGCAAAAAAGCCACCAAAGCATTAACATTATCACGAGGAGGCGTTGCACCTTCAAGGTCTTTCAAAGACAAAGAAACAATCGGATTTGGAATCGTCGAACCCCCCACATGACAATTAAGACAACTATCCTCAAACAAACGCTTACCCGCCGACAAATCCTCAACAGAAAACTTGCGCGTCTCCCCCTGCTCATTTAACTGTAGATCGATAGGTTCTTTGACTTGCAAATACCTCACTACATAAGAGTCTAAATTAGCAGCGAGAACAGATTGAACGGGAAATAATATCAACCACAAAGTCACCAAAATTCCCAACAGAAAACGAACTAAAATATTAGAGACTAGCATGAAATCGGTACAGATATACTGCAATGAATAAATTAATAGCCAAAAAATTGAGACTTGAAACTTGAGATTAAATTATCACCTCGAACCTCAGTAATTTTGTCAGTCCGTAAGCCACCTTGATAATCTCAAATCCCAAATCTCAAATGTTTAATCCTTTAACGAGCGCCTTTGCCACCAGCCCATTGAGAACCGAGAATCTTTGGCTCTAACAGAATATGACCCGCAATATTAAACAAGTCATCATCTGTCAAATTTCTCATTTCAGTAAAAACATCTGCGCTCTTAGTGCTTGGGTGCAACTCTGAAATTTCAGTAAAACCATCAAAAGTTTTTGGGTTTTTCAGAAAATCAACTAGCGCTGCGATATTAGTGCGTGGCGGTGTTGCTAAAGCCAGAGTTTCAGGACTCAAATTTACATTTGGGTCAGTTTTTGTGACCCCGCGTGCATGACATTGAGCGCAAATTGAGTTAAACAAACGTTGACCTTCTTTAACTTGTTTGAGGCTTAAAACAACTGTTTCGCCCTTGTCATTCAGAGGAATAGTGCGAACGTCTTCGCCGAGTTCGACTGCAAGCGCACCGCCGACAAAAATCTGAAATGTCAAGAATAGAGTGACAACAGCAATGAAATATCTTTTAATCATGGTTCTCCCTAAAAACACGCTAGTTATTGAACCGTTTGCACAGAATGGATCAATCTGCAATAGGTTCTGAGTTCCGGCTTTGTTCGAGTTGAGAAATAATTGCCTTGACATCTTCCAAAGCCAAACGGGTTTGGGGATGTTTGTAGGCAATTCCTAACTCATCGCACAACTTAAGTACATCTTCAACAGGGACGTTGTAATCCGCTGCTATTTCTGCGATCGACAGGTCTGCAAAACCCATAATTAGCAGCCAGTTAACTCACCATCAATATCATCTCATTCGGATGCCTTTTTACCAACTAGGGATCGTTGGTTTAATTACCAGTTTTAGGGCGATCGCCTAAAGACTTGACTATGTGTGGGCTCGGTGTGGGTATCGCTGGGATTGAAGGCTTCGGTGCTACCAGGGGCGTGATTGGAGATTGGCTGAGGCTGATGGAGGCGAATTAGTTGAGCTAGAGTTTTCTTTAACTGGGTGCGAGGTACGATCGCATCCACAAAACCTTGAGCCAACAAATACTCTGCCGTTTGGAAATTTTCGGGCAATTTTTCCCGCAAAGTTTGCTCGATCACCCTTCGCCCCGCAAAACCAATCGTAGCTTTGGGTTCGGCAATAATAATGTCGCCCAACATTGCAAAACTAGCTGTCACGCCCCCAGTTGTGGGATGTGTCAAAACAGGAATATAAAGTAACCTCGCTTCTCGATGTCGATCTAATGCCCCGGAAATTTTTGCCATCTGCATCAGGGAGAGCATTCCTTCCTGCATTCTCGCACCACCAGAGGCACAGACGACGATCGCGGGCAAACCCTCAGCAGTCGCACGCTCGATCAAGCGAGTAATTTTTTCTCCCACCACCGAACCCATGCTTCCTCCCATAAATTGGAAGTCCATCACCCCAAGGGCAATGGGTAAGCCATCTAGTTGCCCTAAACCGGTTTGTACTGCATCTACTAAGCCAGTTTTTTCTTGAGTTTCGCGGAGGCGATCGCTATACTGTTTGCGATCGCGAAATTTCAAAGGATCGGTTGCACACAACCTCTCATCGATCGCCTTCCAAGTATGGGCATCAATTAACTGCTCAATCCGCTCATCACTATATACCCTCAAATGGTGCCCGCACTCCAAACACACCATCTGATTTGCCCGAAGGTCTTTAGTATATGTAAGTGTCCCACAAGCTTCGCATTTAATCCAAAGCCCATCAGCAATTTCCCTTTCCTGCCGTCGCTCAGAGTGCGGCACTGATTTTCGTCGATCTGCAAACCAATCAAATAAAGACATTAAAACTTGTTAATTAGTAATTTGTTAAGAGTTAACTGTTAACTGTTAACTGACTGTAAGATATGCAAGACACAAAATCATCCTACCAATTTAAGTGCTGAAGTAAATAAGTATAATTATCAGTCTTTTAGGCAAGAAACTCTCGCTTGTTGATTATAGGCCCAAAGTGGGGAAAAACAACTGTAAGTAGGTCGAGACGATCGCTTCACCCCAAAAAGCTGTTAATACTGCACCTAAAGCTAGAAACGGTCCAAAGGGCATAACTTGGCGACGGCTATACCTCCCTAATGCGATCGCGCCTCCACCCACAACAGCCCCAACAGCACAGGCAATAAACCCCGCCAACAACAAATATTGCCACCCCAGCCATGCTCCCATCATCGCCGCTAATTTACTATCCCCCGCCCCCATCGCAGTTTGCCCAAAAGCCAAGGAACCCAATAAGGCAATTATATCAAATAACCAAATACCAACTACTGCACCAATAATACCAGTTAATACTAAATGATTAATCCCAATTCCCAGATTAAATGTGGGTAAGAAACCCTTGGCTGTTTGGAAAACTAAACCCAGTATCAAACCTGATCGAGTTAAAACATTAGGGAGAGTCATTGTATCTAAATCAATCAAAGATAAAGCTAATAACCAACTAAAAAATGCCCAGTAACCGATAGTTTCTAAGCTGGCTCCCCACCGCCAAAAAACCAACAAAAATAACGTTCCAACAGTTGCTTCTACAATAGGATAACGTTGAGAAATCCGACTATGACAATGAGCGCAACGCCCTCGCAGCCACAGCCAGCCAAATACTGGAACATTTTCCGAAAGTCTGAGTTGATGCAAACATTTAGGACATCGAGACGGCGGCCATAGCACTGACAAACCCGCCGGTAATCGGTAAACTACAACATTGAGAAAGCTACCAATAGAAGAACCCAGTACAAATACAATTAATATCAAAAGTAAAGTGGTAAAAATTTCCATTACAAGAGAGAAGAAGGAACAACCAACAAATAACAACCAACAAATAACAAATAACAGTTAACAAATAACAACTAACAAATAACAATTAATAAAGTTGGGATTCAATTTGTTCAAAAGGAACGTAACATTCATCCGGTAATAATATCGGTCTTGATGAGAATATTAATTGACCTCGACAGTTTACTGTATTAACTACCACACCTAACGGACGCTGCATTCGATCGCAGTTTACTTCCAAATAAGCGCGATAAGTTAGTCGGGCTGCTCGGAGTAAAGCCAAATCAAACAACCTGGAGCTTTCTCGAATCTCTAGCTGATTTTTAGACCAATGCTTATCACCTTTCACTCTGAGTATGCGCGCTGAAAGAATTAACAACAGAAAATCGACAATTGATAATCGAAAGTTAAATTAAAATTGGTCAGTCTACAGATATAGTTTAACAGCCAACTTAAGGAATATTGCCTGATTTCTAGGATATAGAAGATCGAGAGCGATCGCCAAACATTTTTAATATTACTAAAACTGTAGATCCTAAAACTAGCAGATAAACTAAGTATTGGGGGAGCGATCGCATCTACCAGACGGGTAAAACCCCTATCTGGCTTTGATTGTGGGGAAGTTAAACAGGAAAGAAATTATCAGGCAAGGGTTAGCATCACAATGTACCCACAATCTAAGACCCGAAAAACACTTACTTCAGTGGAATTAGAAAAGATTGTTGAATCCCCAAATCGGGATTTAAGAAAATTCTTTACTGTAGCCCCCTTATGGAAAATCAAACAAAACTCATAAATTCACAGGTAAAGGTATTGGCATACAATCCTCCCTTAGCAGCAATTGAACTACGCCTGCGATCGCTGCTTTCTTCCGACTTATACGCAGCCGCCTGGGTAAATCCAACACCAGCCACACTCATGGACGTTTTTGAACACTTACGGACACTACGTTATATCCTCAACGACTATGTACCTCGCTCCGTTTGTGAATCTCCCCCAAAACCAGGAGAAGTACGTTACCAATGGCAAAAAGGCACGCTCATGTTTACCGATTTAGCAGGTTTTACTCCCCTTTTAGAAGCAAATGCCGTCTATGGTCGCTCTGGAGCCGAAACCTTATTAAGCGTTCTCAATAACTATTTTGCCTCAATGATTGACATCATTAGTAAGTCCGGCGGCGACTTACTGGAATTTACCGGGGACGCAATGTTAGTGCAGTTTTTGGCAACTAAAGACGGAAACGATACCGCTAGAGCCCTACGAGCCGGTTTGCGAATGCAGCGGGCAATGAATCAATTTAACCAAATTGAAACCTCACGAGGAGTATTATCTCTGCGAATGCGAGTCGGTATTCATTCTGGTAAATACATCATTGCCGATATTGGTACACCGCTACGGATGGCCCACATATTATTAGGCAATGCCGTCCAACAAGCCAAACAAGCTGAGGGAGCCGGTGTAGTTGGCAGAGTATGTTTAACTGAAACTGCAAGTGCTTATTTGGCAAAGGAATTTCGCTTTGAATCGGGAAAAGGGGATCATTTATTGGTGATAGATGACCTTACCGACGAGCAACTTGGTGAATACGATATTATGCCCACTCGTCGTCGAATGCCAAGTTCAGTGCTGCTAGACCGCAGTGTATCAGCCTTGGCAAGTGAAATCGAGGAGGCAGTAAAACGGGTTGAGCCCCTGGCTAGTTACGTTCCCAGGCGCATCCTTAATTTGTTAGTAGAAAATGCTGGTAGCAGACAGATTCCGCCGGATTTTCCGAGACCAACGGTAATGTTTGTCAATTTAATTGGTTTACCGGAGTCGGTAGATAAGGCTTTACCAGAGGAGGAAGTGGATTTAGTAACAAGTTTTTCCCGCGTTTTTGCGATAGTGAATGCTGCTGTGATTGCGCGAGGGGGAGTGTTGCAGAAAGTGACGGCTCATTTAGATGGTTCGGATATGCTGATTTATTTTGGCGTGCCGGAAGCGCACACTAATGATACTTTTAGGGCTGCCAGTGCTGCGATCGCCATTCGAGATATTATTACGAATTTTATTCCACCTGTAGTTGGCGGTAAACAAGTTACAGTATTTTGTCAAATTGGCGTAACTGTAGGGGCTGTATTTGCGGCAGAGGTTGGAGAACCGCGTGGACGGCGAGAGTTTAATGTGTTGGGTGATACGGTGAATACGGCTGCTCGATTGATGAGTAAAGCCGCTCCTAATCAAATTCTGATTAGTGAGGCAGTGTTTACGGAGATCGATTCTCAGTTTCACTGCCAAGATTTGGGAGCCATTTCCCTGAAAGGTAAAGCAGCCCCGACACCAATCTTTACTTTACAAGAACCAAAAGTTGTTTGTTAACGGTTACTTGTTATAGCTAGTCCCTAGCCCCTAGTCCCTAGCTATAACTTTTTTTCCCCCTCTTTTAGTTTTTTGAAGATTAATCAATCTTTTGTAACTGCAACCAAGCAGCTAAATCTGCGGCATTTGAGAAGTCAAGAAGTGCTTCTCCCAAGTCTTCCAATTGAGGGATTGCTAATCTTTGAATCCGCTCATTTAGTTGTGGTTCTAACTCCCCAAAGCGCCGTGAAATCTGGCGCTGGAGAATTGCTAATTCTCCTCGCTGCATACCTTGCTGCATACCTTGTTGTACACCTTGCTGCATACCTTGTTGTACACCTTGTTGCAGAATATCTTGATAGGTGACTGATTCTCGCATAATATCCTCTTTGAATAATTGACGAATCAAGTTTTTCTCAAACCGCAGGCCAGCTAAGACGAAAACACAAGCTGAGATGTTCTGTCGCTGCTCTGTTTCTTTAATCATAGCAACTTGCTGAGCAACTTGCTCTAATAGAGTATTAGGGTTGTCGCTTTGAGCTAAAGCAGCTAATGGTAAAAGCTCTGGCGTAACTAACAGTGGAGAGGGATTTTGTTCCCAGATCCGAATAATTCGATAGCGGTGTATTGTGTAATCATCCTCATACTGATTCTGAAATACTAATTCTGAATTAGTATGCTTAAGAAAAATCACAACCTGTTCAATGGGTAAGCGATATTTCCTAGTCAATATTGCTTTGTATTCCAGCATCCGTAAAGGAATTGACGGAGTTGAATAGGGTACTGTTTGAAATTCTAGGTGTAGAATTTGGTTGACTGTTTGTAGCAAAACTAGGGTATCTGCTTCGATTGGTTCGGGGATAATTTCAGTTTTAAGGACGCTGATTTTTCCCGGTTCTATATTGAGCAGCCAGCGGACAAATGAGGCGGGAGATTTTTCTGCGAGATATTTACAAGTGTTGTCGTACATAAATAAACGTAGTTATGTCATTGCGAGGTATAGCTAGGGACTAGGGACTAGGGGCTAGAGGCTAGGGAAGAAGTGAATAAAATCAAGAGTTTCAGGAACTGAGAATGTCTTAACCACCTTGGCGGTTGCTATAAGCGCGATCGCCAGGCCTTGAGATTAATTTAGTTTGCTTCATGGCTCCCAACTCCTAGCAAAGCCTCGCAATGACAAGCAATATCTATGTCTAGGTACTTAACAACCAATAACTAACAGTTAACTGTTAATTATTTCCTTCGCCACTCCTTCGACAATTTTAGTCAGGGGATGATCGGGGTAAGACAATGTAAAAATGCCTTTACTTGCCAGTAACATCATTTCATCGGTGTGTGGTAAAACCCCTACTACTCGAACATTGTAAGCATCTTCTACTTGTTTTTTCAAATCATCAAAATCAAGAGAAACTAGGGCTTTATTGATCGTTAATAACATTTTGGGGACTTCCAATTTTCGGGCGACATCTACAGTAACGGCTGTTCCCTGAAAGTCTTGTTGATCGGGACGCAGAATTAGTAGCAGAATGTCAGAGATAGTAATAGAAAGTAGGGTTTCTTCATTGAGGCCGGGGTGAGTATCAATAAATAGATAGTCAAGATTCAGAACTTCGATAAGTTCTTGAAAGCCGTCATTAAGTAAACCTACGTCATAACCTTCTCGCAACACTCGCGCAATTTCTCCAGCTTTGACACTGGATGGGATCAGATAGAGGGTACTACCTTTGGCTGCTGTTTTTGGTAGTTTGGCACTCATATCGTAGGCGGTTTCAGAGATTTTGCAGCGAGCCCACAAATAATCATTGAGGGAGCGTTTCATGTTTTCTTCGCTGAAACCAAAAAGAACATGAATCCCAGGTGATTGAATGTCTGTATCCACGATCGCCACTCGTTTTCCGTAACTAGCAACCGTACAAGCGAGGTTTGCTGTTGTATTCGATTTACCAGTTCCACCTCGGTATGAGTGTATAGATACTACTTTGGACATGATTTACCTGCTATAAATACTAAATTGTTAGAGAAACGCCGTAACTACTACTCTATTACCTATGACAAATCTATGAAACCTTCGTCGCCTGGGGTTTCTGTAAGTGAGTTGTTGTTCCTGGTCGGTTCGGCGATCGCTACCTCAGAGGTACTTTCCTCACTTACCTGTGTTATCTTAACTCTCTGTTGTTTGGCCTTATGCTGTAACTGGGTAAAATATTCCTCTGACTGACTTTCGGTGGTTTCAAGCTCTTGGGGTTGAGGTACGTCATTTGAGGTAGATTCCCTTTTGCGGCCTTTCCATTCGCTTTTCTTTTGCTGTAACTCTTTGAAAAAGTCAGACTCGGTAATTTCGGCAACTTCTTGCTCTTTTTTGGTTTGGTCAATTTCAAGTTTAAAGACTTGTTTAACCTTATCGGTAATGACTTTGCCGTATCCACCCTTGTTAAATCTGTCTATGAGAACTACGCTACCTGCGCTGACGATTAGCGCGATCGCGGGTGCTGCAACGGGAACCCATCCTCCCAACATAAAAATACCAAACCCCAGTCCCAAAGACACTATCAACATCCCACCCCCAACTAAACCAAAACGCAACGGTTGCTGAATGCCCCAAGCGATCGCACCTCCAACCATTGACCACCCCCAAAGCCACAGAACTTCTCCCCACTCTGACCAAAACCAAAATAACGGTCGTTTGTCTAAAACTGCACTGAGGATTTGACTAACTACTTGGGCATGAGCTACTACTCCCGGCATGGCTAAGTCATTTTGTTTGCTACCGCTGTAGGGGGTGTAAAAATAGTCTTTAACGGTGTCGCTAGTATAGCCAATTAGGACAATTTTATCTTTGACAAATTTCGGATCGATTTTGTCTTCTATAACATCTGTTAGGGTGACGAGTTTGGCGACATTGCGCGCGGAACGGTAATTAATTAGTATTTGGTATCCCCTGTCATCAATATTTTTGTAGCCGCCGTCATTTTTTTGTAGCTTTCTCAGTATGGTGGAACCGAGTTTTAAAGATTGATCTGGGGTTAGTTCTGGATTAATTTGTTTTGTTTGTAGGTAACGCAGGGATAGTTGTAAAGCAAAGGAAAAAAGTATATTAGAGGAATCGTTGCACAGGTGTAGTTCTGCTGAACGGTAGCTATTATTAACTCCGGGAGGGGTCATAAATAGTAGTGCGCGGCGTAGGACTCCGCCTGAATCTACTCCGAAGTCAGCAAATCCTACTTGATGAGTTGCTAGTCCTGGAGGTGGGGGGGAGCCGGGATTGTCTCCTGTGGGGTCGCTGGCTTTGCATACCCCAATTAAGCGAGATGTATTTTGAAGATATTGGATTAATTCTGGGCGACCTTCTCCTAGTGGGACATCTCGTAGTACATCTAACCCGATGGCGATGGGCTGTTGTTGTTCTAGTTTTTGCAATACTTGAGCTATTTTGCGATCGGATATTGGCCATTCTTTGAGCCTTTGGATATCTCCTTCGGTAATGCCAACTACTAGAAGGCGGGAGTCCGATCCTTCGTCTGGTCGCGATCGCACCATCTGGTCAAAAGCACCTAATTCCAATGGTTCTAGCATTCCTATTTGCCGCGCCCCTATTAACAAAGATGTGACAGCAATACTGGTGAGTCCTGCTGATTTGGCAAAAGCTAGGGCTGATTTTTGTACGTTGCTTAGTTTGGGCAAAGCTGAGGATATTTTCTCGACAAATTTACCAATCATCGTCGCTCCATTTTATAATTCATCTTGCGTACTAACTTAGTTTTTAGCGGATGCGTGGAAGTGGGATGTTTGAGTTTAAAACAAAAGTTGAGAAATATCAAAAACTCTTGTTTTAGGGGCTCCTACGGAGTATAAAAGTCTTTTTGAGTCCCTATAGCTGTTGAGACTGTTGCTGGTTTGATTAATTAATGCTATTGATCGATTTAGGTGTGGAAGATGTCCCTAGTAGATGCAGTGCAATCTTGCGATCGCTGTGGAAGACAAGTAATGTTTATAAACTTGTTTCTCCCTGATAGTGGCAGCGAACATTCCCGCTGCGTCTGTAATGTAGTGTATCACAAAGCTTGTCTGCTGTTGAATTGGCTCGCCTCTGACCCTGTGTTTACTCGATGATTTCTGTAAATATAGGATAGCTCCTGTTAATTCTTGCATTCTATATTCAAAGGCACAAAAAATGAAACACTTTCTACGTTTAGCAACAATTTCCGCCGCTTTATCTTTAGGCCTAACGCCGATCGCACTTTCTCCGGCGCTACGTGCTCAGTCGGAACCTCTACTCTTAAGTCAAGTGAATTTTCGACCTCCTGATGTATCGGCCCCTGGCAATAGACAAGGGGGAACGCACCGAGGCGCTGGGGTTTGTCCTGCTGGTTTGTCAATTACTCCTTTGGTGCCCGTTAGTAATATTGGTTTAACGGTTGAAGAGTCTCCTACTTTTTTTGTTTTTATTCCTCAAACTTCAGCGAAAGTTCAGTTTACTCTGTTAACTGAAACTGAAGATGATGTCGTTTATGAGACTACTTTTAAACCAACTAAATCTGGTATTGTTAGCCTAACTCTTCCTCCTGCTAGTGGTAGTCGCAAGGCTCTTGATGTTGGCAAGCGATATGTTTGGTCTTTTTCGATGATTTGCGATCCCAACGATCGTTCGGCAGATTTGGTTGTTAAGGGATGGGTACAACGTATTGCACCCCAACCAGAACTCAAGAATGATTTGTCAAATCCCGATCCTCGTATAAGATTAGGAGTTTATGCGAAAAATGGCTTGTGGTATGAAACTATTACTACTTTGGCTGCACTGCGAATGAAGACTCCTAATGATTCTACTCTGGCAACTGAATGGTCAGATTTGTTGAAGTCTCAGGGTTTAGATGCAGTGTCTACTCAACCTTTAATTGAGGGTTTGTAGAGTTTTTAAGAAGGGTCTAGGAACTAGACCCTTTTCCTTTCTTTCTTTACTTTCTTTCTTTCTTTCTTTCTTCTATAAGAAAATGAATATTAATTTTCCTACTATTTTGGCTTTGGATTTTGACGGGGTAATCTGTGATGGGCTTGTAGAATATTTTGAGACGGCTTGGCGCACCTATTGTCAAATTTGGCAGCCTGTTGATACGGTGTCAGATCGTCGTTTAGCTGAGGTTTTTTACGATCTTCGACCAGTGATTGAAACTGGTTGGGAAATGCCGCTTTTAATTAGAGCTTTAACTATCGGAATTACTAAGGAACAGATTTTGTTAGATTGGCAAAGTATTGCTAAAAATTTGTTAGTAGAAAATAATTTGACGGCTTTGGATGTTGGTACTAAGTTAGATAGTTTGCGGGATGAATGGATTAAAAATGATTTGGCTGGTTGGTTATCTTTACATCGTTTTTATCCGGGGGTTGTTGAACGTTTGCAGGGTTTGATTGGTAGTGATGTACGGCCAATGATTGTGACGACTAAGGAAGGTAGATTTGTCCGGGAGTTATTGTTTTTGGCGGGGGTTGAGATGCCGGAAGGGTCGATTATTGGGAAGGAATATAAACAACCTAAGCATCAAGTTTTACGGGAATTTTTGGCGAAGTTTGGGGAAGATACGGTAATTTGGTTTGTGGAGGATAGGCTGAAAACTTTGCTTTCTGTTAAGCAGCAATCTGATTTAAGTGGAGTTAAGTTATTTTTGGCTGATTGGGGATATAATACTTTGGAGGAAAGGAATTCTGTGGTTGAGTTTCCACCTGTACAACTTTTGTCTTTATATCAATTTTCTCAGGATTTTGTGGTTTGGTTATAATTGTATGGATTAAGATTTTTAGGGTGAGGGAATGATTTGATTTTTGAACCACAGAGGACACAGAGGACGCAGAGAGAAGAGGAGGAGAGTAAGGCGGTTAATATAGATAGTAATGGTGAGCATAACAGGAGTTAGGCACCTAAGTTAACAGTTAACAAATAACAGTTAACAAATAACAAATAACAAATAACAAATAACAAATTATGCTTGATTTAACAAAGGTAGCTAAGGCAATGCAGGGGATGAGTCAACATCTGAGTAATGAAGCGGTGGCGGCGGGTAAGCGTTTGGATGTGGCGATCGATTTATATAAAAAAGCGGGAAATGAACAGGAAAAGTTGGTGAAATTGCAAGAAACTTGGCGCGATCGCATTCCTTTTAATCAGGCAAGTCCTGTAGAATCTTTAAATAGCGTTTCCTATATTACAGTTCCGCCTATTGCTCATACTGTGTTAGCAACGGATGGTTCGCAAATTAGTCCTTCTCACCATGAAATTGCTTACTGTTATTTATTAAATGTGGGTAGAATAACGCTACATTATGGTCAAAGCCGCCATCCTATTTTAGATAGTGTCCCAGAGATTTTCTATAAGCAGGAAGACCTTTATATTTCTCGTCAATGGGGAATTAAAACTGAGGAGTGGATGGGTTATCAACGGAGTGTTTCGGAGGCGCAGGCTTTAGCGGAGTTGGGGTGTAATTGGTTGGCTGTTAATCATAATCATTTGCCTGTACCGACTTTGGCAATGGTGGATGGTTCGCTGATTTATTGGTTTTTGGAAGGGTTGCCAAATGAGGCTCGCGATCGCATTTTACAACCGATTTTAGCGGCGTGGGAACGGTTAAGATTAGCGGGGATTCCACTATTAGGTTATATTAGTGCTTCTCGGAGTGCTGAAAGTTTATCTTGGCTGCGTTTGTCGGCTTGTCCCTATCAGGTTCCTGATTGTATGACTCATTGTGCTGATGTGGTGTTTGCGGCAACTTTACCGAATGCAGATAAAGCGCCTTGTCAGGTGTTTGAACCGTTGCGAGATGTGATTTTATGGAATACTATTTTGTCTCCTGGGGAAAGGAGTCCTTTATGGCGATCGCACGCTCGAATTTTGGATTTATATGGGGAACAAAATATCTATTTTTGCTATGTTCATGTGGGTTGGGAAATTGCCAGAATTGATATGCCACAATGGGTGGGAGAAAATCCTGCATTATTAGATTCTGCCTTGAGTTTAATGTTAGGTCAAGTTTATAAAGGTGGCGGCTATCCGATTAGTTTGTCTGAGGCGCATAATCAAGCGGTGGTAACGGGGGGCGATCGAGGTCGTTTTTTTGCTTTGTTGGAACAACAAATGATTAAAGCTGGGTTGAGAAATGTGGGTATTTCTTATAAGGAAACTCGCAAACGGGGAAGTATTGCGTAAGTTAGACTAAATTGTATAAGTTAAACTAATTAGTAAAAATTAGTAAAAATTTTGCTATTATTGCTGAATTTGTCCCTAACAATGGTAAAGATTAATGTAAAGATTAATAGGGAACAGACAAGGGAGAATAAAGATGAATCGGATAAATAAAAGGCTAAGGCGTAGAAACATTATAGATATATTGCAAGTCGCTCTAATTCCCAGAGCTAAAATATTATATATTTTGCTGATATTTTTAATCAGTCTAACTATTTCTGGGTGGAGTGTAGGAACTGATACAGTTAGAATTCCAATTTTGGGTTTTCACAACATTATAGATGCTCAAAATCCCGCAGAAAATCCGCCTCATCGATTAGGATTTACTAATGACTACACTAAGCAAAATTTGGCAAAATTTTTAGAATATCTGGTTCAACAAAAGTTTTGGTTTTTAACTTCTCAGGATCTTTTTGTATATTTTATCAATAAATCTAAGCCGATCCCAATTCAACATATTGGTCAAAAACCAATTATGTTAACTTTTGATGATGGTTATAAGGGTGTTCATACAAATGGCTTACCGCTGCTAGAAAATCTGGAAAAAATATATCAAGAGAAGGTCAAGTTTGTTTTATTTATTAACCCTAGATTTTTGGGGATTGACGGTAGAGATTATTTATCTCATATTAATTGTAGCGATTTACGAGAAGGATATAAGGAGGGATTTTATGATGTTCAATCTCATGGATTCAATCATAAAGATTTAGCAAAAATTTCGCCTAAAGACTTAGATTTTGAACTTGGGGCTGCTAAGTTAGCGTTAAGAAAATGTACGAGTGATTTAGATAAAAATAAAATTGTTGGTGCTCATTTGGCTTATCCATTTGGTTCAACAAATAGGAAGGTTGAAAAGCTTTTGCCTAAATACTACTTAAGTGGCTTTTTATATGATAATAATCTACTGAGGATAAATTGGTTTACAAATCAATATCAAATATCTCGGATAACGGTTAACAAGAAAGTGTCAATTAAAAAGCTGATTGCGATCGCGAACAGGGCTTCTACTCTAAAAAGAAAGAAGTGGTAAATATCTGGGGGGCGATCGATTAAAATGCGAATTTAATCAGGATCGTAGGGTGCGTCAGAAGCTGAAACCCTAGATAGTAGTAGAGTCTCGTCTGACGCACCCTACAAGTCGATCGAGAATTTTTACTTCCTAAATTCTTAGTCAGGAAATTCATGGCAATTAAAAGCGATAAATTTACAGGTCAATACCTGAATAACTTTAATTGTACGCCAAAATACCGTACAAGTCAACCCCTTTCAAATTCAGGGCTTACGCAACTGGCACATTAAACAAGGTATTTATAAATGACAAAAAAATGTGTGGATGTAGCTAACCGTAGGCATCGCGTTACAACTCCTTAATTTCTACGAAAACATTGCTTTAATAGTTTTCATCGGTAAAAATAAGCGGTTAAGCCTGTCGGGAAACTGAAGGAATTGATAATGCTGGTAAAAAGCCACCGCTTTTTCATCTTTAGCCTCAACAACAACAGCCATAGTCGCAATTTCATTTTGCCAACTACGATAGAGAGCATCCATTAATAATAAATCTCCCCAGCCTTGTCTTTGATAATTTTGGTCTACTGCTAACCGTCCCAACAAAGTAGCTGGAAGGAGAGCATATTTAGGCAATTTCTTGGTGATTTCTGTCGGCAATTCTTCTAAAGGAATGCTAGTTGCTGAAAGAGTGTAATAGCCAATCACTTGATTTTGCTCTCTATCCACTGCCACAAAAGAAGCAGCAACATATTTTTTCCGGTCTTGATTTGCTTGCTGTTGAAAATAGCGGTCTAATGCTTCAATTCCACAACAAAAAGCCGTTCGATTATGCTGTTCGTTCAGTGGTTCAATGATATAATTAATAGCATCCGGTGTTGGCATTATAAACCCATCCGCTGTTTATACCGCTTGGCAGAATCCCGCAATTTTTCCCCCGGTTCTGGCGGGTTGAGTAAAGCATTAACAAACACTTCGCGGTCGTTCTTGCTCAACTTTAGTATCGTCTGTTCTTGAATCGTGCGTTTAGCAGCTTCCACCGCACTTGCGACTACAAATTCTGTCAGCGAAAACCCGCTTATTTGCGCTGCTGCTAATAATAATTCTTTTTGTTCTTGAGTGAGTCGCGCTTCTAGGCGGGCAATTTTAGTCGATCGAGAATTTTCACTTCCTAAATTCTTAGTCAGGGAATTCATGGCAATTAAAAGCGATAAATTTACAGGTCAATACCTGAATTACTTTAATTGTACGCCAAAATACCGTACAAGTCAACCCCTTTCAAATTCAGGGCTTACGCAACTGGCACATTAAACAAGGTATTTATAAATGACAAAAAAATGTGTGGATGTAGCTAACCGTAGATATCGCCTATAATAAAATCAACTGCGTAATTCCTAATCAACTCCTCTTCCCTCAAACGCCATGCAAATTGTTTTACCACCTGAAGCCGAAGCCCTTGTGCAGCGTCAACTTACGAGTGGCAAATATAAAAGCGCGATCGACGTTATTCTTGCAGGTATTCAACTACTCGAACAACAAGAAGATATTTATCAGGGGCGACTCTCAGAACTTCAGCGAGATGCAATGCTTGGCTGGGAAGCATCTCAACGCGGTGAAGTTGTAGATGGCCCGACAGCTATAGCACAAATCCGCGCTAACCTGCGTAGGCGTAGCCAGCCGTAGGCATCGCGTTACAATTTCTCAGAAGTATGAATCCCAAATTTCGCCTCACCAAACCCGCAATTCAAGACATTGAGAAAATTGCAGATTACATCGCTACTCAATCGGGACTCGATCGAGCCGATCGCTTTTTAAGCAAGCTTGACGCAAAATTTGCTAAAATTGCTCGGTTTCCCAACCTGGGACGACAACGAGACGAGATTTTACTAGGTCTACGCAGTCTCCCGATGGATAACTATCTTATACTCTATATGCCAATCGGACAGGATGTAGAAATCTTTCGAGTTGTCAGTGGTTATCGAGATTTGTCAACCCTGTTTAGCGATACTGATGATTGAATTTACTATCTGAAATTGCGATCGCACTCAATTACTGGAAGTTTTTTTAATCCCTAATAGGGATTTAGTTTAATTGCGGCTTAGTAGAAGTTCCCCCGCGTGGGCGGGGGGCGAACACTAGGTTTCAATCCCTAATAGGGATTTAGTTTAATTGCGGCTAAAGGATTGCTGCATTTTTACCTAAAAATCAGACTCAAGTTTCAATCCCTAATAGGGATTTAGTTTAATTGCGGCGGAACCAACCGAGAAACCAGTCCAGCCAATCATTACTAAAGTTTCAATCCCTAATAGGGATTTAGTTTAATTGCGGCTTAGCGAGTCTCAACACTAAAATTCCTACCGAGTTGTTTCAATCCCTAATAGGGATTTAGTTTAATTGCGGCATCAGGCAACTCATCAAGAGTCTTACCTAAAGCTCGTTTCAATCCCTAATAGGGATTTAGTTTAATTGCGGCGCATAAAATTTTGTACAATGTTTGTTTGTATATTGGTTTCAATCCCTAATAGGGATTTAGTTTAATTGCGGCTTGGGGCGAATAGTCTCAATCCCAGATTACTTGTTTCAATCCCTAATAGGGATTTAGTTTAATTGCGGCGCGTTGAAACTAGAATGACATTAGGGAAGGAGGAAGAAAGTTTCAATCCCTAATAGGGATTTAGTTTAATTGCGGCACAATCTAGCTATTTTTCCAAAGTCATACTTAGCAGTTTCAATCCCTAATAGGGATTTAGTTTAATTGCGGCCGAAGCCGCAAAGCACCGGTTACTACAATCTCGCGTTTCAATCCCTAATAGGGATTTAGTTTAATTGCGGCACTCGCTAAAGACAAAGCCGAAATAGCAATCGAGATCCTTGTTTCAATCCCTAATAGGGATTTAGTTTAATTGCGGCAACAATTATATTGTGACCCGTCAAGTTCAATATCCTGTTTCAATCCCTAATAGGGATTTAGTTTAATTGCGGCCATTAGGATTGAGAATCTTTGCCCTTTGGGTGAGAATGTTTCAATCCCTAATAGGGATTTAGTTTAATTGCGGCTCGAGTCTTGATCGGGCGCATCTGGGAAATTCTCAGAGAGTTTCAATCCCTAATAGGGATTTAGTTTAATTGCGGCAGGGAGAAAAGGATTTAGCATCAGCAATTCTGAGCGCGTTTCAATCCCTAATAGGGATTTAGTTTAATTGCGGCGCACATTAATTCGACTAGCCCAAGCCCTCGCCGGAATGGAAGTTTCAATCCCTAATAGGGATTTAGTTTAATTGCGGCCGACCAACAACAAACTCCGCTTACGAGACATACTTTCTTGTTTCAATCCCTAATAGGGATTTAGTTTAATTGCGGCTAAAAATCCTGCTTTCTTTTGAGGAACAAAAAATGTTTCAATCCCTAATAGGGATTTAGTTTAATTGCGGCGCCATAAAATACGAGTGGGTATTTAAAGATATAGAAGTTTCAATCCCTAATAGGGATTTAGTTTAATTGCGGCAAAATCAAGGTAAGAGAAAGGAAACTAGAAATCCTAGAAGTTTCAATCCCTAATAGGGATTTAGTTTAATTGCGGCAGCTGCAACTACATTTCAAGGAAGTAGTTGGAGTCCAGAGTTTCAATCCCTAATAGGGATTTAGTTTAATTGCGGCCCCTTGATGGACTTGCGTAATGGGCAAGGCGGGCTGTTTCAATCCCTAATAGGGATTTAGTTTAATTGCGGCCTTGCATTCAAAGAACGTTGAACCATTATTATGGTTTAATTGTTTCAATCCCTAATAGGGATTTAGTTTAATTGCGGCTAAAAATTCGTAGATAATTTTGCTTTGCTCTTCGTGTTTCAATCCCTAATAGGGATTTAGTTTAATTGCGGCTTTATTGAGGCTCCCCCAGTTGGGCAAGGTACTCGTTTCAATCCCTAATAGGGATTTAGTTTAATTGCGGCTCCCAACGTGCAAGCAGTAGTCACAACGATCACAGTTTCAATCCCTAATAGGGATTTAGTTTAATTGCGGCTCACAGGATGAATTTGTGCGTTTATTTTCTTTGAGCAAAAAAGTTTCAATCCCTAATAGGGATTTAGTTTAATTGCGGCCGCCGGTTTTTGAAAGCCTTACTATATTTAGTTTTCAAGGTGCAGTTTCGGGAACCTGATCTAAAAGTATCATTCCAGCCATCCACTTGTCAATACCCTCCTGCGATCTTTTCCTCAAATCCTTACCCTGTAAAGGTTACAGACGTTGCGGGAATCGTTTTTTTAGGTAAGGGGCATCAAACCCTTACAGCAGTTGCATTACAGCCGAAAAATTTGATACCCCAAAATTTACACCTACCGATTCCCGCAGACTAGGCAAAAAATATACTCCTGCCTTAACCATTAACAGTCAACCGTTAACCGTTAACCGTTAACCCTTAACCCTTAACCCTTAACCGTTAACCCTTAACCAAAATGCTTAATAATCGCCTCCGCAAACTCCGAACACTTCAACTCAGGCACCGGCGGCTCCATCATTCGCGCCAAATCATAGGTCACTTCACCATTAGAAATCGCCGCCGCCAAACCCTTCTTAATCAAATCGGCCGCCTCCTGCCAACCGAGATATTCTAACATCATCACCCCCGACAAAATCAGCGAACCAGGATTAACCTTATCCAAACCCGCGTGTTTAGGTGCAGTCCCATGAGTTGCCTCAAAAATTGCACATTCATCCCCAATATTCGCCCCCGGACCCATACCTAAACCGCCCACAATAGCGGCCGCCGCATCCGATAAATAATCACCATTCAAATTCATCGTCGCCAGAATCGAATACTCCGCCGGCCGCGTTTGAATCTGTTGGAAAATACTATCAGCAATCCGGTCATTAACCATGATCTTTTCCTTCCACTTCCCACCGCCATGACTTTCCCAAATCGCTGAGAGAACTTCCTCAACATCTTTGCAAATCTTGGCTTGCTTTTCAGGAGTCAAAGCATCATATCCCGGCTCAATCTGACGCGCATTATCTTCTAAACTAATCTCAGGATTGCGTTCCTTATTACTCAGAATCCAAGACTCCATCTCAGTCACGCACTCATTACGAAACTCACTTTTTACCAATTCGTAACCCCAGTCACGAAAAGCGCCTTCAGTGTATTTCATAATGTTACCCTTATGCACCAAAGTCACCTGCTGTTTAGCCTTTGGCAACCGTAAAGCGTGCTTAATAGCCCGACGAATTAACCGCTGAGAACCTTTCTTACTAATTGGTTTAATCCCAATTCCCGAATCCAGAGGAATTTGTTTTTTCCCATGTTCAGGCGTAGCCGGAATTAACTCATTATTCAGCAAAGCAATTAACTTATTAGCGATTTCACTGCCTTCTTTCCACTCAATTCCCAGGTAAATATCCTCCGTATTTTCCCGGTAAATAATCACATCCAGCAACTCAGGAGTTTTGTGCGGCGAAGGCGTTCCGGGATAATATTTACAAGGACGAACGCAAGCATAAAGATCGTGAATTTGTCGCAAAGCGACGTTTAAAGAACGAATCCCGCCACCAATAGGAGTTGTCAGCGGTCCTTTAATTGCCACACCGTAATCTTTAACCGCATCATTAGTATCTTGCGGTAAATATTGATAAGTACCGTAAACTTCGCAAGCTTCATCACCGGCATAAATCTTAAACCAATTGATTTTTCGCTTACCGCCGTAGGCCTTTTCTACCGCCGCATCCATGACTTTCTGGGAAGCCGGCCAAAGGTCAACACCCGTTCCGTCACCGCGAATGAAAGGAATAATTGGGTCATCGGGAACAATGGGTTCACCATCTTTGAATGTGATTTTAGAACCAGTTGTAGGGGCTGTAATTTTTTCGTACATATCTCAATAGTGTGGATAGCAATGTTTTCTATTTTGTCACGAATTGGGAATTAGATGGGACTTACGCAAAAAAACCGGTTTCTGACCAAAATCATCGCTTGGGAAGGGTAAATATTGACGTAGAAACCGGGTTTTTGACCCTGCGTGCGTAAGTCCTGTTAGATATCAACAAATTATTTGAGATTTTATTTGTAATTTGTAGCATAGACAGCAGAAAAATTATTATCTTGTATTCTAGCTAAGGTGAAAGTGCCAGTTGAATTTCTGAAGATTCTCCCAAAGCTTCATTAATTACTATTAATTTACCTTGACTATCGCCGCCTAATTGCTGATTAGCATTGAGCAGTTCTATTCCGTAAATGGTTCCATCGGGAGCAATATCTATATTTAATTCTTCGCTAACTTGAATTGTCTCTACCTGTGCTGGTTTTTCTTGCAGGTAAATATAAGCAACATTGTATCTCGGATCGTAGGTCAGTTTCATAAGAACCTCTGTTTAAAAGTATTAGTTTCTATACCATGTTTAAGAGTTGCCTGCACCCACCTTAACCACTCTATATCAGATATTTCATAGAAGGTAGGATCGTAAGAACATCCATTGGTGTCAACTTAACGTCAAACCCTTAGTCCGACAGGGACTAAAGTCCCTGTCTCAAAGATCAAGTCCTCTGAAGAGGACTAAGAAAACTTTTAAACTTAGTTAGTCCTCTTCAGAGGACTTTACCTATTAGACAGAGACTTTAGTCCCTGGCGGGCTTTCCGCTTAAGTTGACACCAATGGACGCAGGCTAATTCCTACTGGATTACTAGCAGTATATTCAATGCTAAGATTTGTGGTTGGGTTTGCACTTAGCCAAGCTTCAATTGTTAGCTGATTTGCTTTAATTGTATCAGATATCGCTTGTTCTGCTACGGCACGGTCGGTAAATGATGAAACAGTCTTTTTTGGTTCGCTTGCTAGGCGATTTGCAAGTTGAGATTCTGTTTGACCTACGTGCTTTGCTAGTGTGTGACCCCCAGCTAACTCATGTGCTGTAAGTCTTCCCCCTGGAACTAAATTGTTAAAGTTAGTCACGACTCTTTCTGCATATTCTTCTTTACCACCCAGAGTACAAACCAAATAATCAAAGAAAGCAGTACAATTTTAGAAACTGGGTCAAGATATTTATCAACTAATTCATAGTGATCGGCTAATTTATACCCAGTAAAAGTTAGAAAACTCACCCACAAAATAGTGCCAATAGTTGAATAGATTAAAAATGGCGCTAATGGCATATTATTAATGCCAGCTGGTAGGGATATTAAAGTGCGAACTCCGGGTACTAGGCGACAGAAAAGCACTGCTTTAGTTCCGTGACGCTTAAACCATCGATCGGCTTTATCAATATCGCTACCTGATACGGTAATCCATTTACCATATTTATCAGCTAAGTTTCTTAAGCGTTCTTCGCCTAAGATTTTACCTGCATAATACCAAGGAAGTGCGCCTAAGACAGTGCCAATTACTCCTGCTGCGATCGCCGGGAAAAAGTGCATATTTCCTTTAGCAATTGTAAATCCCGCAAAGGGCATAATTAATTCCGAGGGAATTGGCGGAAACAGATTCTCTAAAAACATTAATAGCCCAATTCCTAGATAGCCCAGGGATTGCATTGTGTTAATTATCCATTCAGACATAATTGTTATTGGTTATTGGTTAACTGTTATTGGTTATTGGTTAACTGTTATTGGTTATTGGTTGACTGTTATTGGTTATTGGTTGACTGTTATTGGTTATTGGTTAACCGTTATTGGTTATTGGTTGACTGTTAACTGTTAACCGTTAACAAATAACCAATAACAAATAACCAATAACAAATAACAAATAACCAATAACCAATAACAAATAACCAATAACCAATAACAAATAATTATGTCCCCGAAGTCCAAGAGTTCATGTACTCAATTTGTGAAGCAGTCAGGGTATCAATATGAATCCCCATTGCTTGTAACTTCAATCGGGCAATTTCTTTGTCAACATCAACAGGGATAGAATGAATACCAGGTTCCAATTTACCCTTATTCTTGACCAGATATTCACAAGCTAAAGCTTGGTTAGCAAAGCTCATATCCATTACAGCACTAGGATGACCTTCGGCCGCTGCTAGGTTAATTAAACGACCTTCACCTAACACAATTACCGACTTACCACTCTTAAGAATATACTCTTGAGTGAAAGGTCTGACAGTTTTTACTTCAGATGCTTTATCTGCCAATGTTTTCAGATCGATTTCGATGTCAAAGTGACCGGAATTACAAACCATTGCGCCGTCTTTCATTACGTCGAAATGTTCGCCGCGAATGATATGTTTATTGCCAGTTACTGTGATAAATAAATCTCCCACAGGTGCTGCTTGATCCATTGGTAATACGCGGAAACCGTCCATTACGGCTTCGATCGCGCGGATGGGATCGATTTCAGTTACAATCACATTTCCACCCATACCGCGAGCCCGCAGCGCCGTACCTTTACCGCACCAACCGTAACCAGCAACCACAATGTTTTTGCCAGCTAACAGCACGTTGGTAGCCCGGATAATACCATCTAAAGTAGATTGACCAGTACCATAACGGTTATCAAAGAAGTGCTTAGTATCAGCATCGTTGACATTCATTGCGGGGAAAGTCAGCACGCCGTCTCTGAACATCGCCCGTAAGCGTACAATGCCGGTGGTGGTTTCCTCGGTAGTGCCGATGAGGTCGGAAATTTGGTGTTGACGGTGTTGGATTAAACTAGCAACTACGTCGCTGCCATCATCAATGATAATGTTGGGACGGTGATCGAGAGCAATGTTGACGTGGCGTTCGTAGGTGGCCGCGTCTTCGCCTTTGAGGGCAAATACTGGTATGCCATAATCAGCTACAAGGCTTGCTGCTACGTCATCCTGAGTGCTGAGGGGGTTGCTGGCAATCAATACGGCATCGGCTCCGCCTGCTTTGAGCGCGATCGCCAAGTGTGCCGTTTCAGTGGTAACGTGACAGCAAGCGGCCAAACGGATACCAGCAAAGGGTTTTTCCTTGGCAAAACGATCTCTAATTTGCCCCAAAACGGGCATTTCCCGGCCGGCCCACTCGATGCGCTGTTTTCCCAAGGGGGCTAGGGACAAGTCTTTGACTTCGTGCTTTAACTGGACAAGTGTTGCTGTCATGTGATTTTTCAGAAAAATTCAATCCCTAACTAGATTAACTCAGCTTGTCGACAACTGGGTAGAGACTTAAGCTTTCCTCAGTCTAACTCATCGGCGCGATCGCCACCCCAACGCCCAAAAACTCTATTAAGTTCCCCTTTTTTATTAATATTGAAACTTAGCCTTATATTTTGCAATATTATGCAATATACTAATGTAGTTTTTAGGTTTTTTTTACTATGCTAAAAAAGCTATTTCAGCAAAAACTTTTTAAGTTTCTTATTGGTGGTGGCGTGGCAGCAATCATAAATTTGCTGCTAATTTTTTTGATGATTGAAAAGTTAGGATTTGATACGCCCGCTTTACGCAATATCGCCAATGTCGTATCCATTGAAATTTCGCTTTTAGCAAGTTTTTTCATCTACCGAATTTGGGTTTGGCCGGGAGGTTCGTGGACGTTTCGAGAAGTCTTGTGGCGACAAATTCCTTTATACCATCTTTCGGCTGGTACTGCTGTAATTGCTCGGATCTTCATAGTATTTCCTTTATTGGATTGGTTAAAAGTCAATTATGCAATTAATACCTTAGTGGGTGTGCTTTTGAGTGCAACTCTAAATTATCTAATTAGCGATCGATTTGTCTTTAAAACTCCCGTTCAACCTTCTCAGAAATCAATCCCTTTTTCCCAAGAAATATATTATCCAGAGGTATTAGCTGCGGCACTGGAAAATAGCTCTTTTCACCCAAAACAACCTCAATCAGAAAAATCAACAGAAGTCAAACTTTTTTCCATTATAATTCCGGCTCACAATGAAGAAGGTTGTGTAGTGCAAACTGTCGAATCGATCGCTCAATTATTAGAAGAAAAAGGGATTAATTACGAAATTATCGTAGTTAATGATAACAGCCGCGATCGCACAGAAGAATTATTGCAAAAACTCACTTCTCAAAACAGCAAAATACGCTATGTAAATAACTATTTCCCTAACGGCTTTGGTTTTGCCATTCGCTGCGGTTTAGAGAATTTTCAAGGAGACGCTGTAGCCATTGTCATGGCAGATAATTCTGATTCCCCGGAAAATATTGTTGACTACTATTATCAGCTACAAGCAGGCTATGATTGCGTATTTGGTTCTCGATTCATTAAAGGCAGTAAAGTAGTTGATTATCCCACTCACAAGCTGCTCATAAACCGTTTAGCTAATTTATTTATTCAAATCCTATTCGGATTCGATTTGAATGACACAACTAATGCCTTTAAAGCTTACCGTAGAGAAGTAATTGAAGGTATTTATCCGCTACTATCTCATCATTTTAACTTAACTGTTGAAATGCCTCTTAAGTCAATTGTTCGGGGATATTCTTACAAAATAATTCCTATTACATGGCAAAATCGTAAAGTAGGGATATCTAAGCTAAAAATCAAAGAAATGGGAAGCAGGTATTTATTTATTGTACTTTTCATCTGGCTAGAAAAACATTTTTCTAGGGGAGATTATCTTCGCAAGCAACCTTAAATAATCAGTGAAAAGCACAAACAATTATGAGTAGAAGAATTTTGATTACTGGGGGTTCAGGATTTGTCGGCAGCGCTCTTGGTTTGGGATTAGCTCAACGCTATCCTGACTGGCAAATTACCGCTTTAGATAACTTGAAACGACGGGGTTCAGAATTAAATTTACCCCGGCTAAAACAAGCAGGTATTCAGTTTGTGCATGGTGATATCCGCAATCCAGAAGATTTAGATCCAGCAGCACTACAACCAGATTTGATTTTAGAATGTTCTGCGGAGCCATCAGTTTTAGCGGGATATTCTTCTCCTGGTTATGTATTACAAACTAATTTAGTAGGAACTATTAATTGTTTAGAATTAGCTCGTCAAACTCATGCAGATTTTATTTTTCTATCTACCAGCCGAGTTTATCCTATTGCTTATCTTAACGCTTTGAAATTCACGGAAACAGAAACACGCTTTCAACTTTTGGAGGAACAATCTTTACCAGGTGCATCCAGTCAGGGAATTTCGGAAAGTTTTCCTTTAGATAAGGCTCGCTCTCTCTACGGATCGACTAAATTAGCTTCAGAATTACTAATTACTGAATATGCTGCTACTTACGGATTGAGAACTTTAATAAATCGCTGTGGGGTGCTGACTGGTCCTTGGCAAATGGGCAAAGTCGATCAAGGTATTTTTGCTTTTTGGATGGCATTTCACTACTTCCAGAAACCTTTAAAATATATTGGTTATGGGGGGACAGGTAAACAAGTTAGAGATTTTTTACACATAGCAGATTTACTAGATTTGATAGATTTACAAATTGATAATTTAGAAGAATTAAAAGGAGAGATTTTTAATGTAGGTGGTGGGGTTAATAACACGCTTTCGCTTTATGAAACAACTCGGATTTGTCAGGAAATTACAGGTCATAAAGTGGCGATCGCTCCTATTCCAGAAAACCGAATTGGTGATATTCCTATTTTTATTACAGACTCTCGCAAAGTGATGACTTCCACTGGATGGCAACCCAAAAAAGATGCCAAGATAACTCTGTCTGAAATTTATGAGTGGATCGATCAATTTGAGGGATATATCGCTGATGTTTTTGTTTAAAATTTGCTTCAGCCAGGGGACAGGAGTATATTTGGTTTGTAGTAAGCGCTTTAGCGCTAAAGCGCTTACTACAAACCAGAGTTACAGTTTAATGTTTTCTAGCGGTGTTGCTCCCTCGACAATTAGCGCTAAAGCGCTTACTACAAACCAGAGTTACAGGCGATCGCTTTTTATGGTAAAATATCCTTTATAACAATATAAAAATCTAATTATGATGACAAAACTAGGAGAAAAAACTCTTGAATAATCTCGAATTTAATGTCATTCAATACCTCAGAACGCCAATTGCAATTCGCGCTAGATGCGATCGCCTATTCAATTTAGCCTGCCAAGATAAACTGCGTTATTTTCGTGTCAATTTAACCCAATTAGACAAAGCCGCTAATTATGTCATCGACGTAATCCGCGAACAATATCCAGATTTTAACATCCCCTTTCACAGTCGATGGCGACACTTTGAAATCGGGGGAATTTCCCGCATTAGTGAATTAGATGAATCCTTAAAAACACTCACGCCAATTGATAAAATAAAGATTAAATTCGATCTGGCAATTATTAGCGTTTTACTTGATGCAGGTGCAGGTACAAATTGGCAATATTACGAACAAGAAACCGGACAAATTTACCACCGTTCCGAAGGATTAGCAATTGCCAGTTTTCGGATGTTTTGCCAAGGCATTTTTTCTAGCAATCCTGATTTTCCTTTCCAAGCTGATGCCGCAGCACTTTCTCAGCTAAAATTACAGACCTTGGCCGCAGGTTTTCAAGTAACTCAAGATAACCCCTTAATTGGTTTAGAAGGTAGGCTAGAACTATTACAAAATTTAGGAAAAATTATCAGTCACAATCATTTATTTTTTGATAGTGAAAACCCGCGACCTGGCAACTTAGGGAAATATTTGTATGATATTTATTCGGAAACAAGAACTATCAAAGCTGCTGAAATATTGAGTTGTATTTTACAAGGAATTGGGGAAATTTGGCCAGGGAGATATAAAATCTCAGGTGTTAATTTAGGTGATGTTTGGCAACACTCAGCTTTACAAGGAGAAAATATCGGCGATGGTTATGTACCGTTTCATAAGCTTTCGCAATGGTTAACCTATTCCCTATTAGAACCACTACAAGAAATTGGTTTAGAAGTAATTGAATTAGAGGCATTAACGGGATTGCCAGAATATCGTAATGGTGGTTTTTGTTTAGATATTGGATTGTTAGAAGCAAAAGATCGCAATATTTTTTTAGAACGTCATTTACCGGGTTCTGAAGTTATCGTAGAATGGAGAGCTTTAACGGTTAATCTGTTAGATATAATTGCCATATCTATCCGAGAAAAGCTTAACTTAACAGCGGTAGAATTACCGCTAGTGAAAATTTTACAAGGTGGAACTTGGACAGCCGGAAGAAAAATTGCTGCGGAATTAAGAGTGGGTGGGATACCGCCAATTCAGATAGAAAGTGATGGAACTGTGTTTTAAGTAGGCAAAATTTCACAAAATTACGATCTGAGCCACTAAAATTATCACTACATAAGATATAATTAAAATCATTGAGTAATTAATTGATTAAACATTCATAAAAATGACTCCAAAAGTTATTGTAATCGATCATCCTTTGGTGCAACACAAATTGACTATCATGCGCCAAACCAAAATCAGCACGGCAAAATTTCGCCAACTACTTAAGGAAATGGGGAGCTTATTAGCTTATGAAGTGACGCGAGATTTGCCACTCAAATATCAGAAAATTCAAACTCCTATTGCTTCAATGATTGCGCCAATGTTGGCGGCGGAAAAAAAGATGGTTATTGTCTCAATTATGCGCGCAGGTCAGGGTCTTTTAGATGGTATATTAGAACTTATTCCATCAGCAAGAGTTGGGCATATTGGTTTGTATCGCGATCCGACTACTTTGGTGGCAATTGAATATTATTTTAAGGTTCCCCACGATATTGAATACCGAGATGTTTTAATTGTCGATCCGATGTTGGCTACTGGTAATTCGGCGGTGGCGGCGGTGGATAGATTGAAAGAGGTTAATTCAGCTTCTATTAAATTTTTATGTTTGCTTGCAGCACCGGAAGGGATTAAGCATTTCCATGAGCAGCACCCGGATGTGCCAATTTATACGGCAGCTATTGATGAGTGTTTGGATGAATATGGTTATATTGTACCCGGAATGGGAGATGCAGGCGATCGCCTTTACGGAACAAAATAAATGAAAAACAGAAGAATCTTGATTATATTATACATTTAATTGTTTGTTAATCAAGACATTCATAAACCGCATAAAAATCATGTATTTACTGCATAAAGAACTTGCATTAATCTTTTAAATAGATATACAATGGGATTTAACTTATAACTAACACCCACTATTCCCCCCACCAAAAATACTAATGAATACTCAAGCACCCAAAGAATTAAAGAATCCCCTGCTGACTCAAGCTCAGAGAAACAGTATTGATAGTTCTGATTTTGATAGTTGGGCAAGAGAAGTCAAACGGCAGATGATTGCAGCACTCTCCAGAAAAGGTACGATCGAACGTCCCTAGAGTCAAGTAACTTTAGGAGTGCAATTACTATAGGAGTTCTCAAATAAGTGAGGTACGCACCTAGCAATTAACAATTAAAAATTAGCAATTACCAGTCGTACCTCATCTACCTGAGAAAAGGTATCTGTCAATCTTTGGGAATAAATTTAAGCGCCGCTGAATTCATGCAGTAACGCATTCCAGTCGGCTTAGGTCCATCATTAAAAACATGACCAAGATGAGCATCACAGACAGCGCACAACACTTCAGTGCGGCGCATAAATAAAGTATTGTCTGACTCATTTTTCACATTTTCTTCGTTAATGGGAGCATAGAAGCTTGGCCATCCAGTACCGGAATTGTACTTAGTTTCTGAGGTAAATAGCTCGGTTCCACAACAGACGCATTTGTAAATTCCCGGCTGTTTATTGTCGTGATATTCACCAGTAAATGCTCTTTCTGTACCCTTTTTTCTGGTGACTTGAAACTGTTCTGGGGTGAGTTGTTGTTTCCACTCAGCTTCAGATTTTTGTACTTTTTCAATCATGTTTTGCTCCTGCCTTAAGTTGGCTTGGCTATAAAATTACCCTAATATCAATAGTAGTTGCAAAGCGTCACAATGTACACAACTACAAAAAATTAACTGGATTTTAATGTAACAAGGTATTGAGATTGTTGCACTACCTAGCCCTACGCGCAGGCTGCACCAACCCTAGAACAGAAATACTTTAATGACTGTGTAAGTCCTGTATGATATAATAGGGATGCAGCTTTTAAAGAGCAAACACCATGATAGACACAGCTATTGCTATTTCTCAAGGAGATATTAAATCTTTAGAGAAATTGTACGAGAGCAAAAACCAGGATGAAGTCTGGGATTTTATTAACCAGCATCCATTTCTCCTCCCAGCTTTACTAGAAGCACCAGCAAAAATTCACAAATATTTTCCCGATGCGCCGTTATTTCTGGAAGTTGCTTACGATCCAGAAATTAGCAACTTGGTACAACTGCTGCTATCTATTCCTACAGACCTAGAACCAAAAGAGGCGATTAACAGGCAGAATGAGTTAGATAAAGAGTGGTGGCATCACCTATCTTACGAAGTATGGAATAAACTTTGCATTCTTCTAATATAATTATGACATTTGACTGGTCAGAGTATTTGAATGTAGCCAAAGAACTTGCTGGGATTGCAACTACGACTCCCGAACAAGAAGCTAAGTTGCGTGCGGCTATCAGTCGCGCTTACTATGCAGTTTTTATCTTAGCGAGAAACCATTTGCGCGATCGAGAAGGGCATTCTATTCCGACGACAGGCGATGCTCACCAATATGTTGCATCTCAATTCAAGCAGAGTCAAGATAGCAATCGCCGATTCGTCGGAGATAAGCTAAAGCGGTTACGAATGTATCGTAACCAAGCAGATTATGTGGATTTCTTTCCCGGATTAACTAGCCTTACCCCCAGAGTAATAGAAATATCCGAGCAGGTAATCTTACACTTGAATAACCTCTAAAAATTAGAAAATAGATGAATTTTAAACTTTTAGGTTTAGCAGTATCAGCAATTTTAACAGTGGCCGCAACCCTGGGGGCCGTAAGTGTTAAAGCCGCTCTGCCTGAGCCGCGATCGCAGGAAATAACCCAAGTTAAACTGACACATAAACTGACACAATTAAACGAAGCGATCACGCAAAATATTGACGAACAAACCAATATTCGCGTCTACGAACAAGCTAGTCCCGCCGTCGTTACTGTAGATACCGACAAAGCCAATGGTAGCGGCACAATCATTAGTCCTGACGGCATGGTTTTAACTAACGCCCACGTCGTTTCTGATGACAAAACCGTAACAATTATTATGGCAGACGGCAAAAAAGTCCCCGCCGATGTAATTGGCTTTGGGGAAAATGGTTTAGACTTAGCTGTAGTCAAAATGCGCGGTCAAAGCAATTTACCAACAATTCCTCTAGCTACTCCTGGTTCAGTAAAAGTTGGGCAAAGAGCCTACGCGATCGGCAATCCCTTCGGTCAATTTCAAGGAACTTTTACCGTCGGAATAGTCAGCCGTATTGACAAAAATCGCGGCTTAATTCAAACCGATGCAGCTATTAATCCCGGCAATTCCGGTGGTCCATTACTCAATAGTGCCGGAGAATTAATCGGAGTAAATACCTCAATTTTTACTCGCGGTCAAGGCGGCGGTAATATTGGCATTGGTTTTGCCATTTCCGTAGATAAAGTACCAGCTTTTCTAGCAGAAGTAAGGTCAGGGCGAGCGCCCCGTGTCTCTCAAAGACGCGGCGGAATTTTGGGTGGTAAAGAACCACAAAAAGTCACGCTAAATGGACCAACAATTAACGGCAAACTCACCGAACAATCCAGCGTTTTACCAGTAGATAACAGCTTTTTTGACCTCTATGCTTTTGAGGGAAAAGCCGGTCAGCAAGTCACAATTAACATGAAAAGTCAAGATATTGACTCTTACTTAATTTTATTAGGTCCAGGTCAGAGAGAAATCGCTCAAGATGATGACAGTGGAGGTAATAAAGATGCTCAAATTATCGCCACCCTTCCCGCAGATGGCACTTACACCTTACTAGCAAATTCCTATGAAGCACAGGAATCTGGTTCTTACACTTTAGAATTGAAAGGGAGCGCTCCTAGTCGGAATCCTCCCTCTGAGTCAAGAAGTGTAATTTTGCGCGAAGAAGGTGTTTTAGATCGAAGTGCTTCTGTATTGGAGTCTGATGGTAGTCTTTATCGCGAGTACAATTTTGAAGGTCGTGCTGGACAGTCTGTTACGATTACCCTAGAAAGCTCTGAATTTGATCCGTATTTGGCACTGTTTGGCCCGAATAACAGATTAGTTGCAGAGAATGACGACATCGACGAGCAAACAGAAAATGCTTCTATTACTGTGACTTTACCTGTAACGGGTAGTTATCGAGTAATTGTTAATGCTTATGATGCTAAAGGTCGGGGTCGTTATACTGTGATAGTCCGTTAAAAATAGGAAAAGAAATTAAGGTAAATTACTTTGCGATCTTTTCCTTTTCGTTATTCCCAATTGAGGTAATTCATGCGTAAAATTCAGTTTTTTGCGATCGCGCCGATTAGTCTGTTAGCAACTTTTTCTCCTAATCCGTCGATCGCTTCCCCAATGTCACAATCTAATCAGGTTGTTAGTAATAGTAGCTCCTCCTTAATTTCCACAGAATTTCCTCACAGGAAACCAATAGTTTTATCAGTAGCTAATACAATTTTAGCCCAAGCAAGTCCCGAACCTTCACCATCTCCCTCAGTTGCATCACCGGAGCCTAAGCCTAATCCATCCCCATCTCCTTCTATTCTAATCTTAGAAAAAAAAGGGGAACTCAGCCAGAAAAATTCTTCAGTTCTCGATCTTGATGGCAGTTTATTCGATGAATATAACTTTAAAGGCAATCAAGGTCAAATGGTAACAATTACGTTAGAAAGTTCTGATTTTGATACCTATTTGGCACTTTTTGATGAAAAGGGTAATTTGCTTGAAGAAGCTGACGATTTGGGAGAGAGTTGTGATTATCAAGACGATAAAGACAAGAAAGAGCAAATTGCCAAGGGATTTTGCAATTCTGTGATGACAATCACTTTGCCCGCCAGTGGTAATTATAAATTGCTAGTGAATGGTCGGGATAAAACCGATATGGGAAAGTACACTTTGACTATTAAGGGTAATTAACAATTTATATAGCAATCCTAAATGATTTGTAAGCGATGTAGGGGTAGTGCCCCCGTGCCTACCCCGCTCTACGGGCAACCACAGGGGGATTGCCCCTACAAAATATTTAGATTTCATTTAGTATTGCTATAGTCGCATTTTGTAAACAATCAAATCGATTTAGTTGTTTGCGAATGCGACTCGATCTTTGGTAAAGGAATTTTACATCCCTAGCCAGGTAAAGAAATCTTGACGGGTAAAAAATTCTAGCAATAATAATGCTACAAATCCTACCATCGCAAATCGACCATTAATTTGTTCCGCATAGGCACTCCAGCCAAAAGATGGTTCCGGTTTATTAGCTGTTTCTGGAGTAGATTCAGGCGTAGATTTTGGAGATTCAGTTGTCATTTTTCTTTTCTTCCTTAGTGTCTTAGTGTCTTCGTGTTTCCCTAATAACTTACTGTTCTAATTTTTGCACAGATTCAATCAGCGATCGCACTGTTTCTGTACCTTCTGATGGTTCAAAGGATAAGGGAAATTTACCTTTAATAATCATCCGTAAACCCAAAGGGCCAAGACTCAGTAAACCTTTGATATCGCGAAAGTAATTACCTACTACTTGTACGCCAAATTTGCGCTCATCAATCCAACCACCTTCTTTAACTAAATTAATTAATACTTTCCGGTGACGAATGGAAGTGCTGGCTTGTGCATCTTTGCGATCGAGGATTTCTTGTTTAATTTTACCAATTTGATCCATCGGTGCAACCTCCATTGGACAAACAGAATTGCAGTAGTAACAGCGGGTACAACCCCACACCCCATCGGTGCTTTGATTGTATTTTTCTAGGCGATTTTCTGTGTCGCTATCGCGGTTATCTGCTACCATGCGATAAGCTTTAGCGAGGGCGTGAGGACCAACAAATTCGGGGTTAACTTCACGGGCATTACATTCAGAATAACAGGCTCCGCAGAGGATACAATTACCTGTTTGATTGAGTTTTTCTCGTTCTTCCGGTGTTTGGAGAAATTCCCGTTCGGGGATTTTTCTAGCTTCGGTACTAACATAGGGTTCAACGGCTTCTAGGTTATTCCAAAAGCTGGTCATATCTACGACTAAATCTTTAATTACGGGCATATTTCCCATTGGGGCAATGGTAATTTCTGGGATAGAATCGGAGGGAATTTGGGCTGAGTTGGCGTTGGCAATTTGTTGGATTCTTTCGACTTCGTTGGCGATGTTTTCTTTGCAGGCTAAAGTTGATCGACCGTTAATTCGCATGGAACAACTGCCACAGATTGTGTTGCGGCAATTTTTACGGAAGGCGAGGGTTCCATCTTGTTCCCATTTGATACGGTTAAGGCAATCAAGGATAGTATTACCTGGTTCTGCGTCAATGGTGTAGGTTTGAAATTCGGGGGCAGAGTTTTGGGTTTGGCGAGTTATTTTAAAGCGAATTTGCATGGTTAAATTTGGGGAACAGTTATAAGATAATTGGGAATTATATCATATTGCGATCGCTATCTTTTTAATCACAGATGAAAACTGATGAATAAAGGGCGATCGCACTTCCTCATTTTCTCAAAAATAGGGGTCATGCTGCTTCCAACTTTAACCGATGCTCTACTCGTTCATATTCATCTTCTAACAGCCACAGTTTAGCTTCTTCATAGTCTGAACTGGTAAATACAATCTGATAATTTTGAGCAGGATCGTAGATACAGCTATTACCTGAACTGTCACCCAATAAAATTAGGACGTAAGGTGGTGATGCTGTTGGATCTACCCATAACTCTGTAAATTCCCAGTTATCGGCTAGGTTTAATTCTGGGGATGACATGGTATTTATCTCCTTTTATTTTAATTTCTCCATAATCAAGTGGTATTCTACTATTATTGCTGTCAAGTCTGTAGCCAATGGGGTCAGGAAAATAAAGACCATAACGTTCGTGACCGCGAATTACGCCGATAAACTCTCCATTCGCAATTATAGCTTGAGCTACCATTTCCATTGTAGCTCGATCGTTAAAGACATGAACGCTACCTTCTTGTTGGAGTAGCTTTTGCATTTGAGGAGTGTCGGGTAGATGTTTGGCAATGTGTTTAGTGTCGATGCTTAGTTTGCGGTTAATTCCGGTCATAAATTGAGGGTTATAGGTGTCATAACTTTGACTTTTAAATGTATTTTGGTGATTTTTCAAATTTGCTTAAGACAATTGTACAATATCAATTATTAAAATGTTAATTTTTATGCCTAAAAGAAAAGCGATCGCGCTTCTTTGGGAAGTGCGATCGCGCATTTTTACCCAATAATAAACTATGGTCTGGTTAACGCTCGTTTAAAATGATCGTTACTAACAG
This sequence comes from Oscillatoriales cyanobacterium USR001, assembly GCA_001698425.1. Classification (GTDB taxonomy): domain Bacteria; phylum Cyanobacteriota; class Cyanobacteriia; order Cyanobacteriales; family Microcoleaceae; genus Kamptonema. The sequence continues at coordinate 37,255 of MBRE01000034.1, read as the reverse complement.
GGAGATCGGGTAAATCTCCTACACCAATAAGCTGTAGTCCATTAGCAGCCGTTAAAGGCACTGAAGTTCCCACTGCACAATTGGAGCTACGTCGTCCTTCTAAATGAATGTGAGCATATTTACCACTCTGTAATGTGTAAGAAAGGGTTGTACCTAAGACTTGACCTGCGTTCACTTTTTGACCATTAGAAACACTACGATTTATATGACCAATCAAAAGACTACGATTTTGGTCAATAGATAAACAAACTAAATCTGAATCTCGTCCAACATGATAAACTGTCCCAGATGCAGGGGATAAAACTTGTTGATTTGCCGATTTATTGACATTGTTGTCGTAGGCATAACAACCATTTGTACCAAAGTCTTTATTTGATACAGTCAAATCTAAACCATAGGTACTGCCAGTGCTAGTGTTATGACTAATGGTACTGTTTTGATAGCCTTGACAAACATACCAAGTTTGACCTCGACCAAAAGGTAAATCAATATTCCCGCTTACACTATTGCCACTGCTTTTCCAACGCTGATTCGCATTATTCGTATCGCACGTAATTAGATGAACCCTGCCAGCATTAGTACGAGTAGGAGAATCAACACAGAAATTAGTACCATTGCGGCGGATTAAAAACTCCCCACCAGAAAGACTCAGTAAATTCCAGTTTTGATCCGGATCGGAAGCGTTGCAAGGCCAAACATTCATTTCCGAATTATTGGAAAGATAATGAGCATTTAAGCACTTTCCTGTAGAACGATGACGTAATAGTACGCTACTGCTACTGCTACCCGGTAAACGATCGAATTGTTGATCGGGATCATTGATATTATGCTGATAAATAGACATCCGAGGATTACCGTCAATTAAGCGAAAAGAGTTATTGGTATTCAGCGCATATCCACCATTTACCTGAAAAGTTTCCGATGCTTGAGCGGCTTGTGCTGTAGCTAAAGAAACACTAGCAATCGCGATCGCAGCAAATTTTTGAGCTTTCTTGAAATTCATTGTTAGACTCCTTTAATTATGAGATGAGTGATTTGATTAATTACGAGTAGGAATATTCCAGCCAAATTTTTTAGCAGTATCGGCATTGAAACAAGCAGTATCACCACCTTTATCTCGACAAACTTGGGCATTCAACCAATAAGGCTGACTCCATTTATCCCATTTAAAATTGGCAGTGGCATCGATGATTTTGGGTCGATTTTCTGCTTGTGGATCAACAGGGAATGATGGATCTATATCTCCACCTCCTGCTTGTGCTTTGTTACCTAAAAATAAGAGCGTCAATTGCAAAGCAATTAGCAAAGTTACTCGCCATAAAAAAAATGATGATTTTGAGATTGGGTTGAGGGAATTTTTGATTGACATGGATTTTCGTTTTTACTGAATTTTTCTGTGTTCTGTATTTTTATTGGGAAATAGAATCCCAAATTATGCGCTTCGCCTAAAAATACTTCGGATAGTTTTTGATTACCAACGACAGAATCAGGGTTGGAGGCTAGTTACTACCGAGGAAAAATTAACTCTGCCAGTTATTTTTTCCGAAACTGTCCGAACTATTGATCTGAAACAATCTTGGTGCAAGTGCGAAGTTTTGTCGTGGGGAGAAAAGGGAGTTAAGAACGGACTTAAGGTTTTCCGGCAAAAATCGTGTAAAGCCAGAGCCAGAGAGACTTTACTCGTTCCAAGATTTAGATGCTACAAGTCCTTAAATCCTTTAAAATTGAGAAAAAGCTTATCTACCGTAAGGTTGGTCTAAATCCAGCAATCTTGAGTTAAGACGCACAATTCTATGACTCAACACAAGGCAACACGCGATCGCGGTCGTATATTAACTGATAAAGGATGGAAGAAAATCTGGAATGCTATCAAAGACAAATTTCCAGATGGTCACACATTGCAAGCCATATCGGATCTAACTGACTCCGCTATCCATCCAGAGTCCGTCTATTCTGTATCTGTTGATACGGTTTCTAATATATTGAATCGACGGGCTGGGGCCGACAAAGTGAGGATTGAGAGCATTTTTACAGCTTTTGGGTTAAAGCTAGATGCAAATGACCATACTTCGGTCAAAACTTATACGTTAAATTCAAACTCCGATTTTGTGCAACGTGAAGAAGCGATCGCCGCTAACAATCGCGGCTTTGAATGCTATATTAATGGTGAGTTAACTGAAGCCAAAAAACAGTTCGAGTTAGCCCTTAAAATCAACCCAGATCATGCCGCTAGTTACTACAATCAGGCATGGAATTACGAACAAGTAGGAGATTTTGACCGTGCCATAAAACTCTATCAAGCAGCAGCTTTAAATGGTTTACCAGCAGCTTACTGTAACTTGGCTCGCTTACACATTATTGAAGAAAAAAAGTATGATTTAGCTGTTAATATCTGTGGGCGAGGTTTAGCTCTGGTACAAGAAGACACTGTTGAAACCAACAAAATTGTAGAAGCAGCTTTGTTGACTTACCTCGCTTGGGCTTGGATAAATCAAGGACGGGATGAAGAGGCTTTAGAAAAGCTACAAAAAGCTTTAGAATTACAAAACGATCGCTCTTTAACTCATGCTCTTAGGGCCGCAGCCTTAGACAATTTAGGACAACGCACAGAGGCTTTAGAAGCGTGGAAAAATTATATTAATAAGTATCCTCAGTGTAATTATCGAGACAAAGATGTTTGGATGGCGAAGGCACGACAACGCTTGAAGGAACAATCCGGCACATCTCCTGCTAATGGTAATCTCGATTAATTTCACATTTTGCACTATTGTTAATAAGCCTTTCACAAGCAGGGTGCAACACAAGAAAATTCCCTCTTTGTGGAGCAGGCAAGATGCCTGCTCTTGAGAAACAACCCTTAAAAGGGGGAAATCTTAAAAGCCCCCTTTTTAAGGCAGGGCTGTTTCATGCTAACAAAATTGTAAGCCGCCAAAACCTTTCACAGAGCCATCTTCGACCCTCTGTAATTGATAAGAAACCCAAAATTCGGAAGATGTTTATGGCAATGGTTGAGAGAATCGAGAGGTTAGTCATGGGTCCCGATTGATGTAAGGGAGATTTATCTTCTTTAAAAAGCACATCTTTGATCCAATGCAATTGATTTTCTATCCGCCAATGTCCTTGGATTCTTTCGCCAAATACTTCCGCGTTTTCGCAGATACTGCTTAAATAATAAGCTGTTTCTTCATAGGATTTTGCTCCTCTGTTTCCACTTCTTTTAACTTGAATAAATCTTTGACTATTCGCCCATAAATTTTTAATATTTTCGGGAACTTCAAAAACTGATACTTCGCGGGTAATATGTCGGCCGTGACTAATATCTTTGGTGGTTTTGTGACTGAGCGGTAGAGTATTTTTAGATTGATTCACAGCGCATTTATGTAAATTAAATTGACTAGCCCATTGATTGAAAATTTGGATTAAATTTTCCCAATCTACTCCAATTATCACTCTCCTAATAGTTGAGTAAGAGGGGACTTGGCGACGACGAATACCAAAATGCTTGGTTAATTCTTCGAGATGATATTTAGCAAAATCTCCACAGGCTCTATACCCTAGATATCCATTCATTAAACCTAATATAACTATCAGTAAAATGAACCACATTGGATGTGTTTGTCCCTGTGGTCGGCGAAAATCCTTGACTTTTTTCAGATATTCGATTAAGCTCTTCATAAGATTTATTAGTTAAAAGTTTAGCGATCGCTCTCTAGTTTACCAGAGTTCGATCGCCTTTATTTTTCGCGATCACACGCCAGCATGAAACAGCCCTGCCCTTTTTAAGGGGGTTGGGGGATCTATTAATTAAGGACAGGGATATTTACTACCCTCCTTCCCGACACACATCTGTTGAGATACATTATTGTTCAACACTGTCTCCGTTTTCACTGTTGAGGTGCTGGCAACTGCCGCCAATGGCAAAGTCCAGGGTGCGATCAAACCTAACATCAGTAAAGGAACTGATTTAGAGAGAAATAAGTTCATAATGGAATCTGTGAATAAAATTAACTGTGGAGAAGCAATGGCTTAACGTTGCTTCCCATATTCCTAATATCCCAGATACCAATTGGCGTGGCGGCTCACTTCGGCTCATTCTTTAGGTTCATTAAATAGCTCTCTTAAATGGCTCACCGCTTCTTTTACTGAACCAAAATGAGCTAAAATTGGCTCAGAGTACCGTAGGGGTAATGGTGAAGCATGGCTGATACGCTGAGGGCATCAGAACAGGGGCTAAAAATCGTTGATGAGGCTAGACACAAGAAACGTTGGCGGAAAGACGCTTTAAACTGGGCAAAAGATGCCACAACCTCAACAGCGACACTAAAGCGGTTTTGGGCAAGAATTGCCATCGATCGGTATGCCTTTATTGGAATTTGTCAAGCTGTAGGTGTTGACTGGGAACAAGTTGTTGAGCTAGAAGGGGGCGACGGTCCCCCACACTATACAAACATTGACTGGGGTGAAGCACTAAATGATACTCAAGGTTTTGTCGGACGAAACCTTGAACTCGCGACACTCGAAAAATGGATTATTAACGATCGCTGTCCTTTAGTGGCGATATTAGGAAATGGAGGCATGGGTAAAAGCTTATTATCGGTAGCACTTGTCAAGCAAATTCAACAAAACTTTAAATTTATCATCTGGCGAAGTTTGCGAGAAGCGCCCAAATTAGATATTCTTTTAACCGACTTAATTCAACGTATTTCCCGTGAAAGGAATCCCGAAAACCTAACAGCTAAAATTAATGTTTTCATGGAAATTTTGAAAACATCTCAATATTTAATTGTTTTAGATAACTTCGAGACAATTTTTCAAGGTGAACAAAATGTAGGGAAATACTTACCTGGCTATGAGAATTATGGAGATTTACTCACACGGATTGGACAACCTGACCATAAAAGTTGTTTGGTAATTACCAGTCGGGAAAAGCCAAGTGAAGTGGCAATTCTGGAGGGAATTAATGGACCCGTGAAAGCGCAACCTCTTTCTGGTTTATCGACAGAAGCAGAAACAATTCTTGATGAGAAAGGTTTATCAGGTACTCCAGAAGAAAAGCAGAGATTGATTAATATTTATGATGGAAATCCTTTGGCTTTAAAACTCATATCCAGCTTTATTACAGATGTGTTTAATGGTGAAATTAATAAATTTTTGAAGAAACCTAAAATTATTAACAGAGGGATTAATGACTTATTAGATCAGCAGTATCAACGCTTGCAAGAATTAGAACGCTCGGTGATGTATTGGTTAGCTATTAATCGAGAATTAGTTTCAAGAGATGAATTGGAAGATGATCTACTTCGGCCGCTATCAGAAATCTGGCCAGAGGAATTATCTGATTTGAAGCGGCGATCGCTGATTGAAACAAATTCTTCGCGTCACACTTTACAAAATGTGATCATGGAATACATGACGGAAAAATTAAAAAATGAAATTTATCAAGAAATCAAATCAGGAGAACTAGATAAATTTAATTCTTATGCGTTATTAAAAGCCAATTCTAAGGACAATATTCGAGAAGTTCAAAAACGTCTGATTATTCAGCCAATTATTGATAAATTAACGACTGAATTAGGTAGTAAAGATGAAGTCATTACCCATTTAAAAGGATTGATTGACACAATTAGAACCAAAAAACTGAGAGGATATGCTGCGGGCAATCTCATCAATTTATTATGTATTCTGAAAGCCGACTTAACCGGTGATGATTTTTCTGGATTAACTATTAAACAAGCCTTTTTAAGAGATGTTGAATTACATCAAGTTAATTTAGAAAATGCAGAGTTAGAAAATTGTGTTTTTCCCGAAGTGATGGGAGAAGTCTGGCAGGCAGTCTTTAGTGCTGATGGTACAATTTTAGCAGTGGGTGATGATCTAGGAAATATTCATATATGGGACATAGAAAAGCTGAAAAAAAGACATACTTTATGCGATAATACTGAATACATTACCTCTCTGAGTTTCACTCCAGGTAGTAATACTTTGATTAGTTTCAGTCGTGATAAAAACATCCGTTTTTGGGATATCACTACAGGCAAATCTAAACAAAGTATTCCCATTGAAGCCGAAACATCTGATAAATTAACCGTTAGCGCTATTAGTTATAATCAACAAATCTTAGCCACTAATTGTCTCAATAATGGACAAGTAAATTTATGGGATTTCAATACAGGAAAACATATCAAGACTTTATCAGGACACACCTTGTCTGTCACTGCACTTATTTTTAGTCCTAATAGAGAAATTTTGGTGACAGCAAGTAAAGACAAAAGTATCAAAGTCTGGAATGTCGAAAATGGTCAACTATTGATCACTATACCAGAATATCGAGATGTAGAAGGTGGTGGTATTGCATTTAACTGTGATGGAACAATATTAGCTGCTGGTAGCCGGAAGGATTTCACGATTAAACTCTGGGATATGAGTGATCCGAATAACATTAGCCATATTCACACTATAACTAAGGCCCATGAAAATGAGATCCGAGCCTTGGATTTTAGTCCGGATGGGAAGATTTTCGCCAGTGGGAGTGGGGATAAAAAGGTAAAATTATGGAATATTTCTGATATTCAAAATATCGAACTTATCACGACTCTGGAAGGACATAGTAGTTGGATGCACCAAGTTAAATTTAGTCCTGATGGAAAATTTTTGATCGGTAGCAGTGCTGATAAAACTGTAGGAGTTTGGAATGTGGAACAACCCGATAAAGCCTATCTGATAGAAACTTTTCGGGGATATAACAATTGGATACGAGGACTTGCTTTTAGTCGGGATGGGAAAGTGTTAGTTAGCGGTAGTGATGATAAAACACTGAGACTGTGGGATACAGAAAACAAGAAATTACTTCATACTTGGCGAGGACATGATGAACGATTGCAAATGATCGCCTTTAGTCCTGATGGTAACACTCTCGCCAGTAGTAGTTGGGATTTTACAGTGAAATTATGGAACTTCTCAACAGATACCCCAAGAGGTGAATGTGTTGAGACATTCTCAGAACATACAGATCAACTTTATTGTGTAGCATTTACTCCCGATGGAAAATTTTTAATTAGTGCGGGTGACGATCATAAAGTAAAGATCCGAAATCTTATTGAAGAGTCTGTCAAGCCTTGGGAACCCGAACTAGATCAATTGTTTTCTCTGGCCGTTAGTCCTGATAGTAAAATTATCGCGGTGGGCGGTGTTAAACCTTTGATCAAGTTGCGGAATATCCAGACAGATAAAGATATACAAACTTTAAAAGGACATAAACGAGAAATTCTTGGATTAGCCTTTAGTCCTGATGGCAAAAAATTAGTTAGTAGCAGTTACGATCAAACCGTGCGGTTATGGGATGTAGAAACAGGCGATGAAATCCAGCAATTTGAGGGACAACTGGTTTGGACGTATAAGGTAGAATTTAGTCCCGATGGTCAATTTTTAGCTTTTGGTAGTGTTAATAATACCTTGTGTTTATATCAGGTTAATACTGATACTAATAAGTATGAACTTTTGCATCATTGCTTAGGGCATAAAAGTAATATTTTGTCAGTGGCATTTAGTCCTAATAGTGAAATTGTTGCGAGTGGAAGTTCTGATGAAACGATTAAATTGTGGGATACCAAGACAGGAGACTGTTTGGCTACTTTAGAAGTAGAGCGTCCCTATCAAGGAATGAAAATTAGAGGAATTGAAGGGTTAAAAGAAGTGGAAGAAAAGACATTAAAAGCGTTAGGTGCGGAATTATAGCGGATTCCAGGTTTATGAAGTACAGTAGGGACACGGCAATGCCGTGTCCCTACCCGTTATCTGTATCCGCGATCGCAATGATCGAACAGCTTTGAAACTCGATCGGGCTAAAGCCGGAGTATTGTTATAGGATAATATTGTTTTATTGTCTAAGTTACGATCGCCTCTACATCCATGACCTACAGCCTGAGAATTGCCGATTTACCAACCAGCGAACGACCCCGCGAAAGATTAATGGCGAATGGCGCTAAAAGTCTGTCTACAGCGGAATTAATCGCGATTCTTTTGGGGACGGGTCAGGGACCTGGTAAGCTTTCGGCAGTAGGTTTGGGACAATTTATTTTAAATCAATTAAGCCTACATCAGCGCGATCCGCTGTCTATATTGCGAAATATTAGCGTTCAGGAATTGACGCAAATTCACGGGATTGGACCTGCAAAGGCCACGACAATTTTAGCTGCCGTTGAGTTAGGAAAGCGAGTTTTTCAGTCGCGATCGCCTGATTTAGCAATGATTGATAGTCCCCAAGCAGCCGCAGATGCGCTGAGTCAGGATCTGATGTGGAAGCAGCAAGAACATTTTGCAGTGTTGCTGATGGATGTAAAAAATCGGTTATTAGGAACCCAGGTGATTACGATCGGGACAGCCACAGAAACTTTAGCCCATCCGCGAGATATTTTCCGCGAAGTAATTCGTCAGGGGGCCACGCGGACAATAATTTCTCATAATCACCCATCGGGGAATCTGGAACCGAGCCCAGAGGATATTGCTTTAACTCGGCAATTGTTGGCGGGGGCGCAATTTTTGGCGATTCCGCTGTTGGATCATTTGATTTTGGGAAATGGGGAGTTTCTGAGTTTGCGACAGACTACGAGTTTATGGGAGGAGTATCCCCAAGGGGATTGAGGGAGAAAATATTAATTAAGCGGTTGATTTATTTTGGTTGGTTGTGTTATATTTGTTTTTCACGGGCGATTAGCACAGTGGTAGCGCACTTCCTTCACACGGAAGGGGTCACAGGTTCAAATCCTGTATCGCCCATTTAGTCATCCCCTTCCGCGCGAAGGAATTGCTAACTCAGCATAACAAACTTGACTAAATCTTGGCTAAAATCCCAAAATCGAAATTACCGTATCGCGGCCAAGCCGATCGCCAATTTCCCGAATAATTGTCGCCTGTTTCGCGATCGGCAAATTTTCAATCGTCTGTAGCAACTCGTAAAATTCTTGAGCTTTGCACTCGGCCTCGCTCATAAGTTGCTCTTCCACAAATCCAATATCATCGTCATCAAAAGGTAGACTTAACTGCCCCTCTGGAATTTCCGCCGCTTCAACTAAGCGGATGGTTTCACGGCAAAATTCCAGGATTGCCTCAGAATCTTGATCAAAATCTTCTTCAGTACAAAGAACCCACCCCTTCCCGTTCTGAGCTACATCTACCGCAATAATCCCGCCATTGCAACAATCAAAGTAAATATCCCGCACAGCAGGCGGTTGCGATAGATGTGGCGGGGAAGATTTGCAGATTTTTGTGTTCTCTTTAACTTTTGTCAATTTAATTCACTTCCTTATATTCTATAACCCTAAACAATAACGAATTGATGTCTCAATTTCTGCCATTTTAGTTTCAGAAATTCGTCCTGCTGGAGAATCAGGAAAACGATTTTTATCCAAAGAACGGATTTGAAAACATAAAAAAACAGTCTCCATTGGCAGTCCACTTTCAGAAGAAGAAACACGCACATTAGTGGGAAAGTCGCGGGTGATATTTTCACCTTTTGTTCCTACAATTACAGTAATAACTAAGGGTAGTTGGTTAAGAGAATCAATTGATAAAATTAACACTGGTCTTTGTCCTGCTTGTTCTCTGCCCTGAACAGGATTAAGATTAACAAAATAAATCTCGCCTCTTTGAATGGTCATAAATCAGTTAAACCATCCATTTCAGTGATTTTAAATTCCTGTTCTATTTGCTGAATCTCAGCTTGAATAGATGGATCGTTTGCCATCGCGTCTAGTTGTGTTGTTAAGTTAGAAACGCTGATTTCTATTTCTTGATCTCCATAAGTGGCTTTTAATCTTTCTAAAAAGCTCTGATCGAGTTCACTAGCTTTTAAACGATAGGTAGTTACCATTTTGAGTGATTGTTTTTGTTAAAGTTGATTTCCGGGCTGACTTTGGCTTCTATTATACCTCATCATCTGATTATTAATAGTTCTCTAACTAAAATTCTGCAATTTCATCATCGTTAGCTAAACGCTCTTTTCTTTAGAGATAATTTACGCTTAGAAACAACGCAATCTTGCAAATAAAGGTTAATTAGTTCCTGAGAAGATATACCTTTTTCCTGAGCCATCGTTTCAAAATATTCAATCACATCAATTTCGAGAGAAATCGCGATCTGTTTTTTTAACTGTTTAGCAAAAGGATTAGGTCTTTTTTTCATTTTTGATAGATCGTATTCCGGTTCCATTGTTTTATCTCCTATATTCTTTACTTTCATTTTTAGTTGCTTTTCTGGCTGAGATAATTCTAATGATAGAATCTTCTTCTCTAAATTTTATTTTTTGCTCATCCCACTGAAAGGTTATTTTATTCATTCGGCCAAAAGGTAATCGAATCTTTATCCTCACTAAGGAATGAAAAATAAATAACTTAATGATTTGGTTCGTAGTAAGCGCTTTAGCGCTCTTTGCGCTTAATACAAACGAGCAAATTATTTAATTGTCATTCCTAATAATTAAACAATTTTTGGTAATATTGAGCTTGACGTACCTTTGGGAATAATGCGATCGCGGCGATCAAAATCGGCATTAATATCAACGAAAGTTTGAATGGTGTCGTAAAGTTGGGCTTTCATGTTTGACTTCCTATAGTTATCGGTCTACTTCTAACCAGTTTGTAATTAGTCTCGGTATATCTTTTCCTATTTAGGAATAGAAATTAAATAATTTGCTGGTTTGTAGTAAGCGCAAAGAGCGCTAAAGCGCTTACTACGAACCAAATCATCAAGTTATTTAATTTTCATTCCTTATTTGTGTCCGTTGTCGTATTAAGAAACCCTTGCCAAGTCGGAGGTTCTTCGGCTGGATTCTGAAAAATTACTGGCAACCAACTCGCAAAAGGATATATATCTTCTAACGCCTGCAATCTTTCTCGTGCTTTTCGCAATGAAGCGTATAAAGACTGACCACTTGAAAATGCACTCAGAAAATGCTTCAAGAACTCTTGTACAACTTCATCTGATAATGGGCCACGCATGACGATGATTGTCAAGCTTCCCAAATCAGCTAATTTATTGGCTATTCCTAACCCATCACAAGAGTTGAAAATAGCTAATTTCAAACCTCGTTCAACTGCTCTTTTCAGTGAAAATTTTAATTCCTCTGCCGTTAAAATATCTGTTGAATTCAATCTAATTTCACCATTGTTATCATCACTATCGCTAGAACTCAAACCCCCAAAATAGAAAATATCCCAACCTTGTTCATCCCAAAGTTGATCGTTAAGTCGCTCACGACTTGACTCTACTAAAAATACTGACTCTGTATTAGGTAATTGTTTGATTAAATTTATATCTACATCCACATTTATTCCTGTACCGAGAAGAGCGAAGATTCTGACTTTATTTCTTGAATGCGTTGATTGTTTAATTTTTGTAGATAGAAATCCAAAAGCCAATTCAGCCTTGGGATAATATTCAAAAAATTCCCAAAGATGCCAAGGTAATCGCTGCAAAAAGTGGTTTTTAGTTACAATTAATACTTGTATTTTATCGGTTGATAATAATTGGCGGTACAGCAAATCAACCAAAGGGCGAAATGATTCAGACTTGAGCCAATTGTTAATACTATTTTGCAAGGTTTGCGCGAGTTTACGCAATTCAGTAAAAGAACCATTGGTGTATCCTTCTATCCTTACTAACCCTCTATGAGAGAAAGAGAAATGGTATAAATGTTGGTAATATGACTGCCAATTGCAGTAGGATGAATAAACATCAGTAGGAGGCAAAGTTACCTGTAATTGAGTAGGGAAGCGCTCATTACCTAGCCAAATCTGACAGGTTACTGGAAAACCTCTTTCAAAGTCCCCATCCCCGAAGGTCAGGATAACGGTTTGTATTCTTACTTGTATTCTTACAAAATTGTTTTCTCTAGGCTCCTTGTTAAAAGGTGGGTTGATTCCATCTAATACTTCTTTAGAAAAATCGTCTGTCTTTACTTGGCTACTCTGTCCTAATTCCTGACTAACTCCAGTAGCAGCAATCGCTGAGTCACTCCGTTTAAACTTCCCTATCTCACGCGCATAAACCAATAGCGGCTCAAATTCAGGGAGAGGTTCTGCAAAAGCTTCTATCAAAGACACTAATCGCAGTTGTTCTGACTTATCTTGCTTATAAGTTCGTTCAAGCGCCAATCTTAACTCCTGTGCAGCCTCACTAGGCCTTACATACGCCAAAGCAGTCCACCGCTGCGCCTGAGCAAAATCTCGCACTTCCTGGTTATTACTCTGAAGTTGCCCCCCCACATAAACTAACAAAAAATCAGACAATTCATTAATCCGAAGCTGCCCAAAATTATCATCCTCTTTCAACCGATTCAATAGCAAATTTCGCACCGCCGTATCCATCTCATAAAGTTCTCGCCCCACCTCATCGCACAAACTCGAAAGCAACAAATCTGCCACAGCAACCCAAGGAATTCCCAATACCTTCCCGTGAATATCCCGCTGGAAATTCGCCCACAATTTGTATAACAAATCCGGCGTTAACGCCAAAGGAAACGCACCGTGACACGCAAAAATTAAGTGCGTTCTTCCAAAACGCCTTTCAAAAGCTTCAATCCGTTTGCGGGCCACTTCAGGTTTCATCTCATCCCCCTCAACTCAGTTCCAACAAAAACCGAATTCTGACTCTTCCCCCGCAACAGTGCGATCGCATCCTGCAACCCCCGCCGCGCCATCTCAAACATCGGCACTAAACGCGCCACCTCACCCGCCGTCCCCTCCCAGCGCGACTCTGGCATCGGATTTAGCCAAGCTACATACCGCACCTTCGCCTTAATCTGCTGGAGAAACGCCGCCGTCAATTCCACCCTTTCCTTACTGTAACCCCCGCGAGCCGCCCCAGCATCGCTAAAAATTAGCATAACAGACCTCTGAGGCCGCAACTTAGCCAGTAAGTCCTCAATTTTCTCGGCTTTCAAATGATAGGGATCGTGGTATAAATAATTCACCGGACAATTGTGAAAATAATAAATGCCAGCATTGCCCAAACGCCCACCTCGCACCGCCGTTTCTGCTAACCGCTGGGATAAATCGTGAAACGGAACCATCGAACCATCGCGATCGATTAATAATAGCAATTCCGACCGATTCACCCGGCGCGGCATCAACACCGGACTTAATAAAATCCCCTGTTGCCCAATCTGATTAACTGTCCCTTCTACATCCAATTCTATCGGCGGCCCTTCCCGCACGAAACGGCGCAAATAACGCCAACTTTGCTTCATTTGTCGCTGCGTCACCGGAAAATATTCGGATGTCAGGATAAAATTATGCTCGGAAATTTCCTCATATTTACTGGTAGCTTGCATCACTGCTTTAGCAGCTTGCACTTCATCTGTTATTATCTCTGTTAATTCAGGAGGCGGAGCAGATACAATAGGTTCTATTGTTGGCTCAATTACTTCTGGTTCTATTTCAATTATACCAGGGTTTTCTGTTTCCGGCTCAGAAATCTCTGGTTTTTCTGGGATTCCTGGTACTTCCTCCTGACTTTCTTTAACCACAAGATTGAAGTGATAGTCTAATAGGCGTTTATCCTCAGTAGATTTTACCCATAAAGTTTTGCACAAGCGGTATAAGGAATCGCGATCGCTTGCCCCAAATCCCTTTTGCAAAGCTTCTAGTAAAAGCTTATATTCACCAATTCCAAGCGGAAACCCTGCCTCTCGCAGTTGACTAAAAAGCTCAATCAGGGGCAGTTCATCGACTATCATAATTGACCCCCAGAACGCTTTGGTTTACCATAGCGATTATAATCATCCCAACTTTTCAGCAACACGCTGGGATACAAAAGTTTTTTACCCAAATCATCAAGCACCCTATCTTCAGGATAGTGGCGAAGTACCAGCAACCAATCCCTTAATTCACTGGTACTAACTTTTTTACCAGATTCTCCCTTATCTTTACGCATCTCTTCCCGTAACTCTAAAAACCTATCAATGATTGCGGTCACTAATGTTTCCGGTGAATCGGGAAAATGAGCTTTGACAATTTCAATTAATTTCAGGCGTTGGGGAAACTCAACATAGTGAAATAAGCACCGCCGCAAGAAAGCATCGGGCAAATCTTTCTCATCATTGCTAGTAATAAAAACAATCGGTGCTGCCTTAGCTTGAATTTTATCTCCAGTCTCCTCAATCGTAAATCGTTGTTCGTCAAGTTCCAAGAGCAAATCATTAGGGAAATCAATATCAGCCTTGTCGATTTCATCAATTAGCAGCACTGTCGTTTGTTCATTCAGAAAAGCTTGACCCAAAGGTCTCCATTTAATATAAGTTTCATCTTTGTCAATTTTCTGAATTTTCTCGTCATTAAGGCGGCCAGCAGCCGCTAATTGAGCATCCCGCAAACGCCCGACAACATCATAAGTGTAAAGTCCATCTTTCGCTCTGCTTGTAGACTTAATATTCCAAGTTTCATAAGGCAGTCCTAACTCATAAGCAACAGCACGGGCTAACTTAGTTTTGCCACACCCCGGTTCTCCTTTAATCAGCAGGGGACGTTCTAATTGAATTGCTAAGTTAACAGCTTCAATTAAATCGTCTTCAGGGAGATAAGGATAAAGCAGTTGACCGTTTTCATCCCGTTCTCCTGCTTGTGGTTGTACCTTACCCGTGTATTTTAATCCTTCTCTGTTTAGTATTTCAGCCATTGTTTTTCCCAAAGATACCAATTACAATCACATTCGTCGCAAATCTTGATCATTGCTGCTTCTGGCAAAATTGTTTCACCGTTTGTGAAAAAATTTTGAACTATTTCCTCCATCTGATTAGTAAACTTAAATGGTAAGTCATCAACAGCATTTCTAACCCAAGAGACTAAATCACTTTGTTCTATAGGATTAATTTTGGGAAGCTTAATGGGTATGTGTGGTTCCCAATTGGGATCGAGTGTTTCAGCAAAAGCTACATTCCACTGTTCGACACAACCGATGTTGTCAACTAGAAACATCAGTAAGCGAGATTGGGACTGAGTTAGATCGCGGAGGCCTTCCACCAACGGCAACCAAAATTGTCCAATAAATTGACTCATACATTCCTCTGGCATTGCATTGAGTTCGTCAAAGATTAAAACGACTATTTGATTTTTGCACAATTCAGAAACGTTCTTGATAATTTGTGTCTGTGAAGGTTGATTCATTAAGCCGACGTGACCACCTAGTTGTCGCCATAAAGCTTCTGTATAAGTACCGCAAGATTTTCGACTAAGTTTAACTGGAATGACTTTAGCAGTTCTCGAATCAGTAATGAATTTCATCAGCCGATTCAAAAGCCATTTTTGACCGCTTTCCTCTTCGCCATGAATCAAATAAGCACCGATGGGGTGATGTTCAAAAAATGCTCGGAACAATCTGACTTGATGAGTATAATTTAATCGCAGTAAAGCTTGGTGAACTTTATCATGGGATTGTTGAGTTATAGGTAAATTGGTTAATGTTTTTGTTTCTTTTACTGAAGTATTCTGTAACTGTTTCCAAGTTGGCGAAGCTTCAACAGCAAAACTCTGGTCATACATTACTGGCAACCAACTGGCTAGAGAATATTGTCCCTCTAATCCTTGCAGATTTTCTCTAGCCTGTCGTAATGCTAAATATAAAGTTTTTTCATTTTTTACAAAAGCTTCTAAAAAAAACTTCAAAAATTTGTGCGCGACTTCATCGGGTATGGGTTCCCGCATAACAATAACTTGGGGTACGTTCCAACTGGCTAGAGTTTTCGCTAAACCCAACCCATCACAAGAGTTAAAAATAGCCAGTCTCAATCCTTTTTTAATAGCTTGTTTAACAGCATTTTCTAAATCATCAATTTTGATCCTATCTGTTTGATTAATACAAAGAATGCCTTGTTCCCCTGAAGTTTTACTATGACCTGCAAAAAATAAGATGTCCCAGGATGTTTCATCTCTCAACTCCCTAAAAATAGTTTCCTGGTTTTTTTCAGGTAAAAAGCAGGTGTTTGGGCATAATTGCTTGAATTCTCGTTCATCTACGGTAATGTCAATTCCTTTACTATCTCCCAGTATTGCTATAATTTTGACTTCGCTTCGAGTTGAATAACAAGGTTGAACGTTGTATTCTGGCAAACTAAAAGCCATCTCTGCTAAAGGGTAACTTTCAAAGAACTTCCAAAGATGCCAGGGAAGTCTAGCTAGTTCAGGGTCTTGCGTTTGCAAAACGACTCGAATAATGTTCTGGGATGTGCAATCAGTAAGTAGTTCAGACCATTTAGGTAGAAATTGCGGTGAACAAAGCCAGGAATTGAAAATATCTTTAAATTTGGGCTTATTAATATTAGGCTTTAGAACTTTTACTCCATTTTTCAGTAAATCTTGATATAATTCATTTAGACTTGAATTTTTTGGCAAGGAAGCTTTAAGCTCTTTAAGACAAGGCTGACTATCTTCTGCTATTCTTAAGAGAACTGGAAATCCACACTCAAAGCAGCCTGCTTCTAATCTGATTACTACTAACTTTCCCATAGCTTCCATTTTGCAACTGCTGATATCCAAAAATTGCGTAGGCTTAGCCAGCCGCAGGCATCGCCCTTTTTACCCCATATTCCGAGAATTTCCTTCCCACCTCTACCATACCATATAATTACAGCAGAAAGCCCCAGAGGAAGAAAAACTTCCCCCTGGGCGCGATCGCATCACCTTTTAAGCTATTCTTAAGAACGAGAACCGTTCAAATATAGTATTTACTTTACATTGACTTTCCGCCCGAATGCTTCGGCCAGAATGTCCGAAGCGGCTTGATAGTTGCTATACTATGAAATTTAACTTTCAATACCATCATGGCTAAATTAGTAATCCTCAAGATCGGCGATGGCAATTTTAAACAAGGATTTCCTGTCATTCTTCAGGTGGGAGAAGATGGTGTTCCACCTTCCACTGAAGTTACTGGTAAATTGCCACCTAACTCGGAAATAGTCGAGTATTATGAACAGTGGCGATTAATCTATCGCCGTCTAGTGGTAGGTAGACGATTGGAAAAAGTCAATAATCAAATAACCAGTTCATCTGAATTAATTGAATTAATTGAAAACTGTCGTAATGCTGCTCAAAGCTTAAGTAGTAGTCTTCAAAATTGGCTAAATTCGGAAACATTTCGCCCCATTAAAGAGCAACTACTAGAAAAGTTACACCCATCAGAACCCATCCGATTCATTATTCAAACATCAGACTTAGATTTGCGGCGACTTCCTTGGCATCTCTGGAAATTTTTTGCTCGGTATTCTTATGCTGAAGTTGCTTTAAGTTCTCCTGATTATGAAAACACAAATATCAGTAATTTATCTGCCAATAAAAAGGTGAAAATTTTGGCAATATTAGGTAATAGTGAAGGCATCAATATTAAGGCTGACCGCCAGTATTTAGAAAGTTTGCCCAAAGCAGAAATAACTTTTTTACCAGAACCACAAAGAAAAGATATTAACGATCATTTGTGGGAGCAAGACTGGGATATTCTATTTTTTGCGGGTCACAGTAAAACGGATGGAAAAAAGGGCATAATTTATATTAACCAAACTGATAGTTTAACGATTGGGGATTTAAAGGAAGGTTTGAAAAAAACGATTGGAAAGGGTTTACAATTAGCGATTTTTAACTCCTGCGATGGTTTAGGATTGGCGCGGGAATTGGAAGATTTACACATTCCTCAAATTATTGTCATGCGCGAACCGATTCCCGATCAGGTAGCGCAAGACTTTTTAAAGTATTTTTTAGGTGCTTTTTCTGGCGGACAATCTTTATATTTATCGGTGCGAGAAGCGCGGGAAAGGTTGCAGAGTTCAGGTGTTAACAAGAAAACTCCTGGTGCAACTTGGTTGCCGATTATTTGTCAGAATTTGGCTGTAATGCCGCTAAGTTGGCCTGGGAATAAAAAGAAATTAATGCTGAAGATTTTTTTAGCGGTGGGTATAGCTTGTTTGGCTGTTTTGCTTGTAGTTCCACAGTTTAGAAAAGTCTTGTACTTAAGTTTATTTTCAACCCCATCTTCAGAAATTGCCAACCGTTTTGAGATGTATGAAAATCCTAGTTATGGATTTAAAATCAAATATCCTTCCCACTGGGATTTACAAAAAATAGAAAATCCAACAACTAAGGAGGTGGTTGAATTTTTTCCGGTAAATGAGATTGATGCAAAGATTTTATCTCAAGTTAAAGTTATCATTAGGGTTGAGTCTTTAACTAAAAATATGTCATTAGATGAGTATAGGAAGTCTTCAGAAAATGAAATTAAGCAGTTTTTAGCAGAGGGAAAAATTATTGAATCAAGTGGAATTACACTCGCAAGGCAGCAGGCTTATAAATTGGTTTATTCTGGGAGAAATCAGCAAAATGTTTTACTTCAAAAGATGGAAGTGGTAACTTTATACAAAGGGAAAGCTTATGTGATTACCTACGAAGCGGAAATAGGTAAATATCCTGATTTTTTTAATATTGTTAGAGAAATGATTAAGTCCTTTGAAATTATTGATTCTGATAATTGAAGGTTTTAGATATGGGAAACTTTGTTTTACTAAGATGATTAGGAGATACAAATATTGAGGTTAAAGCCATTGGTTTGGGTTTATTTCTATAAAGAAATTAGTCCCGCAGATAGTCCTATATTAAGATCTATAAACTTTTTAAGAACTGATTTAGCATCAGTTCCAGGTGATAGAGGAATTAACACATTGCTCAATGAGCAAGGAGTATTTATCTCAGAAACCGCACACAAAACTGGTTGATTCCCAACCGTTCCAGTTGTGAGATAGCGTAAGCTACCACTATCATAAAAACGCTGGAATCTAGCAGATATTTCTTCACAGCGTTGTTCAGGAGATAAGCCAGAAATAAGATCCGGTTTTTCCCAGATAATAAGAGGTGTAATACCTCTTATACTGCTAAGCAATGTTGCTGGTTGTCCATTACTCATACCACAATAAAATCGGCTCGAAGTTGTGGGCGATGTGGTAGAAGTTACAGTAGCAGACTGAGTTGTTACAGGGACAATTGCTGCTTGCCAATTCCTAAAAGTATTACTAGGAATCCCTGCAATTAAATCTGTCCTTCCAGTTCTTACATCGGGTTCAGCTAATCCGTTAATCCCAATCAATTGACCTTGCTCATCCAGCACTGGGCCACCACTCATACCAGGTTGAATAACATTGAGAGCATAAACTAAAACATAACCATCTTTAGAGACTGATATACGATCCAAAATTATTCCCTCAGCAGGTATAAATTGTCGAGCAGTAAAAACAACTCCTGGGGTAGCATAGCCAACTACATAAATCTTCTGCCGTCGAGACACTTTTTCGGAATCACCCAACTTAGCGACTCTGTAGTTTTGATTGCTAGTAAATTGTACTACTGCTAAATCTAATCCCGGTAGTTTTTGGATTTGGCGATAGTTAACTAAATAGCGAGTACGATCTATCGTTTGCACTTGATAGTCACCATCTTTTTCGACAACGTGCCTATTAGTAAGAACGTAGTAAATATTTCCCTCACGACCAATGATTACGCCAGAACCCTTACTTTGCTCCTCATCCCCTGGCCCATCAATCATTACGGTAATCTGTTCGGCTATAGTGTTGACATTCTCCTGAGCTAATGCTACCGCAAATTGAGGCTCCACAACAGTCTTAGCGAAGCTCAAGGAAGTTAGTATAACTCCACCAATTAATACTACTGCCAGTCCATAACCCCATTTCATGTTCCGATCCTCTCGCGGTCTGACTTAAAACAAAATAGAAATACAGTTTCTAATATTAACTCTTAGAGAGTGTACCACAAATGGATGCAAATTTTCTATAACCATCATAATCCGCTCTGAAATAGAGCGCACGATCAAAAATGCCGAAAATCTAGTGCTTTTTAATAAGCTACCGTAAAATAAAGGGTGAATTTGAGATTCCACTGTTTAATCTATTTATCTGCTCAATAAACTGTTTAGCATCCTTTTCTGAACTGAATGTCATTAATACATTGTTATATGAACAACGACTACTTTGATTAGGAACAGCGCATACAACTGGTAGATTATTTACTGTTCCAGCTATAATATAGCTTAACTGACCAGATTGCTGAAAATTATCAAACCTAGCAGATACTTCTTTACATCTTTGCTCTATAAACCCGGTCTCGGTCGATTCGTAAAGAGATTCCCAAATAATCAGAGTTACAGAACCTCTAGTGGGATGGCTCGCCAGTGTTGCAAGTCTACCATCTGTTGTCTTAGCACAATAGAATCGACCAGGAGCTCTTGTCGGAGTGGGAGTGGGTGAAGACCTAAAAACAAATGGTTCACTTGATGAATTACTGGTTAATTGTATTATCTTCTTAATAAACTGTTTAGCATCCTCTTCTGATCTGAAGGTCATTAATACGTTGTTAGATGAACAACGACTGTTTTCATTAGGAACAGCGCAAACAACTGGTAGATTATTGATTTTTCCAGCTATTATATTTCTTAACTGACCAGATTGCTGAAAATTATTGAATCTAGCAGATACTTCTTTACATTGTTGCTCTGGAGACCAGACTGAATTTGCGAATTCATTATTTTCCCAGATAATCATCGTTAAAGAATCTCTGTTCGGATGGCTTACCACTGTTGCAAATCTACCATCTGTTGTCCTACCACAATAGAATCGACCAGGATCTCTTGTCGGTGTGGGAGTGGGTGTTGGTGTTGGTGTGAGAGTGGGTGTTGGTTGAGTTGATACGGGAACAATTTCTACTAGCCTAGTTCTAAAATTATTAGTCGGAATCCCTAAAATTAAATCTGCCCTTCCTGTTGTTTCATCCCGTTGAGCTAATCCGTTAATTCCAATTAATTGACCCTGTTCATCTAGCACTGGGCCACCACTCATTCCTCGTTGAGCAAGATTAAGAGAATAGACTAAAGCATAACCATCTTTAGAATCTGATACACGATCTAAAATCATTCCCTCAGCAGGGATAAATTGTCGATCAGTAAAAACAACTCCTGGGGTAGCATAGCCAACTACATAAATTTTCTGCCGTCGAGACACTTGATCGGAATTGCCTAACTTGGCAACTCTGTAGTTTTGATTACTACTAAATTGTACTACTGCTAAATCTAATCCTGGTAGTTTTTGGATTTGGCGATAGTTAACTACATAGCGAATACCATCCACAGTTTGCACTTGATAGTCACCATCTTTTTCGATAACGTGCGTATTAGTAAGGACATAGTAAATATTTCCCTCGCGACCAATGATTACGCCAGATCCCTTACCTTGCTGGTCATCATTAGCCCCATCAATCATAACTGTAATCTCTTCGGCTATAGTGTTGACATTCTCTTGAGCTAATGCTACCGCAAATTGAGGCTCCACAACAGTCTTAGCGAAGCTCAAGGAAGTTAGTACAACTCCACCAATTAATACTACTGCCAGTCCATAACCCCATTTCATGTTCCAATCCTCACGCGGTCTGATTTAAACTAAACAGAAATACAGTTTATAACGTCAATTTCCATAGATTGTACCACAAACAGTCACAATTTTTCTATAACCATAATAATCCAAACTGAAATAATACAGCGCACCGTCAAAACGGTTCTAATTAGTTTAATTTTACACTTTTTGGTATATCAGGTCGCGGTGCTAACTGGATAAAAGTTTCAATTGGAACTGCCCAACTCAACTGAGCGATTTTCTTCTGCAAAGATGAACTAGGCATTGAGCCATCCTGATACAAATCGGGAGCATCCCATAGGGGATTTGCGTGCAATCCATTAATCCCCACCAATTCACCGCGACGGTTCACCAAAGGCCCGCCGCTCATGCCTTGTTCAACTTCATTAGTGTAACCAATTCGATAGCCTCCCTCTAAAGCTTTATCTAGCATTAGGGAAAATTTACCTACTGTAAAAACAAAGCTACTTAGATCCTCCTGAGCAACTGGAGATATGATATTTCTCTCCTGTTTTTGATTTGATAAAATAGAACTTGAGGGAGTCAATTGAGAATCCTCAACTGGAAACGCAAATCCAGCAGCAAAAACTTCATCCCCCACTTTCAGAGGAGAAGCATTGCCGAATTTTGCTACAGCATACTCATTATCAGGACTGGTAAACTGTAACAAACTTAAATCATTGCCATGAAAATTAATAGTTTCGAGTCGTTTTGCGGGATAAATTCGACCTTCCGGGGTCTGAATCTGATAAGGTGGATCGGCTGACCTTAAAACATGAGCATTGGTGAGAACTTGATAGATTGAGCCTTGTTTGTAAATCAAAATCCCCGAACCCAAGACTTCCCCTGACCGGACTTTGACAGTAATTGATTGGGTAAGTTGGTTTAGCTGTTTTATTGATAGTTGAGTTGCTTGCTGTTGAACTAATACAACTGCATCAGGCGTTGATGCTGGCAGTGCGATTGACAAACCAACAAAATAGGCAAATAGTATTAGTAAACGCCACTTCATGCTGGTGCAACCTGCAAAACTGTGATGTTTTCTACGAAAGTTCAATCTAGTTGGAATAGAGCTAATTTGTCCCATCGTCTGAACCGTCACTTTCAGTTATGATTTTGATAAAATCTTCCATGTCTACATATAGTTCGCGATCGACATAAAAAACCGTACCTCCGCTTAATCTCAAAGGTTTTCTCGCAGCGTGACGGCGAAGGTCTAAAAGTTGAGCAAGTATGAGATTGGCATTAGTTTCGGGTGGGAGTGTAATTAAAACATTTTTATCTGGACAAACACCGCCTTTAGAAGTGCCAACACACAGGACCGGTTGATTATTAACTGTTCCAGCACGGAGATACTTGAGCAAATGGTTGTCAGCAAATTGCTGGAATCTAGTAGAAATCTCCTGACATCGCTGCTGTGGAGTCCCGGAAGGAAAGTTATTAACCCAGAGAATCAGGGGGATGTTTCCCCTTGGGGTGCTAACCAGAGTTGCTGGTACTTGTTTACCTGTTGTTCTGTCTTTGGCTGTACCGCAGGTGAATGTTCTTTCTTGAGCGTAACTGAACGGATTGATAGTGAGTGTCGCACCGAGAGATAGAGCGATCGCACTTAATATTGGGACAAGTGATTGGTATTTCATGGTAATGCCTTTTTTGGGGAATTTAAGAAGGTTAATTCATTATTTATCGTTATCTCTTTGTTATTTTGGCAAAAGGTCTAATGATGAAACTGGGTTGTAATATTGCTCCGTAACACTTTCGCGATCTAACTTCTGGAATTTTTCCCATAAGTCAAAGAACCGAACTAAAGCATCTCTTTCATCTCCAGAATGAAACAGGATTAAACTCGCCCAAGATTGGGTAGTTTCTATTTTATATCTAGCTCTTAACCATAACAAAAACTCTTCAAATTCTTGGTCTTTTTCCGATTTGGGTAATCCGAGTTGATTCCTCGCGAAATCGTACCCATAATAGAATGATTGAAAATCAAAAATTGAGTATCGACTTAAATAGAGAGTGGGTCTTTTTTTGATTTCGGGTAAAAGGTCAGAAAAACTAATCATACTGCCTCTTTTTTGTGTGATATTACTACTAGAACTCTTCTTTGGTTATGAGATTAAGCTGATTACCAGGAATCACAACTAAATCTTGTAACCATTGGTCTATTGGCTTACCTTTATCGCTAATTTGTCCTCCTTCGTTACTCATTGTTTTCAGATCAAATCTGGTAACACCATAATTATAAAACTGCAATTGATATTATCCCATATTCCGACAATATCTCCCACCTCTACCATACCATATAATTACAGCAGAAAGCCCCAGAGGAAAAAAGGCTTTCCCCTGGGCGCGATCGCATCACCTTTCAAGCTATTCTTAAGAACGAGAACCGTTCAAAGCCGCCCGAATTTCATCAGATTGCAAACTCCGTAACGCGATCGCTCGCGGGTCAACTCGATGGTGTACGCTACCACAAACAGGACATTCTTCCCGACTCTTTGCTGTTAACCAAACACTCTGATAAGCATACTGTCCGGGGGTATCTCCAAACACACCTGGATAAAACCAATAATTAGGAACCATCGACAGCGTGAGATAATTTAATCCCCCATCGATCGCCGGATTCAAGAAACCTTTAAGCTTCGCCTCAGCATCCTCCGGTAACAGCAACGACAGCCCCATTTTCACCGCCACACTGGTAACATGATGAATATCCGCCGCGATCGCCACTTCACCCATCACCCGACCATTGTTCCCATAATCCCCCTCCGCACTCACCCGTCCCAAATTCGTTTCCGCTTGGTGACGATTAGCCGTCGCACAAAGATAACAAGGAGTGCGATCGCGAATACTCACAATCACCTCACCTCCTTCCGCAGCTTTGTATAATCCTACAAACAAAGCAGGTTTACCGTGAAAATAAGCAAAGCGGTTGAGAATCCGCTGGGCGGCGGGGTCATCGGTAGTCGCAATAATCAAGTCCGCTGCTTGTACCAAAGCATCGAAAGCCGCAACCTCATAGTCTGACAAACTTTTAGGCTGCACCATCAATTCCAACAACGGGTTAATATGCAGCAGTCGCCGCGCCAAGGCTTCCACCTTCAAACGACCCAAATCTGTAAAATCGTAAGTAGTGCGGCACAAATTCGCCACTTCAACCGTTTCAGGATCGATGAGAGTGAGAGCACCAACACCGCTGCGAACCAATTGTTCCGCAAAGTAGGAACCCACAGAACCCGTCCCCGCAATCAACACCCGCTTGCTGCTGAGATGTTGACTGAGAATCCCTTGACTGCGGGCAAATAACCCTTGCTGTACTTCACTTGCAGCAATTTTAGGGTCAAGGCCCGAATAGCAACCTGTCCAACCAGCTAGATGGGCGCGATCGCCGTCGGCTGCGATCGGGGACTTTCCCAAAGGGCCATACACCTTCTGATAGGGGCCAGAACCAGTAATAATACCTTTAACAGCGGTTAACAAACGCTCTTCTGGTGGCGTTTCCAGCGACCAATCTAACTTGATTTCCTCTGTGTTGCCCCCAAATGGGGTTAGCATCAGCAGAGGCGGCGTAACGGGATAAGACTCGCTGAACAGAAACAGCAATTCCAAACCACCGTTGAGAATAACGCGACCGGCCGGTATCGCCCGTCCTTCAATCTCAGCCACGAAAATTTCTGGCGGTTGAGTGCTGCCAAAAGTCTGGCAAAGTCGCTGTAAATCAGGTTGTAGCGGTATGCGTTTGGGTGTTACCGTCGGTAAAAGTGTTTGCAGAATCCGAGGTAAATCGCGATCGCACACTTCCTTAACTGATAGCGTTTCCACTCGCAGATAATTGCGATCGCGAGAAGCAACATAACAGGAAATTTTACCTTGTGCGATCGACAATTCGTGTTCGCGCAACTGCCCCCCGTAACGCTGTAAAGTCACAATTGGAGCCACAAAGTAGGGAATGTGAGGATTAAGATTCAACCCTTCCAGCATTGCAGTTTCATCGGGGCCGGAAGGACGATCTAAGCCGCCGGGGTGGGAGTGGATCACGCCTTTAAACTCGATTTTTTCCATGATTTCTAGCTGCTGCACCCGCTGAGTTAACTGCGGAGATGGGAGGTAGCTGGCCCCACTGGTGCGGGCTTGTTCGTCTAGGAGAAAGTGAGTAATAATGGGCTGACCTACAGGCCCTAGAATCGCCCCACCGCGTTCGGGAGGATGGTTCGCGATCGCAGTCTCAATCTCGTCCAGAACTGACTCGGAAATGTATAACATCATAGTTTTAAGTTGAAAATGGGTAAATTCTTGGAGTCGCGGGGGTTCAGAAACCGGGTTTTTCACGAACAGACTTCGTTGTAGCCCGCAAATTTAGTAAAAACCCGGTTTCTGTGGTCGGAGTCGCGGGGGCTGAGAAACCGGGTTTTTCACCAAAAGACTTCGTTGTAGCCCGCAGATTTGGTAAAAACCCGGTTTCTGTAGTCGGAGTCGCGGGGGCTGAGAAACCGGGTTTTTCGCGAACAGACTTCGTTGTAGCCCGCAGATTTAGTAAAAACCCGGTTTCTGTAGTCGGAGTCGCGGGGGCCGAGAAACCGGGTTTTTCACCAAAAGACCTCGTTGTAGCCCACAGATTTAGTAAAAACCCGGTTTCTTTGTCCAAAGCGCGTTTTTAGAGGTTGTTAATGGAAAAGGGGAAAACCCCTGTACGGAGGTAACTGCTGAAACCTGTTGCCCAGAGGACAGATTTGGCATAAGCTTGCTCTAAAGTGGGCAAACCTCCAGCATCGCCGAAGCATACCCGACCGTCTTGGAATAAGTGAGAATCGTGCTGGCTAAATTTACCCGCAACTTCTGGGAACAAAACCATCACTTGATATAAGCTACCGTCGCTGTAGGCGAACATTGTATATTGATCGCCAAGTTCGCTGATAATGCCGTAAACCCAGCCAGTAACGCCACTGATGAACATTTCCTGAGTGTTATTGGGGAGTTTTTGAGCTACAATTTGGCGATCGGCTGTGAGATTGGCAGCAAAGGTTTTCTGGGGAACGCGGGAGAGTTGGCGTTCAGTACCAGGTTGGGGCCGGAGGATGATGTTACCTTCGGAGTCTACAAAGACACTGCGATCGCTTGAGTTGGGGAGATCGGTACCGCTTTGCTGGTTAGTAAGTACGCGGTTTCTGACTTCGTTGAGATCGACTTGGCTAGTCATAAGTACCTCTGGGTGGGTTGCTATTGTTTAGTCGTGCAGGGTTGTGAGTTTTATGCAGCGTTAGCCTGGAATTTTTGCAGGTGGTTTTGTGGCTATTCGCTGTTTATCCCTGTTGTGGCTTTATCGGTGGGGAGGGAGAGGTTTATGCGGATGGGGGGAATTTTTTGTCAAAAATATAGGGACACATAGTTATGCACCCCTACAGTTTGTGGTTGATATTCAAGTTATTAAGGGAGATGCCAGTAAAAGGCTTTAAGGTAAAGGTAAATAAATAATTCGGTCTTGATATTCATCCTCCTCAGAAGCGAGGGCAACTAAAATCAATTCTTCAATGTTTTCGCCAATACTTAAATTAGGATTGAGGATAAAAATCCCCGGTATATGATGATCTAGCGCGATATGATCTGCCAAGTGAACTGGCATTGAAGTACGGTTATTAGTCACAAGCACAAATTTATTATCTTCGCACCAATAGAGAATTTCTGGATCGAGTGTGCCTTTTGGTGGTGTTGCCGGTTCTCCTACTACTTGAATGATGATACCAGGTTCTCGCTGTCTAATTTGATTGGGATACAAAGGGTTTACATTTTCATCAATTAGGTATTTTAGAGTCATTTGCTTATGTTTGGGCTTGTCTAGCGGCTCTCAATTGACGAAGTTTTTCCGATACGGGTGGAGGGTTGAGGCGCTGTTGTTCTCTCATTTTGTGACCATGTTCTATCCAATTTTTTATGTAATCGCTAGTGGTTTCTTTGTTCTGTAGGTAATAGAGAATTGTCGCATAGACTTGTTCTAAGGTTAGCGAGGGGTAGGTTTGGGCAATTTCTTCTGGGGTGCGACTGCGATCGATGTATTCATAAAGGATGGTTTCGATGCCGATTCTTGTGCCTTTGAGTCGAATATCATCGGGGGTGAGGAAGTTGAAATAATCTGTTAGTTGTGCTGTGGACATGGGTAAGCCTCATTCTATTTATTTTCTTGGATGTTATTAGTTAAGGCGAGAGAGAAGAGATTCAATTTTTTCTTTTATTTCATTTTCTTTTTCATGGTGTTTATACTTCTTATACCCCTCATATCCTAACCATGCTAACGTTCCCACTGCTGCTACTGTTAAAGCCCAAGGAAACGCTGCCCTAGCTAAAATTCCAAGGCCCATCAATGCACCACCAGCACCTCCACCAGAACGATTGTTAATTACTGGTGAGGGAGTAATAAATGAAGAATTTGAGATTTGCTCTATTTCGCGCTTAAACTCTGAATTTGACAAATCTAAATCTAGCTGATTT
The DNA here is from genome assembly GCA_001698425.1 of Oscillatoriales cyanobacterium USR001. Lineage (GTDB taxonomy): Bacteria > Cyanobacteriota > Cyanobacteriia > Cyanobacteriales > Microcoleaceae > Kamptonema. Next base: position 9,324 of record MBRE01000034.1, on the reverse strand, counting down.
CTTGGCTTAAACTGCTCCTGAAAAGTCTTTTGTCGCTGATAATAATTAACCGGATACCTGTAGTAAAATTCGTTACGAGTACGAGGTAGTTTGTAGTAATTAATATTAGGAGGTTCCGAAGGGAATGAAGGTACTGCTTGCCAAAAATGAACCCCGCTATAGGGAAGATGTCCCTCTGGAGAGTTTAAATTAAATTGAAGGTTTTCATACTCTAACCAAGAGTCATCAACATTCCAACCTATCTGTTTGATAAAACTTTCGTAATCACTTTGTTGCAAGAGGTACTTCTGGATACTAAAGCCAAAATGCCCATTACTGTATTCTGACCAAAGTTTGTTGATCGCATATATATCCTGGAAAGGAACTATTTTCATATCTTCGGCTGAAAGGTTCCCTATTTCTTCTTTGAGAGCTATTCTGAATAGAATAGATTTAGTTGTATCGTTAGCCTTTCTCCACTCTTGTGTAGCTAGTTCCTTTCTTAGTTGATTGTAAGATTCATTGATTCTCTGTTCATCTCTTAACCAAAATTCCTTAACAACATTGCGAATTTCTTTAGTGATATCTTGAAATGCCTCATCACTATTTGACCAACTGGTGACAGGTACACCATTAGTAGGCAATGGTCGCATATCACCAAATCGGCTATCATGCCAATCTACAGGACGCAGAAGTACAGGCATAACGTGAGCTTCTGCATTTTCATAACGCTTGATAGCACGATCAAATTGTTGATCGTAACAAGTCGGCGACGCAATAAAATCTGAACTAATTAATAGCAAAATAAGACTTGCCGTGTCTATGTGTTTGTTAATCTGACTTTCCTCTTCCCCTCCAGCCTGAATTTCTTTTTTACACCAAGATGTAATTAAGCCTTCCCGCTTTAAAGTCGTTAGGTGTTTCTCTAGTTCATCCCGCAGTTCTTCGTCTTTGTCAGACTCAAAGTAGCAGTATACAACTTCAATTGCTCTGGTAGGTCGAGATACTGAATTATGGTCAAACATGGTTGATCTCCGGTATGTAGTAGTTTTAAGGTCTAGCCTTTTTACCGTTCTTGATATTAGCTTGTAGTCAAGCTTTCAATTACTATTCGGATGCCTCTAGCAATATTCTCAAAAGCTTCATCCCGATTTGCCCAAATGGTCACAGGTTTTCCCCTTTCAGGAAGAGGTCTAAGCTTGCCAAAAGCTTCTTTTTGCCAATCAACAGGACGAAGAATAACAGGGATAACAATAGCCTCTCCTTTTTTGTAACGTTCCATTGCCCGTGTTAGTTGAATGCTATAGCAATCAGTTGAATCGAGAAAATTTTGACTAACAAGTAAAATGATGACACGGGCTGAATTTAGACGTTTAGCAACTTCTGTTTCTGGTTCTGCTCCTGGACTGAGTTGACGAACAGACCAGGGCTTAATTTTACCCTGTTTTTTCAAACTACTGATATGCTTCTCTATTTCATTAAGCAAATCTTCATCTTCGTCGGCATAGGAAAAGAAAACTTCGATAGTTTGGGGAGAAGAATCGATACCACATAATTCTTTCCAAGTTGGGGGCATTACAGTTGGATGCTGATATATTACTGGCAACCAACTGGCACAGGGAAAGTGATTTTCTAAAGCTTGTAACCGTTCCCTTGCTTCTCTGACAGCTAGATAAAATGGTTGACCTTCAGAAAAAGCATTAAGAAAATACTTTAAAAACTCTTGTGCTACTCGATCTGCAACTGGGTCTCGCATGACAATAATTTGGGGGATATCTAAATCAGCTAACTCTTGTGCTAGTCCCAAGCCATCACAAGAGTTAAAAAGAGCTAGTTGCAATCCCGATGAAATTGCCCTTCTCAAAGCATATTTTAACTCACTAATTGTTAGACTTTCAGTATCATTGATGTAAATTCGTCCGTTTTCTCCTTCAGTGTTGCTATGGCCAGCAAAAAACAGGATATCCCAGGGTTTATCCCAAAGCTGGTCATTCAAATCCTGTCGATTAGGCTTTACTAAAAAGTGCGGATCTGCCCCTTTTATTTTTTGAATTGCTATTTGATCTTGGTTAATATCAATATTGTCATTGTTGCCTAAAATAGCTAAAATGTTAACTTTATTATTCTTTGGCTTAGATTTTTTTTGCGACTGAATTGTGTTATAGTATGGTTTACCAATTGTAATTTCTACATGGAGATATCTCTCCAGGAAATCCCATTGATTCCAAGGAAGTCTTTTGATCTGAATATCTAGCGTTTGAATAACCAATCGTATTGGTGCTGAAGGATCAAGGCTTGTCAGTAAAGTTTCCCAAATTTGCATAAACTGGGGAGATCGAAGCCATTGATTCATCGCTATAATCAATTTCTGACTAACTGCTATAACATCAGCGACAGAAAAATTGGTAATCTGTGCAGCAGGCTTTTCTAACCTACTGTTTACCCCCATATAGCCATCGTAGATGGATTTCCAATTTGTGTACGATTCGATAATTGCTGGGTTTGGCGGTAAAGATCCGGTTTCCTGAGTAGTCGCAGGTTTCCCCTCCTCCCCTAGTTGTAACGTTACCGGAAAACCTGCTTTGTCCAAGTCTCCCTCTGCAAAAGTCAGCACCACTAACTTTCCCACTGCTTTCTCCTGGTTAGCTTAGATAACAAAATCTTCCACAATACTAGCATCCCCTAAAGCCACCTTAACACTAAACCGCTCCCCAGGCTCCCCCCGGAACTCCAATTGAATCCAATTATCAGCACTGCGCGATCGCGCTTCCAAAAACACACCACCCGTATCATCGAACACAATCAATTCCACATCTGGCGGTAAATAAGTTTTACCCCCACCCGGATGCACCTGTAACAAAATATTGCGTTTATTCTCTGATTCCTGAGTGAAATGCACAATTAGCGCCACAGAATTACCCGCCAATTGAATCCCTAAATCGATCGTTCGTCCCCGACTAATTCCGGGAGTAATATCTTCATTATCCCCCGATCGCGCTCCACTTCTAGCAAAAGTTGCCATGAGTATCTCCTTGAGAGTTTGTTTGGTTTGCTATATCTTTTTCGTAACGAGTTAGGGAGTTTATGCAGTTTAGCTAGAAAATTGTTTTGGGGGAATTGGGGATAGTGCGATCGCGCTGCTATGAGGCGCAGAAATGACGCGATCGCCACTCCACCTTTCCTGACTGCTCAGGAAGATTTGCAAGCTTTAACACGCAAAGAGGAACTTGTCAAGTATTCGGCTCGCCCAATGCTATAATAAGCATATTGGATGCCAGAATATATAAAATTATCTGTGATGCAGTGCATCCCCAATTTTTCAGATAAAATCTTCCGAGATACAACATTTTCTGGCATCGCAAAGGCAACAATCTGCTCAAATTCTAGTACCTTAAAACCATAGTCTAAACTGGCTTTCCCCGCTTCCAAACCAAGGCCTTGACCCCAATAAGATTTATCCAAAACGTAGCCAAATTGAGCCTCTTTGCATCGATCGCTAAAATAAAGTCCAGTGCGACCCATCAATTTCCCAGAGGCTTTGTGAATGATGGCAAAATTGCCGAAATTGTGCTGTCGCCAATGGGTGATGAAACTGATTAATTCAGCAAGGGTTTCTGATTCAGTTCTCGCACCTTTGCCGATAAAACGCATTACTTCTGGATGGCTGTAAAATCGGTAAAGATCGGCAAAATCTTTCGCGGTAAAGGGTCGGAGGAATAGCCTTTCTGTTTCCCAAGTGTTAGGCTGGTATTGATGCTGAGAGAAAGTGGCGATCGTTCCGGTCAATTCCTGCTTGATGAGGTTAGTTTCCATAGTGTCTGCGCCTGGTTAACTAACCTTTCTTCGGGAAGATGGGGAATGATTATGCAATTTTGGCAGATGGGTTGCTATAATCAGTTTAGTTGATAAAAGTTACCATGAATCCTTCACTTTTGCAGCGAATTACTCTCGATCTAAATATCTGTCATGGCAAACCCTGCATTCGGGGATTGCGTTATCCGGTTGAGTTTATTTTAGAGTTACTGAGTTCTGGGATGAGTATTGAGGAAATTTTAGTAGATTATGATGATTTAGAACGGGATGATATTTTAGCAGCTTTACTATTTGCTACTCGGTTAACTCAGGTGAAAAGTATTTATAAAATTGCCCAATGAAGTTTCTTGTAGATGCTCAATTACCAGTGCGTTTAGCCCGTTTTCTACAAGGGGCTGGTTATGATACGATTCATACAAGAGATTTGCCATTAAAAAATGCAACACCTGATACAGAAGTCAATGCTATTTCAATTCAGGAATCACGAATCGTTATTACTAAAGATTCAGATTTTTGGGATAGCTTTTTAATTCATCAAGAACCTTATAAGTTGCTTTTGGTAACAACTGGCAATATCACAAATGCAGAACTTGAGGCATTGTTTCAAAGTAATTTACCTCAGTTGATTCAATTATTTAGTCAGCACTCGCTGATTGAAATGAGTCGAGACGCGATGATTGTACATCAATAAGTTTTACCTTGGTTTGACATTATGATCAAAAAGCTTTCTAAGCAATATCCAGAATTAAGAGGTATGGCGTAATGAATCCCAAGTTGGCGGAATTTCAGCCGGGTTTTGACAAATAATCGGCAACCAACTGGCACAGGGATAATATTGTTCCAAAGATTGCAATTTCTCCCGCGCTTCTCGGACTGCTAAATAGAAAGATTTACCACTTGCAAAACCAGTGAGAAAGTTCTTTAAAAATTCTTGTGCAACTGCATCGGGTACTGGTTCCCGCATGACAATAATTTGGGGAATGTGCAAAGATGCGAGTTGATTGGCTAATCCTAAACCATCGCAAGAATTGAAAATTGCTATTTGCAAACCCCGTTCGATGGCTGTGCTGAGAGCATTTTTTAATTCAGGAATGGTTAGTTTATCGGTATCATTGATATAAATCCAACCGTTGCTACCATCCATTTCACTAGAACTGTGACCGGAAAAACAGAGAATATCCCAGCCTTGTTCTGACCACAATTGTTCATTTAATTCTTGGGGATTAGGCTTGACAAGAAAGGTGGTTTCTGCATCAATCTTGGCTAGTAACTGCCTGTCTTTGTCGATATTAATTCCTTTATCATCGCCCAAAATTGATAAAATTCTGATTCTATTTCTAGTGACAGCAGTTTTTAAAGTTCGGTCATAAAAAGGTGAACTTAAAGCAATTTCAGCTTTGCGGTAAGGCTTGAGAAAATCCCACAGATGCCAAGGAAGTCGGCGCACATGGATATTTTCTGATTGGATGATTACCTGGATTTCATCAGAACGATTGAATCTCTCACGCAAGATTCTATCAATTGACAGAAATTGCTCGGCATTGAGCCATTTATTTAGTTTTTCTTCCAACTCTTCAGCTAATTTCTCAATGTCTACTTGAGAAAAGCTTGTTACATTACCTTGCTTTCTCTCCATCCGACTTATTTTATTCTTTTCTTCTATAAAACCGTTATATTGTGACTGCCAATTATGATAAACTTCTATTATCTCTGGTGCTGGTGGCAATTCACCTAGATGTTGAATTGGCAGTATGTTCCCCTCAGACAAAATTTGAACGGTGATAGATGGAAATCCTATTCCTAAATTACCATTTCCGAGGACAATTATAACTGATTTAAAGACTTGAGACTTAACTTTATCGAAGTTTTCATGGCTATTGTTGATTGTTTTTTGCTTTATCCAAGCAGTTAAGTTGGTTCTATTGCTGATAATAATCCATAAAACAAGCAATACTATTACACCTAAAATTAAAAGTTTCATTGTTTCAAATTGGCTAACTTTGACTTTGATTTTCTTTTCATATACAGGGTAGTCTTTTACTAGAGTTTCATTAATTTGGGGTATTTTTATTATTAAGCTAACACTAACTTCTAATGATTGATTTCCCACTTCTCTAGGTATTATTTCCCATTCCCATTGGGTAAAATCAAAATTTGTAATTGGCTGTACTTCATGGCTAAGAGCCTTAATATCAAACTTATCTCCAATTAGCCTGATTTTCATTATTGGACTAATTTTAATTGTTTCTATTTCAGGTGTTCCTTTCCCTCGTAAACCTTTTTTCAAATCTTTTATCCCTTTTTTAGCAATACGAATTTCTACTTTTTCTTTGGTCGATAAAGTCATTTCGTTAGGTAAATTAATTAAAATTTCTCCTGATAATTGATTTTGGATTTCTTGTTCAATGCTTTTTGAGATTTTAAATGATTCCGATGAGTGTAGAAGTTCATGATTAGAAGAGCAAGAGCCAAATAAAGCTGCGTCACATGAAGGAAGCCCCGCAGATCCTATAGGTATAGTATCAATATCAGTATTTTTAGCTGAAGGATTATTATATATAATGAGATTCCTCAAATCATCTGCATATATTAATAATAATGCACATATCACATAAATTAAAATCGTTATTATTGTCAACTGGAATGAAGCTACATTTCGCCATAAATATCCGACTCTCAGAGACTTTATTTTTTTACTCAGACTACTTATCTCCTGACCTGAATCTTTACGATTTTTTATATCCTTAACAGGAGCCATACCACAGGCAGGACATATTACTTCGGATTCAGATAAATGCTTGCGGAAATTTGAACATTTGATATTAGTACACTTACGTTTCATTTGACTAGCGGTTATATCGCAGTTATTGTAAGATGTGAATCACTGATAGGCTTTATCAGCAGGTGGGAGATGTAAATTAAGTTAGTTCACCCCAGTATAGCTAAAATATCCTCTTGAGTCAGAACTTCCTTGGTGTTTTGGTAGATGACTGGGAGGCAATAATTATTCTGAAATCGGCAGTTCGATTAATTAAGTGATGTCAAGTTCGTGATATCGGTTGCCAGTGCATAGCCAAAAAATAGGTGAGACTAATCCAAATGGCTTCCAATATTTAGGATCTTTGAGGACTGAAAAATATTGATTATTATAATCAAATATTGAGTTTGGTTCTAAAAACTGCGTTCCTATCATTCCAAAAGAAGATGTTGTAAAGTAATCAACAGTATATGAGCCTAGTTGCTGCAAAGATTCTAATCTTTTATAAACTTGTGGGAAGCGAGTAGATGCTAACTTTCTTGGATAAGTGCGATTCAACCATAACTCTGGTAGGTCACACTTTGTAAAAATGAACGCAATTCGGCGTTTTTTAGGAGTTACTTCCAATCTAGTAATTCCCCTTATTAAGATATCTAAACTAATAGCATACTCATCATCTTTACTGTTAAAATAATCAATCAATAACAATAAACCATCAGCTATTAAACAATCTTGTAAATGTTCTTCAACAAAAATTGAACTAGAATCATCAAGCAAATAATTGAACAATTCTCCCATATATTCTTTACAGTTGATATTCATAGTAATTAACTGATTAATTATTGTTTGCTTAAAAGACTTACTTGGAAACTGCTTTTTAAGAACAATCTGGATAAAGTAATCTTGTTGATCACAACAATCATAATAAGTTGGCGGTAACGAGTCTCCTTGTTCTAAAATATTTTTAGCTGCCCTAAAGAGTTCTTTTGCATCGTCATTTATCGGTGTTACTGTTTGCACAGGACTGGTAGAGGGATCACTATTAGGCCAACGTACTAATGAAGCTAGATAAGTGCTTTTCCCTGCAATGCGATCGCCAATAAATCGTAGTGTTGCTGAGTAGTGTTGTTCTGAAGATTGTTCTTCATCAGTTTCAATTTTCTTACACAACTCCCGCCAACTCACCGGCTCCTCAGCAGGATTCTGACAAATAACCGGCAACCAAGTCGCACAAGGAAATTCATGCTGCACGCTTTCCAACCTTTCCCGCGCTTCCCGCACCGCTAAATACAAAGATTCACCGCGAGCAAACGCCTCAAGAAAAAATTTCAAAAACTCTTGAGCCACCATATCCGGCACCGGCTCTCGCATGACAATTACTTGCGGCATATTCAAATCAGCTAACTGCTTAGCAATACCCAAGCCATCACAAGAGTTAAAAATTGCCAACTTTAACCCTCTCGCTATTGCCTTTCTCAGAGTTAACTTTAAATCCCCAATTTCTAAACTTTTACCATCTTTAATAAAAAGCTTTCCCGTAGTAGCATCAGGTTCACTAATACTGTGACCTGCAAAAAACAAAATATCCCATCCCCGCCAATCCCAAATCACCTCAAAAACCTTTTCTTTTTCCGGTTCCCTAACAAAAACAATTTCTGCCTCTGGTAACTTTTCTTCTAACTCACGCTGATCCCTCTCTAAATTAATTCCCGTACTATCACCGATAATTGCCAAAATTCTCACCTTATTTCTAGTTTTAGGTGAGTTTGATTGCTGAAAAACAGGAGAACTCAAAGCTACTTCCGCGTTCAGGTAATGATCATAAAACTCCCACAAATGCCAAGGTAAGCGCCGCAAGTGGGAGTCCTCAGTTTGAACGATTACTCGCACTTCTTCATCTTGCCTAACTTTCATCAGTAAACCCTGCATTACAGGGAAAAAATCAGGTGATTTAAGCCAATCATTAAGCTGCTGTTTTAAAGCATCGCTGTTTATTTCTAAATCGCGACTAGAAAAATTTGTTATCACTCCTGGTTTCTTTTCCAATTCTCGAAACCTTGACCCCATTAGACGATATCGGGATTGCCAGGTAGTATATAGCTCTGGAATGTGCGGTGCAGGTGGCAATTTGCCCATAAATGCCCCTAATAAACGCTGATTATCATCACGATTTTCTAGCCTTACTTGCTGAAAACCCTGCTGGCAATCACCAGTTAAAAAACTCAATACAGCTATCTTAACCATTGGCATTCCTATAATTTTGAGTTGAAATTAGATCGCAAAATTCTCAGTAATATTGACATCCTCAAACACTACCTTAACGCTAAAATGTTCTTTCTCTTCCCCTCTAAACTCCAATTGAATCCAATTATCAGCACTTCGAGATTGCGCTTCTAAAAACACCTCTCCAGATTCATCAAGGATAATCAATTGTGCTCCCTCTGGTAAATAAGTTTGTTTCTCCGTGCTCGGATACAATCTGACAAGTATATCCCGTTTCCCATCACTTTCTAGCTGACAATTGATAATCAATACAAGAGGATGTCCTGGCAATGGGATTTCTCTCACCTTACTCACACTTAAAGTATGTGTTTCAGCGTCAGCACTGCGGGAACGGGGTGCGCTGGCAAATCTATAAATTAGATTGCCTTCTTGGTTACTTAAAAATGATTCAAGAGGCTGCCAATGGTATTGAAAATCTTCAGGATTTTGTAACCATTCACTGAGATTGATTAAACCGGCTTGAGGTTGAGATATCGGAACGATCGCAGGTT
>MBRE01000033.1 GCA_001698425.1 Oscillatoriales cyanobacterium USR001 | reverse complement strand
AGAATCTACTACTAAATTGAGTTCGCAAATATTGGGGAATGAATCTTTAGTGATTCCCCCATTAGAACAATTAGATATTTTACAAGATTTAGGGAAAAAGGGTAATCTGAAAGCAATTATCAAACAAGCGGAGGAGTTGAAAAAATTAGATGAGCGATGGATACCTTTTGCGGAGAAAATTTCGGAAATGGCAAAAGGATTTCAAGAAAAGCAATTGCGAGTATTTTTAGATGAATCCTTCGGTAAGACTCAGGAAACGCATCAAGCAGAGTTAAATTCCCTATGATAAAAGCGATCGAGTACCATTCGATCGGTAAAAATAAACATTTAGGAATAGAAATTATTAGCTGGTTTGTAGTAAGCGCCAAGAGCGCTAAAGCGCTTACTACAAACCAAACCATCAAGTTATTTATTTTTCATTCCTTAGTAAAAATAACTTTGTTAAACTTTAAACAAATAAAATTTAGCGATCGTCCGATCTTAACCTTCCTCAATTAATCTGTAAATATGCCATCAGTGAAATAAGGGACATCTCAATGAACAATTCTTCATTACCCATTACCGGAGCTATAAATTATGCCAACTTCAAACCATGACAGCCTTCATCTGCTCAATATTTCCCCTTATCGTTCGATCGGGACAAAATTACTTCTCTCCATTTTAGGTGGAGTCTTTATTGGACTAGGTGCAATGTCATTTTGGGTTTATCAAGCCCTCAGCCAACAAGCTAAAAACGAAATTCGCCAAACTCTCAAAACAAAAGTTCTCAGCATTGAAAATCAACTGATTCAGGTGGAAGAATATACAAAAGGAGCGGGAACCGCAGTTCAAACATCTCGCCAAAATCCCTCCCTCGGCAAAGAATACTATGAAAAATTAAACTTTGAATTTTTTAAAAAACGACCTCAGTTAGTGATGGGTTCTTGTATTGGTCAAACTGCCTACGGCATACTCAAAGATCGGAAATGGTTCTATCCCTATCACTACATCGATCAAGGCAACCCAAATGCAGTCGGTAAATTCTTACCTGCCCCCTATCAAAACATTCGTTATGTGAACATTATTGAAGCAGAATTTTATCCGGGTACAGACTACTATAAATTTGCAATACAGGCAGACAAACCCGCATGGAAAGATCCCTACGATTGGACTGGAATTACATTGACATCGTACTATTATCTTATTAGAGATGAAGCGGGTAAACTCATTGGTTATATCACCAGTGATGTTAATGTTACAGCACTTACTCAAGAAATAGAAAATTATAAAGTGATTCACGATCGCGGATATTTTGCGATCCTTAGTAAGCAAGGCAACTTGTTAGCTTATCCACCCGATATCACTAAAGCAAAAAACCGAGAAAACTATCAAAATATTCCCGAACTTAAAGCAATTTGGCAACAAATTCAAAATCAACCTTCTGGAATCATCGAATCTCATGGTCAAATTTGGGCTTACGAGAAAATTGCCAATACCCAATGGATAATGCTGGCGGCCGTTCCCCAAAGAGTAGTTTTAATACCTGTCTTAAGCATTACCTTGGGTAGTGCATTATTAGCTGGAACTATTGTGATTTTAGTAGTAATTGGCTTTGTTAAATGGTTAAACCAACGGCTACAACCAATCATTGATGGGTGCAATCAACTGGCACAAACAGAAGTAGCAAATGCTAATTCTATTGAATTTGATTCGGCAACTATAAACACTATGGATGAATTGGAGATTTTAGCTACTTCCTTCGATCGAATGAAAAAGCAACTCCGAGAATCTTTTGCGACTCTCGAACACCGTGTAGCAGAACGTACTGCCCAACTCGCCGAAGCCAAAGAATTTGCCGAAGTAGCCAACCAATCCAAAAGCGAATTTCTTGCCAATATGAGTCACGAATTAAGAACACCTCTTAATGGCATTTTAGGTTATGCTCAAATTCTGAAACGAGACAGTAGTTTAAGTCATAAACAATCTGATGGTATAAACATCATCTACCAATGTGGCTCCCACTTACTTACCCTAATTAATGACATCTTAGACCTTTCTAAAATCGAAGCTCAAAGAATGGAATTATATCCTAATGAATTTCATTTTCTCGCATTTCTTCAAGCCGTTGGCGAAATTTGTCGAATTAAAGCCGAACAAAAAGGTATTACATTTATTAATCAATTTGACCCCGCACTCCCCATTAGTACACAAGCTGATGAAAAACGATTAAGACAAGTGTTAATTAATCTCTTGGGTAATGCTGTCAAGTTCACTGATAAAGGGAGCGTCACCTTTAAAGTAGGTGCGATCGAATCATCAACCATAGAAAGCGAAGGAAATACTCTGAATTCCCTGCAAAAAATCCGATTTCAAATTGTAGATACAGGAGTGGGAATGAGTGAAAAACAAAGAGAAAAAATCTTTACTGCCTTTGAACAAGTTGGAGAAACAAAACGCATGGCAGAAGGAACAGGATTAGGATTAGCTATTAGTTCAAAGATTGTAGAAATGATGGATTCTCAAATTCGAGTGACGAGCCAATTAGGTGCGGGCAGCCAATTTTGGTTTGATTTAGACTTACCTTGCGCGAGTGAATTTACCTTAAAACCTAGTAGTGAATTAAAAGGAACAATAGTTGGTTTTACTGGGGATAAACGGAAATTATTAGTAGTAGACGATCGCTGGGAAAATCGCTCGGTGATTGTCAACTTATTAACACCCGTAGGTTTTGAAGTTGTGGAAGCAGTTAATGGTGCTGAAGGATTAGAGAAAGTGAATGAGTTTAATCCTGATGTAATTATTACTGATTTAGTGATGCCAGTAATGGATGGATTTGAGCTACTACGTCAATTGCGAAATGCTGAAAAACTCAAAGAAATGATAGTGATAGTTTCTTCGGCAAGTGTATTTGAATCTGACCAATATAAGAGTTTAGATGCGGGAGCAAATGCCTTTTTACCTAAACCTGTGGAAGTGTCAGAATTATTTAATTTATTGGAGAAACAATTAGGTGTATCTTGGGTTTATGCAGAGCCAAAGACAGCAGAATCTACTACTAAATTGAGCGGACAAAACTCCTCTAATGAATCTTTAGTTATTCCACCATTAGAAACCCTAGAAATTTTGCATGATTTAGCCAAAAAGGGGAATCTAAAAGGAATTATCAAACAAGCGGAGGAATTGAAAAAGTTAAACGAGCAATGGATACCTTTTGCGGAGAAAATTTCGGAAATGGCGAAAGGATTTCAAGAAAAGCAACTGCGAGTATTTTTAGATGAGCATCAAGCAAAGTCAACTTCCCTGTAGACATTAATATGCGATCGCACTCCGTCGAACTCACGTATTCTATCTTTCCAAAGCCTTGGTGGTTGCTATATCATTTTCAGAAGTTTTACTTTTTCTACTAGGATTAGGCGTTAATTCTGGTGGTGATTCTTGAACTTTTCCCCACTCATTCACCAAAGTATTAAGGAGTGCTTCTTGCTGAACCCGAAATTCCTCGACATTTTCACCACCATTCATTATGACAAACCAGACAATTCCTTGCTTTTGAGTTGGTAATGCTCCGCCTAAAGCGCTAACATTATCTAGGGTTCCCGATTTGACAACAGCTAATAATGGAATGTTTTTGCGTTCAGCTAATATTCCCGGATCTTTACCAATTACTGTAAATACATCAGCTATAGTCATATTGTAGGGTTTAAGATAACTTTCAATTGCTAGAAACATGGCACAGGCGGCACGGGGAGAAATGCGATTTTGTTCGCTTAAACCAGAACCGTTAACCAGTTGAATTTCTGCGGAGGGAACACCAGCAGCGGCGGCGGCTTTTTCTGCTACTACTCCCGCTCCACCGACACTATCACCTAACATATTAGCCATTAAATTGTTGCTGTATTGATTCATTTTCTTGAGAAGTTCAGCGAGGGGTAAAGAAGTCCGACGAATTAAAGGCTGAATGTTAGCTGGAATGGCTGACAAAACTTGTACTGAGCCGTCAATTATTATTTGGGGTTTTGGTGTATTTGGTGGCAATGTTTGATACTGGGTTTCAGCTTCTTGAGACCATTTTTGACTGTTCAATCCCTCTTTAAGTAAAGTACCTGATATCTGGGGATCGAATTCAAAATTCATGTAAAATTTGCCAATAATTATTAGATTACCGGTGATGCGTTTAATGCCTTTTTGATTTAAGGCGTTACCAAGTGCGATCGCATCTTCCCAGACAAATAAAGGATCTTCTCCGCCTTGAATGACTAAATCACCTTTTAATACTCCTTTTTCCAGGGGGCCGGTTGCGCCAATTAATGTGATAAATTGATGATCGGGACCAAAGGTTTGTAGTGTAACTAAAGTGGTAGCAACTTTAGTGATAGAAGCGGCTGGTAAAGGAATTGTGCCTTGATGATTTGCTAAAAGTGTATTGTTAGATTGTACCCAAATGCCTTGTTTTTCTTTAAGATATCCCTGGTTAGTTAGCTTTTTAATATATTGTTGAATTAGGGAATTAGCGTCTGGGTTGGGATTTGTAGGAGATGCTATTGATATTGGTTTTGCTGTTTTGATTGGTGTTGGAGTTGCACTAGGTTGAGGAGAAGGAGATGCAGTTTGAGGTGGTTCGTTAGGGGTGCATCCATTCGTAAGTGCTAGAGCGATCGCGAATATTCCGGCATTTAAAAGTTTAGTTTTTAGCATTATTTTAATTTAATTCTATGTTTAGCCTAATGTTAGTACACCTGCTGAAAAATCTACTACTAATCGTTTAGTTGTCAGCCATTGTAAACCTAGTAAATTATCTGGTAGTTCTGTACCAGCAACAACTGGAAGATCAAATTCCTGTCCATCTATTAAAATTTTTCCTGCGTAGATATCAAAGGATTCTTCACCCCTTGCAGTCTGCATTAATTTACCTGGTTGAACTAGCGACCAATCCAAAATCTCTAAATCTTGGGAGTTAATTGCCAGCCAACCAGTAGTAAAACCAGTATCTAGCAGCACTTCAACTGAAAATATATCGCCGTTGGTAGCAATCAAAGCTATTTCAAATAGTAGTTCACCATTTGGTCCAAATTCACCTGAAATCATATTTTCCCACAAGTTCCAGTTTCATTAATACGGAATGTCAACATTTTTTTATTTGGACAACTTTGACGAGCTTTTTGTACGGCAAAATTTTCATCGGCATCAATGAAATAGTCACCACTTTCTGGTTCAATGATAATGAACCAATTATAATGATCTGCGATCAGTTCGGGCTTTACTCTATCAAAGATTGCACGGCATTGCTGGTTAAAAGCTGCTCGATCTGCTCGTTCTTTAGCCATTCTTTCAGGCGACCAATTACGATCGGGAAAAATTCTACCTCGTCGTGCTTTAGTCTTTTCTACTGCTGATGTCATATTCCGAACCTGTTTAACCTAGATGTGATAATTGGTATTATACTTCAATAAGTTAATTAATGCAATAGGTTTGAGTTGATAATGAAATATTGGTTAATGAAGTCGGAACCTGATGTTTACAGTATTGCAGATTTGCGGCGCGATCGCACTTCTCTCTGGGATGGCGTTCGTAACTATCAAGCTCGAAATTTTATGCGAGAAATGATGCCAGGAGATTTGGTTTTTTTCTATCATTCTAATACTAAAATTCCGGGAATTGTGGGTTTGATGCGAGTAGTTGAAACTGGAATTTCAGATCCCACTCAATTTAATAAAAATAGTAAATATTACGATCAAAAATCTACCGTTGATGCTCCTCGGTGGCAAACGGTATGTGTAGAATTTGTGGAAGAATTTTCTAATTTAATATCCCTGGATAATCTTAAACAGCAATTCATAGATAATGAGCTTTTTCTAGTTAGAAAAGGGAATCGGTTATCGGTGATACCGATATCTCAGGATGTGGCTAATAAAATACTGCTAATGAGAGAAGTTCCATAGTTGTTAAGCGATCGGAGATTTGATAAATGAAAATAAATGTATTTGACAGATTTGTTCTCTTTTTACAAAACCTAGAGCAACAAGGATTAAGTTATACTCTGACCCATCAGCGTGATGAAGCCATCATGGTAACTGTAGCCGTACCTGGAGAACGATGGGAAGTGGAATTTTTGAGTGATGGCTCAGCAGAGGTAGAGAAATTTATTAGTAATGGAGGAATTACTGGAGAAGAATCTTTGAAGGAGCTACTTTCTAGGTATTCAGAACAGGAAAACCTGATTCCCGAATCCCGTCAAAATAATGCTGCTGCATCACTTAATCTTGTGACAAACTAGCTGCATAAATTGCCGCTCCAATTAATCCTACTTGTGGATTCAAAACCACATTAACTGGAATCGTTTCTAATAAAGAATCCATGCGACCTTTATGAGTAAATGCTGGCATAAAACCTCCAGTTTCCATCAGCGGCAAAATTTTGGCAGCAATACCACCAGCTATGTACAAACCACCATAAGGTAATAGTTTCAGTCCTAAGTTTCCGGCTTCCGCACCGTAGGCTTCTACAAACATTTCCATTGTTTTTTCAGAAAGGCGATCGCGTTTTTCTAAAGCAGCTTTAGCAATAGTGGCAGCGAGATCGACAGTTTTTTCACTCTGTCCAATTTCTTGTTCCCAAGTTTTCGCAACTGCTTCTATTTCCGGCGATTCATTAGCAAATTTGCGATCGCGTAAAAACTGGTAAATAGCCACAATGCCTAATCCAGAAACTACTCTTTCTACCGAAATTCGCTGAATATTATGTTTAACTAACAAATATTGCAACAGTTGAAATTCTAACTCAGAACGGGGCGCAAAATCAGCGTGTCCACCTTCTGTTGCAAAAACTTTGACAACATTTGCTAACCGAATTAAAAAACATTCTCCTAAACCAGTTCCCGCGCCAATTACTGCAATGGGAGCATCAATTTGAGGTTTTCCAGCCTGTAAAGCGTGCAAATCTTTAGCTTCTAAACCTAATACACCATAACCAATAGCTTCAAAATCATTAATTAGGCTGACCTGGGCTATTTGTAAGTCACTTTCCAAGCGTTTTGCTTCAATTAACCAAGGTAAATTAGTGAGTTTAGCGGTATTATTAACAATTGGACCTGCAATAGCAAGACAAGCTTTTTCTGGCATGGCTGTATATCCCAATTGGGTAGTAGCTGCGGTCAAAAACTGCCGCATCATTGGGATTAAATCGGGAAAATTATTGCTAGGGTAACGAAACTCGTAAAGCGTATTAAGTACGCCTGTATCTGTGCTCTCCACTAAACGCAAAATTGTTTTAGTGCCACCAATATCTCCAGCTAATAAAAATGTCATAAACAATTTATTTGTAACTACTAAGACAATTATCAACTAAAGTGGCAAATTTTGCAGTACAATCAGACAGTTGTAATTTTCCGGCCCCAACCGTGATCGATCGCTACACTCTGCCCGAAATGGGCGAAATCTGGACAGACACAGCCAAACTCAAAACCTGGCTACAAGTAGAAATCGCAGTTTGCGAAGCACAAGCTGAACTCGGCTACATCCCCGCCGCAGCAGTGGAGGAAATCAAAGCTAAGGCTAATTTCGACCCGAAGCGTGTCTTAGAAATTGAGGCCGAAGTCCGCCACGATCTGATTGCATTTTTAACAAATGTAAATGAATATGTAGGCGATGCTGGGCGTTATATTCACCTCGGTTTAACGAGTTCTGATGTTGTAGATACGGCTTTGGCATTGCAATTGGTGAACAGTGCTGATATCTTACTCGAACGCTTAGAAGATTTGAGTCAAGCTATTCGTTATCAGGCGCAAAAACACCGCAATACTGTAATGGTTGGACGCTCTCATGGCATCCATGCTGAACCCATTACTTTTGGCTTTAAACTAGCAGGTTGGTTGGCAGAAGTTTGCCGCAATCGTGAAAGATTGGTGCGAGTTCGATCGAGTATTGCTGTTGGTAAAATATCTGGTGCTGTGGGAACTTATGCGAATATTAACCCGCAAATTGAGGCGATTTCTTGCCAAAATTTGGGATTGAAACCGGATACTGCTTCTACTCAGGTAATTTCGCGCGATCGCCACGCTGAATATGTCCAAACTTTAGCACTAATAGCCGCATCTATTGAGCGTTTTGCAGTAGAAATTCGCAACCTTCAACGCACAGATGTTCTCGAAGTTGAAGAATATTTCTCGAAAGGACAAAAAGGTTCTTCAGCTATGCCTCACAAACGTAATCCGATCCGTTCGGAAAGACTCACTGGATTAGCTAGAATTGTCCGAGGTCATACAGTTGCGGCATTAGAAAATATTGCTTTATGGCACGAACGAGATATTTCTCACAGTTCTGTAGAGCGGATAATTTTGCCAGAATCCTCAACTTTAACTCACTTCATGTTAGTAGAAATCACTGAATTAGTGAAAAATCTACTGGTTTATCCAGAAAATATGAAGCGAAATATGAATGTTTACGGCGGTGTAATCTTTAGTCAGCGGGTTTTGTTGGCTTTAGTAGAAAAGGGAATGAGCCGCGAAGAAGCCTACAGCATTGTGCAATCTTGCGCTCACGAAGCCTGGAATCAATCATCAGGAAGTTTCCATGATTTAATTGCCAAAGATGTTAGAGTTACTGCTCATTTGACAGCACAGGAAATTGAAAATTGTTTCGATCCACAGTATCAATTGAGGCATTTAGATCAGGTTTATCAGCGGTTAGGTATTTGAGGAGAGTTAAGAACTAAAAATGAATGGCTATTGTCTTTTGTTTTTAGTTCTTAAATTTTATTGAAACACAAAGACACGAAGACACTAAGAAATATGAGATTAAGTAAAATTGGCAAATATTCAATAGTTTTCTTGCTGGTACTACTATTTATAACTGGGCTAAATTTGACAATTATTCATGCTGCTAATTTGCCGATGAAGCCAAATAAAAGTATGCCATTAAATCAACTTCCCAGTTGGGCGCGAATGGTTGATATTCGCACTGTAAATCCCAAAATTCGGCTTGATATCCGCTATGCTACAACTAATAACTTCTTAAAGAAAAAACTTTACCCTGTAGCTAGATGTATTTTAAGATCGTCAGTTGCTCAAAGGCTGTCGCGAGTGCAAGAAAATCTGCAAAAGATTGGGCTTGGATTGAAGGTTTATGATTGTTATAGACCCCTATCAGTTACTAAGCAAATGTGGGCTGCTATGCCAGATTCCCGTTATGTTGCTAATCCCGCGAAAGGTTCCGTCCACAATCGCGGCGCGGCGGTGGATCTTACACTTGTAGATCGCAATGGTAAGGAGTTAGAAATGCCGACGGGATTTGATGATTTTACTGAAAAAGCTTACAGAGATTATCAAGGAGGAAGTGCTGCTTCCAGGAAAAATAGTGCTTTGTTAGAACGGGTGATGAAAGCACAGGGATTTTTGTCAATTTCTACGGAATGGTGGCATTTTGATGCAGAAGATTGGCAACAATTTATAATTCTTGATATACCATTTCAAGAAATTCCTTAAATCATCTATAATATGGTTTTTAGTTAAACACTAAGACACTAAGGAATATGAGATGAAGATAAGTCTATGAAGATAAGTCTATAACTTAAATTCCAAAAAGTGTCTGAATTCGCTTGCGGATTTTGATAAAGGGTGTTTGCTCTGAGGAACCTTCATCGAATAATCCTAAGTTTTGCAATGCTTGTTTGCGTTCCGATAGTTTTTTGGCAATTTGATCTGCTAAATTTGGTTGTTGTACTAAAAGTTTTTGCAAGTCGTGACGCTCGACAACAAATAAAATAGAATCTTTCATGGCTCTAACTGTGGCAGAGCGAGGTGTTCCTAATAGCAAGGATATTTCTCCAAAAAATTCTCCTTCGTGGAGGGTAGCAATATATTTGTCGGCTCGTTGTGAAAGCACTTCTACTACGCCGGAAAGAATAATGTAAAAAGAATCGCCTGGGTCGTTTTCTTGGCAGATATTTTGTCCGGCTGGGAAGAATTGCCGATAACCATATTCAATTAATTGGCGAAGTTCTAAATCTGTACATTGCTCAAAATAGGTTACTCGTCGCAATAAATCTCGCAGATTCCAATTATTCGGTGACTTTGATGCTATTTTCTTGTTTTCTGAAACGGAAATATTATCGGAGAAAGCTTTGCTATTAGAGAAGTCAGAAGCACTGCCATTTTGTTGGAACAATTTACTTAATTCTTGTGGGTTTCTTAACCATAAATCGTGTTGAGGAAAGGGAATTTCAATATTGCGTTGACGCAATTCATGTTCGATCAAGAAGTTTAATGCACTTTTGATTTCATAGCTATCTTGGGGTTTATCAATCCAAACTAAAAGTTCAAAATTTAAGGAACTTTCTCCAAATTTGTGAAACCATACTTTAGGGGAGGGATGAGATAAAACTTTAGGTTCCATGCGAGCAGCAATTAATAAGGCTTCTGTGACTAATAAGGGATCGGTTCCGTAAGCTACTCCTACGGGAATATGAAGGCGAGATTTGGGGTCTTTATAACTCCAGTTAATAATATTGGTTTCGACAAATCGGACATTCGGGATAATTACAAAAAGTCCATCTATGGTTTTGATGATTGTGGAGCGGATTGAGATATTTTCTACGGTTCCTAATAGGCTATCGATTTCAATAAAGTCTCCAACACGAATTTGGTGTTCAAAAAGTAGTGTGATGCCGCTGATAAAGTTGCTGGCTAAATTCTGTAATCCGAAGCCGAAGCCAATGCCTACAACTCCAGCTATTACGGTTAGAGAACTCAGGTTAATGCCTGCACTTTGCAGAACAATGATTAAACCTATGGTGGTTAGTATATAACTGCTGATGACGGAGATAGCTTCTCGGCTTCCTCTGTCTAATTTCATGCGAACTAGGAGGCCTCTTTTAATCCACTCGCTCAGAGCGCGAGAAATGAGAAAGACTGCTATAGCTAATAAGAATAGTTGGAAAATTGCACTGAGAGATAGATGTTTATCGCCTAGATAGAATAGTGGTTTTGTAAATACCTGATCTAAGCTTTTAAAGATTTGTTGTGTTTTCGTGATGAGCCAATTCATTAAATTTGTTAGTGGTTAGTAGTTTAGTGGTTAATTGATCTAATACAAATTTTTTGAAAAGTTTCTGGATAATTGTAGTAAAATTTGGGGAAATCTGGTATGATGAGGTTATGATTTAGTTGCGATCGCCCTAAATCCAGATTTAATGATTGAAATTATTGTAAAATAAGTGTAAACTGATTTACACAACTTAATAATATAATACTCACAGGTTTTATGCAATGCGTCATTAATCGTCGAGCGGAGTTTTCCGCAAGTCACCGCTATTGGTTGCCGGAGTTAAGCGAGGGGGAAAATCGCGATCGCTTTGGTCCGACTGCTCGCGCACCGGGACACGGGCATAATTACGTTCTGTATGTTTCAATGGTAGGGGAAGTCGATCGCTATGGGATGGTGCTGAATTTATCTAATGTCAAGCACGTTATTAAGCGAGAAGTCACTAATGATTTAGATTTTTCGTTTCTTAATGATGTTTGGCCGGAGTTTAAGCAAACTTTGCCAACTACTGAAAATATGGCGCGGGTAATTTGGCAACGTCTTGCACCGCATTTACCTTTGATTCGTATTCAAGTGTTTGAGAATCCTGAACTTTGGGCTGATTATCTAGGAAATGAAATGGAAGCTTATTTGACTATTAGTACGCATTTTAGCGCGGCTCACCGATTAGCTCACCCGCAACTTAGCTATGAGGAAAACTGCGAGATTTATGGCAAGTGTGCTCGTCCAAATGGTCACGGTCACAATTATCATTTGGAGGTGACTGTGAGGGGTGAAATGGACGAAAGAACGGGAATGATTGCTGATTTGGGAGCTTTACAAAAGGCGATCGATGACTATGTTGTTGAGCCATTAGATCACACTTTTTTAAATAAGGATATCGCTTATTTTGAGAATGTTGTGCCGACGGCGGAGAATATTGCGATGTATATTCGGGAGTTGTTACGAGCCCCAGTTGCTGATTTGGGGGCTCAGTTACATAAGATTAAGTTGATTGAGAGTCCGAATAATTCTTGTGAGGTTTATTGTGATAATTTGAAGAATAGGGCGGGTTTAATTCAAGAGTTTGAGCCTGTTTTGGCGGGGGTTTCTTGAAGTGATTTAGTCGTTCAAGTAAAGGACATGGCATTGCCCATTGGTGTCAACTTAAGCCGAAAGCCCGCCAGGGACTAAAGTCCCTGTCTAATAGCTAAAGTCCTCTTAAGAGGACTGAAGAAAATTGTTAAATTCATTAGTCCTCTTAAGAGGACTTGATCTTTGAGACAGGGACTTTAGTCCCTGTCGGACTAAGGGTTTGAGCCTAAGTTGACACCAATGGGCATTGCCGTGTCCCTACCCGTTATGCGTGCTATTTATTTTTGGCGATGCCTTCGGCCGGCGTAGCCATCGCACTGTTTTGTAGTAAGCGCTTTAGCGCTAAAGCGCTTACTACGAACCAAATCATCAAGTTATTTAATTTTCATTCCTAAGTTTATCATAAATCTTTAATTTTTGAATACTCAATCAATAGGAATTGTAATTATAAATTCTGTTCCTTTCCCTAATTCTGATTTACAACTCAAAGTTCCCTGATGTTTTTCTACCACAATTTGATAACTAATAGACAAACCTAAACCAGTTCCTTTACCCACATCTTTCGTTGTGAACAAATAATCAAATACTTTTTGCCGCACATTTTCCGACATTCCGCCGCCATTATCTTTAATGCAAATTTCGATATTTTTTCCATCATCTATCACCGCTGTAAGAATTGTAATTTGATTAGGATTTGCCTTAATATCTGAGAGCGTGCGACCTAAATTGTAATCTTCCAAAGCATCAATGGCATTACTTAAAATATTCATAAAAACCTGATTTAGCTGTCCAGCATAACAATTCACCAATGGTAAATTACCATACTTCTTAATTACTCGAATTTCGGGGCGATCCATATTAGCCTTAAGGCGATGTCCTAAAATCATCAGCGTACTATCTAATCCATCGTGGATATTAACTTTTTTAACAGCAGCTTCATCTAACCTCGAAAACCCTCGCAAAGACATGACAATTTCGCGAATGCGTTCCGTTCCCACCTTCATAGAAGCAAGTATTTTTAGTAAATCATCCTGAAGGAAATCTAGCTCCATTTCTTCAATTTGATCCTTAATTTTAGGACTAGCTTGGGGAAATTCATTTTGATAATTGGCAATTAATTCTAGTAAACCTTTAACATAAAGTCTGACATATTCTAAATTACCATAGATAAAGTTTACAGGGTTGTTAATTTCGTGGGCAATTCCTGCTACTAATTGTCCTAAACTAGACATCTTTTCTGTTTGAACTAACTGTGCTTGAGCATATTTTAAACTGCTTAAAGCTTTCGATAATTCAGCAGTGCGTTCCTCCACACGGCTTTCTAGTTCTTGAGTTAACTGTTGTAAAGCTTTTTCTGCTCGTTTCTTTTCGATAACTTCCTGTTGAAGTTGTAAATTTTGCTTGTCTAATTCTGCTTCGGCTAACTCGCGGCTATCTTCGCTCAAAACCAACCACCAAGTACCAATTCCAGTTAATACCAGTAACAAGGCATACTGTAGTACAAAAACTCCGATTAATCCTTGAGAATTATTCGCTGAAATATCTGGATTACGAAAAACACCCAAATAATAGACTAGACCAAATATTGAACCTATCAAAAAAGCTATGAGCAAAAATATCTCAATAAAGCGGGTAATTTTAATTCCTAACTTCGGCAAAAACTTTTCTTGAAAAATTGACTCGCCAATAGTTAAAGCTACGCTTTCTAATGTTCGATTAGATGTCTTGCACTTATCACCACAACGAGCGTCTAAGCTACAGCACAGCGAACAAATTTCACCGTCATAAACTGGACAAAATCCCATATCTGCGGATTCATATATTTGTTCGCAAATGCAGCAAGTAAGTAGGGAATCATATTTGCTAAATTGTAAAATATTGGGTCTGGCAATATAGTATTTTCCCTGAGTAATAATAGCGATAATTGGAGAGAGAATAAATGCCACACTTAAGGCAATAAAAGGTGCATAAGCTTGGGCATAAATGCCAAATACTCCCACAAAGGCGATGATTGATATAAAAGATGCGATCGCCATTGAACCAAATCCTACAGGGTTAAAGTTATAGAGGTAAGCTCTTTTAAATTCAATGTATGATGGACTTAATCCCAGGGGTTTATTGATTACTAAATCTGCGACTAAAGCCCCAATCCAAGCGATGGCAACATTGGAGTATAATCCTAATACGGCTTCTAAGGTTTCAAAGACTCCCATCTCCATTAATAATAAGGCGATCGCTACATTAAAAACTAGCCAAACTACTCTTCCCGGATGGCTATGAGTGAGTCTTGAAAAAAAGTTTGACCAAGCTAAAGAACCCGCGTAGGCATTCGTGACATTAATTTTAATTTGGGAAATAATTACAAATAATGTGGCAATAGATAAGATTACACTAGGATTTGAAAACATATCAGCAAATCCGGCAGAATACATTTGAATGGGTTGTTTAGCATTAGCAATTGTAGCGCCATGACTAATTGCTAAAGATGCTAAAAATGCTCCTCCTAATTGTTTTGCTACTCCCAAGATTATCCAGCCTGGTCCGGCTAAAATTACTGCTATCCACCACTTTAAACGATTTTCTTTTTTCTGACTTGGGAGAAAGCGTAAATAGTCAACTTGTTCGCCTAATTGGGCAATTAAAGAAAAAGATACGGTGGCGGCTGAAGCAAATAATAGAGGATCAAATGCTGCTCCACTGTGTGAATTTCCGGCAAATTTTAACCAATTGGTAATGGCATCTGGCTCTTTGTAAAGAACAAAAATATAGGGCAGAATCATTAATATCAGCCAAATTGGTTGAGTTAACAATTGCAACTGATTAATTAATGTTACTCCGTAGAAAACTAAGGGAATAATAATCACGGAGCAAACTACATAGCCAATCCATAAAGGTAGATGAAAATATAGCTCTAATGCCTGAGCCATAATCGCGGCTTCTAAGGCGAAGAAAATGAAGGTAAAGGAGGCATAAATTAGGGAGGTAATGGTCGAACCCATGTAGCCAAATCCTGCGCCCCTGGTTAATAAATCAATGTCTATATTATAGGTTGAAGCGTAGTAAGCTATTGGTAAGCCTGCTAGAAAAATGATAATCCCAACAGTGATAATTGCCCAGAAAGAATTAGCAAAACCGTAACTTATGAGTAAAGATCCACCAATGGCTTCTAGTGCTAGAAAAGAAATGCCTCCGATCGCAGTGTTAGCTACTAGAAATTCTGACCATTTTCTGAAGGATTTAGGAGCGTAACGTAGGGAATAATCTTCTAGTGTTTCATTGGCTACCCAAGTATTATAGTCTCGTCGCTCTTTAACAATTTTTCGGTTTAGTATGGTCATAATATTAATGATTTAGTTTGCTTACTTAAAACAGGAAGAAAATCTCTACTATGTATAACTCCGACTATAGATAGATTTTAACTATAGATGAGAGATTTTGATTGTCAGTTAGCACCCTAAGTTATTAATACATTAATTATTGAGATAATACAGTATCCTGCAATACAAATTATAGAGATTTCTAGGATGATTTAGGAAAACAATTTATATCTGATTAGGTAATATTATAGATGTTTTAGGTTTTATTAAAAATCTTGAGCAGGGTAAATTCATTTACCCTACTACAAAAGGTTTAATGACTGACAATTAAGGTGATGAGAACTAGAATCACATTAATCAAATAAAACATTCCCACAACTTGTGTTTCTGACCATCCAGACAATTCTAAGTGATGATGTAAGGGAGCCATTTTTAACAGTCTTTTTCCGACACCATCAGGCCCTTTTGTTGCTTTATAATAGCTGACTTGAGCTATTACTGAGACGGCTTCTACAAAGAATATCCCGCTAATAATTAATAGTAACCAGAGGGTGTTAGTTAGCAGTGAAACAGCCGCTAAAGCGCCGCCTAAAGCTAAGGCTCCTGTGTCGCCCATGAAGACGCGGGCGGGATTGCGATTTTGTGTAACAAAGCCTAAGCAACTACCGCTCATGGAGGCACAAAAAATCATTAATTCTGGAGAAAGCTGTGTGATAGATGCGGCTAATCCTAAGAAGGCGATCGCGCCTAAACCGCCCATTAATCCGTCAACACCATCGGTTAGATTGGTGGAATTGCTCTCAGCTACTAAGACAAATACTGCTAATGGCCAGAATAGGAAACTCAAGGAGAAGACTAAACTAAAAGGTAGGGTAATGTCTGTGGTTATTGCTGGTTGGTGAAATGCTAACCAGAGACAAAATAAGATGGCAAAACCAATTTGTAAGGTCAATTTCATTTGAGGTGAAATGCCTTTATTGGATTTGCGACGGAGGATTTGCCAGTCGTCAAGCCAACCGATGAAACCATAGGCTAAGGTTAACATTGAGACGGCAATAATGTCGGGGTTAAATTGAGTCCATAAAAGGGCGATCGCGACTCCCGCAGGCACAAAAAATATGCCGCCCATTGTTGGTGTCCCTGCCTTTTGTAAGTGAGATTGGGGACCGTCTTCGCGAATGATTTGGCCTGCTTTAATCTGCTGGAGTAAAGGTACAATCCAGTAGCCTAAAATGGAGGAAGTTATAGCAGAAATAGCTAGGGGTAAAAAGAGCGATCGCTCTAAATTTATTAATCTTCCACTACTCCAATCTAAAGCGATCGCGGCAACGCTTAAGCAAGTTCCTAGCAACACTAATAGGGTTTTTCCTGATAGGTTGAAAGGGTTACTAAAAGATAGTTTTTCTTCCACAAAATTCTCCTCAACACACTCTAAAATATTATTCGTTGGTTGTTAGTCGGGATTTGAAGGTTAAAAGGAAGAAAAGGATAGAAAGCTTTATCTTTACCTTCTTCCTTATTCCTTCGTTTAGTCTTCGTCTATTTCCAAAACATCGTCAGTATCATCATCAAGGTCATCGTAAGGACTATCATCGTTACCCATTAAATCGGAAATTTCTGGTTCTTCATTTAGTAAATAATCAGGTTCCTGGTTATCCCTTGCTAACAGACGGCCTGTGGCTTCTAACCAGTCTAAAAGTGAAGATTCTTGCTTTAATGGAATTACTTCCGCAGGTTCATGGCGAGGTATTTGACGTAGAGAAGGGTTGTACATGATTATTTGTTCAAAATATGCGATGGGATTGGAGTAATCTGGCTGATGATATGGGGTGAAAAAAATTAGGATTGTTGAATATCCCCGTATTCGCGATCGCTTCGCTTGCCGTAGGCATCGCGCCTGCGCGTCGTGAGGTAAATTCCCAGTTTTCCTCAGCCGATTTGCCCTGAAACATTATAATATAAATATTATCCTTTTTAAGCAATTATCGGAAAACAAATCAAGAAATGGGTATTACTGCGGCAGTTTGGTACACAAAAGACGGTTACGACACCAGCGGCGAAAGACTTCTCGGCCGCCATTCAGCGGGGGAAGGTTTTCTAAAAAGCTTAGTACAGTATGGAACTGGTGAATCTTTGTATTGTTATACAGAAAGTAACGGCAATTTTCAAGAGTTTTGCGATCGCATTAAACCTTGGCTACAACAACCTCGAAAAGTGCGATGGATACCCGCCACAGAACCTCAATTATTAACTCACCCTGGAACACTTTATCGACCAGATCCCACACTTTCAGATTTAGCATGGGCGCGGCGATTTTCCGGTCAAAGAGCTTATAGTATTTGTGGTGTTACTCACACGATCGCCACTAAATTTGTCATGGAAAAAATAGGCGATTTACTAATAGCTCCTTTCCAGCCTTGGGATGCTTTAATTTGTACATCTATAGCCGTTAAAACAGCAGTAAATGGAGTATTAGAAAATTGGGCAGAATATTTAGCAAGTCGCACTGGTGGCAAACCTCAAACTACCATAAAATTACCAATTATTCCCCTGGGAGTTGATTCTAGTATTTTTCCGCAGGGTGTCGAAGCAATTAATGTTCGCAATCAGCAGCGACAGGCTTTGGGAATTGCTGAAAATGATATTGTGGTGCTATTTGTTGGGCGATTAACTTTCTCAGCAAAAGCTCATCCTGTACCGATGTATATAGCTTTGGAAAAAGCCGCAAAAAAGACAAATAAAAAAATTCATTTAATTCAAGCTGGTTGGATTGAAGATCCCAGAGAAGAACCTGAATTTAAAAGTAGCGCTCAAACTTTTTGTCCCTCTGTAAATCACATTTTTGTCGATGGACGCAAGCCGGAAATTAGATTTAATATTTGGTCTGCGGCTGATATTTTTATTTCGCTTTCTGATAACATCCAAGAAAGTTTTGGATTAACACCAATTGAGGCAATGGCAAATGGATTGCCTGCGATTGTTTCTGATTGGAATGGGTACAAAGAATCAGTACGGCATGAAATAGATGGTTTCCGAATTCCTACAGTTAGCCCTCCCGCCTATTCTTGTTTAGATTTAACGTTAAATTACCTTGATAGTAGCTTAAATTGGCCAACTTATATGGGTCATACTTCGATGACGACAGCAGTTAATATTGATGCTTGTGCTGAGGCATTGAGCAAGTTAATTGCCAGTGGTGAATTGAGGCGCAAAATGGGAGAAAATGGTCGCCAAAGAGTGCAAGAAATTTATGATTGGAGAGTGGTAATAGTTGCCTATGAGCAGTTGTGGAAAGAGTTAGCAGAAATACGGGCTACAGTGCCGGAATTTGTACCTTTAAAGCCGGAAATGTCCCCCGCGCCTCTTTGTGACGATCCTTTTAAGGCATTTAGTCATTATCCAACGAGAAGCCTTAGTAATGAAATGTTGCTTTGTTTGGGGGCGATGTCAACGCCGGAAAGATTGAAGGAAATTCATAATATATGGATAACTAACTTTGGTGCGGAAAGGAGAATTTCTGTTAATATTCAAATAGATATTGTGAATGCGATTAAACAGGAAGGAGCGCTAAGTGTGGGAGAAATAATTAGAAGATATGCTAAAAATGAGAAAGAATTAGCATATCTTCGCCGATCTTTGCTTTATCTGATAAAATTTGATATATTAGTTATTAGTTAACTGTTATTGGTTAACTGTTATTGGTTAACTGTTAACTGTTAACTGTTAACCAATAACCAATAACCAATAACCAATAACCAATAACCAATAACAAAAATTATGATTGGAAAATCTACACTATTAGAAGCGATCGCGGGTAAGAATCGGGGTTTGCTGGCTGGAGAGACTGAAAAACAAGCGATTTTAGCTGCGATCGCGCAACTGGAAGACTACAACCCCACCCCCCGCCCTGTGGAGGCTACTGAACTCCTAAATGGCGATTGGCGATTGCTTTATACTACCAGTAAGGGATTGTTAGGTTTTGAAAAAATCCCCTTGATTAAATTAGGTCAAATTTATCAATCTATCCGCGCTGAAGAGGCAAAAGTTTACAACATTGCCGAGCTTTATGGTCTGCCTTATTTAGAAGGAATAGTTAGTGTTACTGCTAGATTTGAAGTGGTTTCAGAAAAACGAGTGCAAGTTAAATTTGAACGCTCAATAGTGGGTTTACAGCGTTTAATTGGCTATGAATCGCCGGGAGATTTTATTAATCAAATTGAGGCAGGTAAAAAGTTTGCTGCGGCTGATTTTAAATTAAATAGTCGGGAACAGCAAGGATGGTTAGATATTACTTATTTGGATAGCGATCTACGAATTGGGCGGGGGAATGAAGGCAGCGTATTTGTGTTGACTAAAGGATGAAATTCTGTTATAATCACAAGAAAAGGGAGATAAATTTATGGTTGAAACAATCCAAGCTAAAAATGTAATCCTGTATGACTTAGAAGCAAAGTTTGGCTTAAAACGCGCTGATGACGAGCAATTTTTCCGAGAGTGGCAAGATAATTTGCCTGAACTTACGGAAAAGGAAAAGGACGCGCTAGATGAAATAAAAACTGACTACTTCCACTTGTCAAAGTACCCAATGTTAGAAGCACTTGTCAAAATGGTAGTATTAGGTCCACTCTTAAAATTAGCTGGTTTTTACCGCCCACCCTTCTATATGAGTGCAGAGAAGGAAGTAAGAATTACATCGGATGATGAGGGAACAATTGTGACGGGCAGGCTTGATTTGCTCATTTTTGTTCCGTCATTTTGGATTATGGCAATTGAAGCAAAAGGGGCATCATATTCACTGGAAGCAGGGATACCACAAATGTTGTCATATATGTTGGGAAATCCGAATACTGAGAAACCGACAATCGGATTTGTTAGTAACGGGATTGATTTTATTTTTTTGAAATTAATGCAGCAAGATACACCAAAGTATGGCGAATCTTATCCTTTTGCACTCCGGCGTGGGGATGATTTATACACCGTTTTAAGGATATTAAAGCGGTTGGGGCAATTGATAAGATAAGTAGGGGCGAAGCATTCCGGCAAATAAGTTATTGGCTAAAACGAGAGATTTACTGCTGAAATGCTTCGCCTACAAAATCTGGATCTTCCGACTATCAACCGTCAACTATTAACCAATAATCTTTTTGATCAAATCCACTTTACCCTGATAAGGAGCATAGCGCCATTTTAAATCCAAAAAAAATGATTTTTGCAACACACTTTTATAATGAGAAAAAGTATCAAAACTCGCTTTGCCGTGATAGCTACCAATCCCACTATCTCCAACTCCGCCAAAAGGTAAAGAAGTCATTGCCACTTGCATTACTGTATCATTGATGCAGACACCACCAGAGGAAGTTTCCCGTAAAATTCGCTCTTGTTTTCCTTTATCCTTAGAGAAAATATACAAAGCTAAAGGTTTAGGTCGAGCATTAATTTGCGCGATCGCATCTCCTAAATCATCATACTCTAAAACGGGCAAAATTGGACCAAAAATCTCATCTTTCATCACCAAAGAATCCCAATAAATCCCATCAATTACCGTTGGTGCAATATATCTATCTTCCGCGTTAACTTCACCACCAGCCACTAATTCTCCCTCTTTCATCAAACCCGCCAAACGCGATAATTGTCTTTGATTAATAATGCGAGAATAGTCAGGACTTTGCGCCGGATTATCACCATAAAATTCCTGAATAGATTGTTTGATCGCCTTCAATAAATCCGGCTTAATTTTGCGATCGACTAACAAATAATCAGGGGCAATACAAGTTTGACCGGCATTGATAAACTTTCCCCAAGTAATCCGTTTTGCTGCATATTCAACTTGAATATCTGCATCCACAATACAGGGACTTTTCCCACCTAATTCTAAAGTTACAGGAGTTAAATGTTTTGCCGCTGCTTCCATCACAATTTGGCCAACCTTAGTTCCTCCGGTAAAGAAAATATGATCGAACTTTTCTGCGAGTAACTGTTGGCTAATTTCCACACCTCCCTCAATGGCTACAATGTAAGTAGGATCGAAATTTTGGGCAATTATATTAGCCACAACTTGAGAAGTATTAACCGCAATTTCTGAAGGTTTAAGTATTGTACAATTTCCCGCCGCGATCGCACCCACTAAAGGTGATATCATTAGCTGAAAAGGATAATTCCAAGGTCCAATAATTAATACAACCCCCTTCGGTTCAGGATAAACTCGCGCCGAGGCCGGAAATTGATCGATAGGAGTTGGAACTTTTCTTGGTTTTATCCAAGATTTCAAATGCTTAATAGCATAATTAACTTCAGAGACAGCTGCAATTTCAAAATAAGCCTCAAACTCCGGGCGATTTAGATCGGCCTTGACAGCATCAACAATCTGTGATTGATTAGAAGATATAGCTGCTTTAAGACATTTAAGCTGTGCAATCCGAAAATCTACGTCCTTGGTTTTGCCAGTAGCAAAAAACTGCCGTTGTTGGCGGATAATCTCACTAACTGCGACTGTTGGGTGTATCATCTTTTTCAATCCGCATCACTAGAATAATCACTAAAATAATGTTACACTAATTAATCAGAATTGAGGAGTTAAAGTGAAACTATTTGAAGCCACCAAAAAGTTTAAACGTTTTTATCTCATTGCGATCGTTATTATAGTAGCTGGGTTAGCGATCGCGCGATCGCAATTTTTCACTCCTGCCCCTAAATTATCAGAAATTCCCGTACAGCAAAGAGCAATCAGCATAATTAAAGAACCAATTCAGCCCATCCCCCTACACATCGATCTCAATCTAAATAAAGTAGCTTTGGGCGAAAAACTATTTAATGAAACTAAGCTATCACATAATAATAATATTTCCTGTGCCAGTTGCCATAATTTAAAAACAGGTGGCACCGATAACTTAGTTTATTCCTTTAGCACTAGCGGTACTTTTACCTTAGTTAATACACCCACTATATTCAACGTCGGATTTAATTTTAGACAATTTTGGGATGGCCGCTCTGAAACCCTAGAAGAGCAAATAGATGGTCCCCTTAATTCCTCTCACGAAATGGGATCTAATTGGCCAGAAATTATTAGTAAACTCAAACAAGATCCTAACTATGTCTCAACTTTTAAACAATTGTATCAAGATAGTATTACCAGAGAGAATACTAAAGATGCACTCGCAACTTTTATGCGATCGCTTTACACTCCCAACTCCCGCTTTGACAAATATCTCCGAGGCGATACTAATGCAATTACTAATGAAGAAAAAAAAGGCTACAGCCTGTTTAAAAATTATGGCTGCATTAGTTGTCATCAAGGCATAAATGTCGGCGGTAATATGTTCCAGAAATTCGGAATTTTAAATGATTATTTTGCCAATCGCGGTAATATTACTAAATCTGATAGCGGACGTGCTAATATCACTCAAGAACCCAGCGACGATCGCGTGTTTAAAGTTCCCAGTTTGCGAAACGTTGAACTAACAGCACCCTACTTTCACGATGGCTCAACAAAATCTCTCGAAAACGCGGTTACTGTGATGGCAAAATATCAATTAGGGCGCACGCTTTCTAAAGAAGAAATAGCTCTAATTATTAAGTTCTTAAAAACCCTCACAGGCGAGTACCAAGGCAAATCATTATCATCTTACTAAAATCCATGCTTTCCCAACCAAAATCAAGTTTTTTATCCTCTGTTTTCTCGCTATTTTTCCTATTAATTACCGCTGGCTGTAATTCGACTTCCCAAAAACAAATTGTCATTTGTTCAAAAGACTTTTCAGAGCAAGTTATTCTCGCCGAAATATTAGCCCGTCATATTGAAGCCAAGACAGATATAAAAGTAGAACGTCAACTAAATTTAGGTGGCAATCTTTGTCATCAATCCCTAGTAGCTGGAAAGGTTGACTTATATGTAGAATATACTGGCACTGCCTTTGCCAATATTCTCAAACAAAAACCGATATCTGACCCTAAAAAAGTTTACGCTTATATCCAGCAAGAATATCCTAAACAATTTCAGTCTGAATGGATAGAACCTTTGGGATTTAATAATACCTTTGCAATTATTATCCGGGGCGATGATGCCAAAAAATTTAATTTACAAACTCTTTCTCAACTGGGAAAAGTTGCACCGCAATTTCGGGCGGGAATCGGGCCAGAATTTAAAGAAAGAGAAGATGGATTTCCTGGATTAGCAAAAACTTATCAGCTTAAGTTTGCACAGGAACCGAAAGAAATGCTATTAGGATTACTATACCAAGCACTCAAGGAAAAACAAGTAGATGTAATTGCTGGTAATTCCACTGACGGATTAATTGAGAGTTTGGGTTTAGTGGTGCTTAAGGATGATAAGCAATATTTTCCCCCTTATGAAGCTGCACCAGTGGTGCGATCTGCTATTTTGGAAAAATACCCAAATTTACGTCAAGTTTTGAAGGAATTGGGAGGGAAAATCTCTGAGGAAGATATGCGAAAACTTAACTATCAAGTTGATGGGAAACAACAGGATGCTGCACAGGTAGCACAGAAGTTTTGGCAGCAGAAATTTGGGGATTTAAAGCCAACAAATGATGGGAAATGAAGTTATCTTTTGAGAGCATCCTAATTTTGTATGAGATATTTGCAGACTTGCATTTAATAGGACAATAGACTATAGAGCGTATTTTATAATGATTATGGTTTGGTTTCATTAGAAAAGCTGTCAAAAAGTTGACATCAATGCTTCGCCCCTACTGTCCTAATCGCCTTGGCAGTTGCTATATCTTTAACTTAAGCGATCGCGAAAATATTGTTGATATAAATTACACCGGGCAGTACAATTATTGCCATCAATTTTTACTAAACCCATACTATTTAATTTAAACGCCAAATCCGATCGCAAACGTACCCCATCAACCGCCGTTACTATCTCTCTCATCGCCTCCATTAATGGCGGATATTTCTCTAAATTCCAAAGATGTCGCCGCAAATGATCGCTATAAATTCCTGCTTCAGTGGGAGCATTTTTTACTAATTGATTTAAACTTACATCTTGACGAGCAATATAATACATTGCTAACCGAATTAAATAAGGATGTCCGCCAATTAATACAAGTAATTCCTCAATTTCTGCAACACTCCAAACTAAACCATGTCTTTTGGCTAACTCCTGCACTTGTTGTAAGTTAAATTCTGGTAAATCAATGGGTAAACCAACATTAAACGGCGACTTATTCACATCCAAAGGAATGTAAACTTCCGTTGAATGGACAACTACTAAACGAAACTTTTTCCAAATATCTCGCCGCTTTGCTTCTTCGTGTAAAGCTCGCAGTAATCCAAAGAAATCATCGGCAATTTCTGGGGATTCAAAGACGCGATCGACTTCATCTAAACCTAAAGTTAGAGAGGCTGATGTTTCCGATAGTAAATACTGTTCAAAGTAAGCTTTGCAGCACTGATTGCTGCCGATTATATCAGCTAATTGCCAGCATTTAACTAATTGATCTAACATTCCCAATTCTTGACCGATACAAGCACAAAACCATTGTAAAAATGTATCTGAGTTGGCAAAAATTCTCTTATTTGCTAACTGAAAACTGAGGGCGACTGTGCGAGAACCTTCCTGCTCGGCGTGATGTAAAATCCTTGACATTAGGGAAGTTTTGCCCATTTGTCTAGGTGCTTTGATGCGAATTAAAGCTCCTGGCTGACTAATAGTTTCATAACAGCGGGACTCAATGGGATAACGTTCGATATAAAAGTTAGAAATTAGGCTAACTTGTCCCCCTGGTAATTCTATTTCAGCAACGGGTTGAGATTGAATATAATGCTGTTTTTTAGTGGTGTTTTTACTAGGAGAAATTATCGGCAAATTGACGGCTAATTTGTGGTTAGGATTTAGGGAAGTGCGGCCTTGCGCGATCGCGATCGCAATCTCCGAGGCTAACATTGAACTATCATCAGCACAGCGCCACGCCCAAGGCTGAATACCCTCCAAATAACTCAACAAATCAAGCGATCGCACATCAGGAAAAAAGTCAACAAAAATCGGTAAAATTGCTGGTTTTTGGGGAGTTAAATGTTGCAATTCTAAAACTAATTGCACCTGTGCTAACACCATTTCACCGATCGCAGATTCCTCAGAAAGCAGCAACAATAAATAATCAGAAAGCTTTAAATAAGAATCTAAACGGCAGTTTTTGCCTAAAAATACTTCGTGACTAGCGGCGATCAAAGCTTGTTGCAAATATTGAGCCAAACTATTGCTATCTGACGAATATGCGATCGCAATTTTCGCCCTTTTCGGCCGCGTTTCCTCCGATAGAGAATAATCATTAAAATCAGCAATATCCCGCCATTCCTGCGCTAAAACCCGGCAAATTTCCGCAAAATTGGCATAATCTACAGGCTTACCATTAAGAAAATTACTGACAGTCGACTGGGCTATCCCTAAATCCTCAGCAAGAATTTTCTGGCTAGGAAAGCCATTTCTGAGCAGAGCAGATTTAACTACGGAAATGCACTCTTCGCGCACCCTTAGCGATCGCGGCATTGGTTATTTACGGTAAAGACACTGCAACCATCTTAAATGCCAATTATCCCTAAAGTCGATGAAAAGTCGATGAATTCTCGAATAACTCAGTCCCCAACTCATTGATCGGCCTGATTTGATAGGAAATAACAGAGAAAGTCGAGCAGTTAACAGGAGGTGAATCATTGTGTACTCCACTTTAATCTGGTCACTAGCAGCAACAACTAATCAAGCACGTTTCGTCATAACTCCACCGATTTTATGGTTAATCATCGGAATTGTACTTGGTCTAATTGAGCTATTAATCATCAAAACTCAAACCCAAAAATACAGATTTTATGTGCTGATGATGGCAGCTTCAGCCCTAATTGAATCCTTTATTTTGTGGAGAGGATCGATCACATTTCAATTTAGTTGGGTGGACGTAATGTATGAAGATTTCGACTGGCAAATAATCTACTGGATGGGCATAGCTCTTCCCCTAACTGTCTGGGTTAGACCAGTCTTTATTATTCGCAAAAAGTTCATCATTCCCGAAGCAACCGAAGCCACAACCATCTCAGAAATTTTACCAGGAGAAACCGGAATGGTAATTTATGAAGGTGCTTCTTGGAAAGCCAGAAACGAAGATTCCCAAGGATCGATTGCACCCCGCCAAAAAGTTTACGTTTTGCGACGGGAAGGAAACACCCTAATTGTTGTCCACGAAAAATTCATTCGCATCAACAATTAATACCAAATCCCTCACCATTATCCCCTTTATTCCCTCTCCCCTCTGCGGTTCATCAAAAAAAAGGGATAACTAACCCAGACTTGGGATCAACCTTGACAATTAATTAATTTTCAGTCCACACCACCTTAAACCAGGAGATTCACCATGTATCAGTATTTTTTGATAGTCTTATTTGCTATCACTGGCGTATCCTTAGCCGGCAGTGTAAAAATAGTTCGTCAAGGCGATGAAGCCTTAGTTGAAATCTTTGGCAAGTATGATGGAAAGAAACTCGATCCAGGTTTAACATTTCTAATTCCCTTTGTCGAACAAGTTGCTTATAAAGAAACCCTGCGGGAGCAAATTTTAAACCTAGAACCGCAACAATGTACTACCAAAGATCGCGTTTCAGTCACCGTTGAATTTATTGTCTATTGGCGAATCATTGACTTAGAAAAAGCTTCTTACAAGGTGCAGAATCTTCAAGAAGCCATGCTAAATATGTTGATTCTTTCAATTCGGACGCACATTGCTAAATTAAATGTGGAGGAACTTTACACGGCTCGCAATGAGATTAACAATGCTTTAGTCGAGGAATTGGATACAACAACTGACCCTTGGGGAGTCAAGTTTACGAGAGTAGAATTACGGGAGTTTTATAGCGGTAGTAAGTCTTTACAACCTGAGCGCAAAGAGGTACAAAAAGCACGAGTTTAGGGATTAGTTGAATTTGAGGCGACTCTTGACAGTAGGCAAAGCATTCGGGCAAAAAATCTTTGAGTAAAAGCGATAAATTATCTGGCCGAATGCTTTGCCCCTAACCCAGATTTATCAGGACTTACGCACCCTAACCAAAGAAATCGGTTTTTTTACGAATTGGGCTTCTGTTCTAATTCTTTATTATATGAACCAGAGTTTGTACCTTTTACCGCGATATTTACGAAAATTCTTGACTTTTTTCAGATGTTCGATTAGACTTTGCATATTATTTTTTTTAAGAAAATACTGATTAATTAATGAAAATTGGCATTGCTATTTTAGGTGCTGGTCGTTGGGGAATACACTTAATCCGCAACTTTTTAGAACATCCTCAGAGTCAGATTTTAGCAGTTGTAGATCCGCACCCGGAACGTTTAGCAGCGGTGCAAAAACAGTTTAATTTTGATGCTAATATAGTTCTAGCAACGGATTGGTCAGCAGTGGAAAAATTGCCGGGATTAGTAGCAGTTGCGATCGCCACTCCCGCCTCTACTCACAACACCCTAATTACCGCCGCCCTTCAGCAAAGCTACCATGTTTTTGCCGAAAAACCTTTAACTCTTAACCTCGAAGATGCGATCGCACTTTGTCAACTCGCCGAACAACAAAAATGCCAACTTTTTGTCGATCATACCTACCTATTTCATCCAGCTATTGAAGCAGGAAAAAATGCAATTCAACAGGGTAAATTAGGCAATTTGCGCTATGGTTATGCTCAACGTACCCATCTCGAACCCGTGCGAAATGACGTTGATGCCCTTTGGGATTTAGCGATTCACGATATTGCAATTTTTAATACCTGGTTAGGAAAAACCCCAATTCAAGTATCAGCAAGTGGAACTGTTTTAATTAATCAGAAAAACCGGAATATAGAAAAAAATATCAATTACGAATTACCTCTTGATGATTTAGTTTGGATTAAGTTAACTTACCCAGATGGCTTTCAAGCATTTATTCACCTTTGCTGGATTAATCCTGATAAACAAAGGCGTTTAGCAGTTGTAGGAAGTCAGGGAACATTAATTTTTGATGACTTGTTAATTGATACACCTTTGATCGTAAAATATGGTTATTCAGAGAGCGATCGCCATTCAAATCTACGTCAATCTTCGGAAATATTAACAGTAGAACCAGTCGAACCCTTACAACAAGTTTGCGATCGCTTTCTACATTCCATTCAAAGTAACACGCCCTCTCCCATTTCTTCCGGTTGGATAGGAGTAGAATTTGTCCGCATCCTCAGCGCTCTTAGCGAATCCCTGAAGCTTGGAGGAAAAACTATCACAATTTGTTAAGTAGGGGTGATATCGTTTCCGCTTGTATCGGAATGATTTAACCACAGAGAACACAGAGGGAGATCGGAGAGATGAATAATTCCGATGCTAACGGATTTGATATGAATGGCTATTTACCTCTACGTTGAGATCGAAGTCTCACACTCGATCGAGAGCATTGTTGACTTTGCTTGAGTCATTGATGGAACCAAAGCATAATTTTTTAACTTTCCCCAGATAAACATATTGAATACCTCGCAAGGTTGAACCTCAACCAAGTCTAAAAAAGCGAGAGATTTCACAATACTTAACTTTCAATTTTTAGAAGCAAAGTTGGCCAACTCGCTTCGACCTCCGTGCGTTCAAAAATTAATCAGAGGGAGAAACGAACATGAAAACCATATCTACTATTGTCGTACTTTTCGTGCTATTAATCTTGAAATTAGAGTCAAGTTCAACTTCTCTAACAGCATTTAATCATGGCAATGGACAGAAAAGTCAAACAGAAAAAATAATTGCTAACACTAATGCTGCGCGAGAATGCACGCGAGAAGATGGCAGCAAATATCCATGTTCCCCGTAGATGAGGTAGGGTTCGTAGTAAGCGCTTTAGCGCGCTAAAGCGCTTACTACAAACAAGCTAATTATTTAATTTCTATTCCTTACCAGACATGAGGAAGAATCCTAATGCAAAAATGCTAATTCTAGCTTCGGCTTTTGAGGATCTCCTGGTAATACTTTCACTTCGCCGCTATCATTAATATCGACGATCGCGCTGTCTCCTTCCTTGAGTCGCCCAGAAAGCATTTCCTCAGCCAATACATCCTCTAATAACCGCATAATCGCGCGGCGCAGAGGCCTTGCACCATAACTGGGATTGTAGCCTTCTTTGACTAAATGATCTTTGAAAGCTTCAGTTACATCTAAGGTAATACCTTGTTCCGTTAAACGAGAGAAAAGTTGACGCAACATGATACCGGCAATTTCCTTGACTTCCTCTTTATTCAACTGACGGAAGACGATAATTTCATCTAATCGGTTGAGAAATTCAGGTCGGAAGTATTGCTTAAGTTCCTCATTAACTAGATTACGAATCCGATGGTATTGAGTATCTGCTGTATTATCCGCAAACTCAAAACCCAAACCACCGCCACCTTTTTCGATCACTTTAGAACCGATGTTTGAAGTCATAATCAGTAGAGTATTCTTGAAATCTACAGTGCGACCTTTGGCATCTGTTAATCGTCCATCTTCTAATATTTGCAGAAGGATATTAAAGACATCGGGGTGAGCTTTTTCGATTTCATCGAATAATACAACTGCGTAGGGTTTGCGGCGTACTGCTTCTGTTAGTTGACCGCCTTCATCGTAACCGACAAAACCGGGAGGCGAACCGATAAGTTTAGAAACAGTGTGGCGTTCCATAAATTCAGACATATCCAGTCGAATCATGGCAGCTTCGGAACCAAAGAAATAGTCGGCTAAAGCTTTAGTTAGTTCGGTTTTACCAACACCAGTGGGACCGGAAAAGATGAAACTAGCTATTGGTCGGTTGGGGTTTTTGAGGCCGACTCTGGCGCGACGAATGGCGCGAGAAACAGCGACAACCGCTTCTTCTTGACCAATTAAACGCTGGTGTAAAGTGTCTTCCATGTGCATCAGCAATTCCGATTCAGATTCTGTCACTTTGCTCACAGGTACTCCTGTCCAAGAGGCGACAATATGGGCGATATCTTCTTCGGTGACGATCGGAAGTGTGGTGACTTCGGGTTTTTTGCTGTTGGCTTTTTTAATTTGGTTTTGGAGATCGAGTTCGCGATCGCGTAATTTGCCAGCTTTTTCAAAGTCTTGTTCGCGCACTGCGGCTTCTTTTTCTTTAGTTATTTCTGGCAATAACCGCTTCAATTCTTTGACTTCTGGTGATGGTTGGGAGTTCATTACATGAACGCGGGAACCAGCTTCATCGATCAAGTCAATTGCTTTGTCAGGTAGGAAGCGATCGTTGATATAGCGATCGCTAAGTTGGGCAGCCGCAATTAACGCTTCATCAGAAATTTTTAGTTTATGATGCTGTTCGTAAGCTGACCGCAATCCGTACAAAATTTCGATGGTTTCTACAACGCTTGGTTCGCCTACTTTTACTGGTTGAAAGCGACGTTCGAGGGCCGCATCCCGTTCAATATGTTTGCGATATTCGTCTAAAGTAGTTGCACCAACGCATTGCAATTGACCTCTAGCAAGGGCAGGTTTCAGGATGTTAGCAGCATCCATACTACCTTGTACCGCACCTGCTCCAATGAGGGTATGAATTTCATCAATGAAGAGGATAATATTGCCAGCGTTGCGTATTTCTTCCATGATAGTTTTGAGGCGTTCTTCAAATTCGCCTCGGAATTTTGTCCCGGCAATCATGGCTCCCATATCCAGGCTAACCACTTGTTTTCCTGCGAGGATTTCATGGACGCTATTGTTAGCAATTCGTTGAGCAATTCCTTCCGCGATCGCCGTTTTACCAACTCCCGGTTCCCCAACTAATACGGGATTATTTTTAGTACGACGGCCGAGAATTTGAATTACCCGTTCAATTTCGGTTTCGCGACCGACTACAGGATCGAGTTTACCTTCCGCAGCTAATTTGGTAAGATTTGTCCCAAATTCTTCTAGGGTAGGAGCTTTGGTATTGCGATCGCGAACACCACCGGCATAAACCGTATCTTCTCCTGATGCCCGAATCACCTTAGTACGGACTTGAGCGCGATCGATCCCTAAAACTTCCAACACCTTAACCGCCACACCTTCATCATCCGCGATCAATCCCAGTAAGATATGCTCAGTACCAATATAACTGTGTCCTAGCTTACGAGCTTCGTTAAGTGCTGACTCAAAAATCCGTTTAACGCGAGGCGTAAAAGGAATTTCCGAGGGTACAAACCCAGAACCTCTACCAATGATTCTTTGAATTTCCGTCCGCACGTCTTTGATATTCAAACCCATATCAGTCAAGACTTTAGCGGCGATACCAGTACCTTCCCCGATCAGTCCCAGGAGAATTTGCTCAGTACCCACAAAGTTGTGACCGAGGCGACGAGCTTCTTCCTGAGCCAGCATAATCACCTTAACGGCTTGTTCTGTAAAGCTTTCAAACATAGATGTTTCCTATTTTAACTGTTTTTGTTAAGGCTGATTTGCCTTGGGGTTGGGTGGAGGAGTGCCACAAAAAACTTTATGTGAATTTTTGTGTACTTACTTTTATGTTAATGTATCGCCGTTCAATGGTAAAGGCAGTGAGGATAGCCGTCTTTCTTGGGGTGTAGTTGCCGTCCGTTAACTTTGGCTCAAATGTTCTGAGTAAATATTAGCACAATGACTTTAGATTTAGATCCGGCGCGTGACTTATTGTATCATAAAATCGAAGTGTTAAACAAAAATACTAAAACAAGACTTATGTAGATGTGGCAAAAGCAGGTTGGCGTTGGTGGGAAATTGATATTACTTGGTGGGCAATTTGGTTAATGAAGATTTTGAGTTTAGCCCAAAAAGTTATCATGCCACCTGTTCCAGTGACGGAGAAGTAGTAGTAAGATATCGATCGGTTAAGGGGAGAACACCGTTAACCGCTCAATTTATAGCAAATTGCGGATTGATGAAGTATATTGTATAGAACCCATTTGGGATCTATGCAATCGCAGCAATCGCTAATCTTTTCAGCATGAGCGCCAGCCTCACCATGATAACTTTTCCCTCATCAAGTTATAATAACGATCTGCGATCGCGATCGCGGAAGGTGACAACGATGGGATTGATTTCCCCGATGGGATAATAATTAACGGTTACGTTGGTGCGATCTACCCAGAGACTTACCACCTTATTCAACTGTTTATTGGCATTACAAACAGTGGCGAGAACAAGGAGTAATTGAGGAGATTATGGAGATATTACATCATCGCTATGGTTATCATCCAGAAACAATTAGGAGAGAATTAGAGAAAGTTTATCCCGAAATTATGACGAAAATTCAGTTTGAACTTTCGCCAAAACCATCAAAAGCAGAAAAACAAGCCCTGGCAAAATCAGGATTTGTGCCAGTCAAAGCTAGGTGGGTTATTGAAAGGTCAAATTCTTGGGTAGAAAGATGTAAAAGTTTAGTTAAAAATTTTGAGAGAAGTCTTGAAAATGCTACAACTAAGCTCAATCTTTGTTTTGTCAGACTCATGCTGAAAAGATTAGCGATTGCTGCGATTGCATAGATCCCAAATGGGTTCTATATCCATTTTTAGTTGCTAATCGCCAATTGGCCGAGACGCTTTAATACACTGAGTACATTATACAAATCATTCCCAGGATTGAACATGGAGAACCAGCGAGAAAAAGCATATTGTGGTATTTCTAGTTGAATCAATTTCACAAACATAAAATTAGATCCATTCATTAAAAGCCCATAAGTAGGTCGATCGCGGTTAGGAGTTGCCAGCATATAAGCTAGTAACTGAGGGATGCCTACTTCCAGGGAAAATCCCACCTGTTTCGACTCGATAACCAAAACCCACAACTGTCCAAATAAAGCTAAAATATCTAACTGTCCCCTGACAATAACTCCTTCATCCTCCGCCGAAATTTCTACAGACTTTTCCGAGGTGACATGAAAGGGTGACAAATAAAAATCAGCTAAATCTAAAAGTGGAGACAGCACCACCATTTTTACTGTATTTTCCAGCAAAGGCGGACGTTTAAGTAAATGTCTGTAACTTGCTTTAACCCGATCGAGTCGCTGTTTCTCTGCATCACTAATTTCCGGTAAGTTATCTTGCCACTCCCTAAAAAAATGGTCGT
This sequence comes from Oscillatoriales cyanobacterium USR001, assembly GCA_001698425.1. Taxonomy (GTDB): domain Bacteria; phylum Cyanobacteriota; class Cyanobacteriia; order Cyanobacteriales; family Microcoleaceae; genus Kamptonema. The sequence goes on along the minus strand of MBRE01000033.1, from coordinate 16,011 downwards.
CTTCAATCCACTCAATTTTAAAGTTTGTATCCAAATCATCTTGAGTAATATTTCTAGCTTGAATTGTTTGCACCATAGTTGTCACTTCAAATTTATTCTTTAAATAAAGGTACGTAGTTGGGCTTTAGCCCTCTTTTATTGTATGCGAAAGAGGTCTAAAGCCCAACTACGTGCGTAAGTCCTGATTTTCAACTCTGGGCGCGATCGCACTTTCCCCACCATTTCCCGAAAAAATGTAACAACTTGTAAACTATAATGAGACGGAATCAAATACAGAGGGCAAAGCAAAATCATGCGAGTTGCGATCGCGGGAGCAGGTTTAGCAGGACTTTCCTGCGCCAAATATCTCACAGACTTAGGACACACCCCCATTATCCTAGAACGGCGGGACGTGCTCGGCGGTAAAGTCGCCGCCTGGAAAGATGCTGACGGCGACTGGTACGAAACCGGCCTTCACATCTTTTTCGGGGCTTATCCCAATATGTTGCAGCTATTCAAAGAGCTCAACATCGAAGATAGACTCCAATGGAAAGATCACACCATGATCTTCAATCAACCCGAAAAACCGGGAACCTATTCCCGCTTCGACTTTCCCGACATCCCCGCCCCCTTCAACGGTGTAGTGGCTATCCTGGGGAACAACGATATGCTTACCTGGCCTGAAAAAATCCGTTTTGGTATTGGTTTAATTCCCGCCATGTTACAGGGTCAGAAATACGTTGAAGAGATGGACAAATACTCATTTTCCGAGTGGTTAAAACGGCAAAATGTTCCTCCCAGAGTTGAGAAAGAAGTCTTTATTGCTATGTCAAAAGCTTTAAACTTTATCGATCCCGATGAAATATCTTCAACGGTGATTTTGACAGCTTTAAACCGCTTTCTCCAAGAGAAAAACGGCTCAAAAATGGCATTTTTAGATGGTTCTCCCACCGAGAGATTATGTCAGCCATTAGTAGAATATATCTGCGATCGCGGCGGCGAAATTCGACTCAACGCCCCCATCAAAGAATTTTTACTCAACAGCGACGGTACTGTTAGCGGCTTCCTAATTCGCGGCTTAGATGGAGCCCCCGACGAAATCATCACCGCCGATGCCTACGTTTCTGCTATGCCAGTTGACCCCCTGAAAGTCATGCTCCCAGAAGCTTGGCAGTCTATGGAATACTTTAAAAAGCTAGATGGCTTAGAAGGAGTACCCGTAATTAATGTACATTTATGGTTCGACTGTAAACTTACCGACATCGATCACTTGCTATTTTCGCGATCGCCCCTACTCAGCGTCTATGCCGACATGAGCAACACCTGCCGCGAGTACGCCAACCCCAACCGCTCAATGCTAGAGTTAGTCTTAGCCCCCGCCAAAGATTGGATTAGTAAATCCGATGAAGAAATTGTCGCCGCGACAATGGCCGAACTCGAAAAACTTTTCCCCGACCAAATTCCCACACCCGCAAAACTGCTAAAATTTCACGTAGTCAAGACTCCTCGCTCAGTCTATAAAGCTACCCCCGGTTGCCAAAAGTGCCGCCCCAACCAAATCACACCTATAAGTAATTTCTATCTAACAGGGGACTATACGATGCAACGTTATCTTGCGAGTATGGAAGGGGCAACACTTTCTGGTAAGCTGACAGCGCAGGCGATAGATAGCAATCAGCGCATCTCGGTAGGCAGTCAGCCCACACCAGTGCTGAGTGAAACTCTTGCAAGCTGATAGCTAAATCCGGTCGCCTAGAAGCTCAAAAAAGAATGCTGCAACTGTCAAAATCCCAGTGCATGAGAACTCTGGCCTCTGTGGAGGACTCCTACGAACTCTGTCGTCAGATCACGGAGAAATACTCCAAAACTTTTTATTTGGGCACTCAATTAATGCCCAAAGTTAAGCGTCGGGCAATTTGGGCTATTTATGTCTGGTGTCGTCGCACGGATGAACTCGTAGACGGACCGGAAGCTGGTGCTACAACACCGGAAACTCTTGACCAGTGGGAAGCACATCTGGAATCTCTATTTGCGGGTCACGCCCTAGATCGCCTAGACGTTGCCTTTGTAGATACAATTTCCCGCTTTCCCCTGAACATCCAGCCATTTCGGGACATGATTGCAGGCCAGCGGATGGATCTGTACCGTTCCCGTTATGAAACTTTTGAAGAACTTGAGCTTTACTGTTACCGCGTGGCGGGAACGGTGGGTTTGATGTCAAATGCGGTGATGGGGGTGGAGAAAACTAGGGCGGCGGCTAGTTGGAATTGGCACTGGGATAGTAGAACTCCCTCTGAAGAGGCGATCGCCTTGGGAATTGCTAATCAACTCACTAATATCCTGCGGGATGTGGGAGAGGATGCTAGTCGCGGTCGGATTTATATCCCTTTAGAAGAGTTAGCGTTGTTTAACTATACTGAGGAGGATTTATTTAAAGGTGTTGTTGATGAACGCTGGCGGGAGTTGATGCGTTTTCAAATTAGTCGGGCGCGTAAGTTCTATACCAGTGCGGAACGAGGAATTAAGGTGCTTAGTCCTGATATTCGTTGGCCAGTGTGGACGGCGTTGATGTTGTACAGTCAAATTCTGGACGCGATCGAACGGAATGATTATGATGTTTTTCATCAGCGAGCTTTTGTTTCTACACCTCGTAAAATTCTTTGTTTGCCTTTAGCTTTTTTAAGGTCTAAGGCGCTTTAGTTGATGGTTATTAATTATTGGTTGTTGAGAGCGATCGAGATGACCTTTGACTAATAACCATTAACCTCGATCGCGATTTTTACCAAAAGTGAGAGAAACTTGCTTTCTTATTTTTCTATATAAACGTGAGTTGGATGGCGATGACTCGCCGATCGTAGCTTCGATAAATTTAATAATTCATCCTTTAATATTAGTGATTCCTAAGATGAATTTAATTATAGGATGAATTGTTTCTGGTTTTTCTTGATTCTGAAGATGTCGCATTACTCTGGCTGCGATCGCCACCCCAATTAAACCAGCTACTAAGCTAAATAATAGGGAAATTCCTAAGTAATAAGAATTGTCTTTTGGGTTGGGTTGTAAGATGTAAGGTGATGCGGTAGCAGCAACGCCGGCCGCACCAATCCCTACGCCAACTTCTGCGACAATTGTTTGCAGGTTGCGATCGCTCTCTGCTTGTTCTATCTCTACAATACCACGAATTGACGCGATCGCGGTATCAATTAATAACCAGTGTCCTCTAATTCACCCTGCTTTTTCAGGGGGCTAGGGGGATCTCGATTGTTGCATTCTTTTTTAAAATTGGTATAACCAATAATTTATCTGCCGGAATGCTTCGCCCCTACGGATACATTTGCACGCATCGCGTGCTCCCTCATACTTCGCCTTTACACGCTCATTTCTAACATTCGTTGAATCGGTAATAAAGCGGCGGCTTGGATATCTGCGGGCAAAGTAATTTCAGGAGTACGATTTTTCATGGCAAGATACAATTTCTCTAAAGTATTCAATCTCATGTGCGGACATTCATTGCAAGCACAATTATTTGTAGGAGGAGCCGGAATAAATTGTTTTTCTGGACATTGTTTCTGCATTTGATGAATAATTCCTGGTTCAGTGGCTACAATAAAAGATTGACTCAAACTCGATTGAGAATATTTCAGCAAAGCAGTTGTCGAACCAATATAATTGGCATGGCGCAACACCGGGGCTTCGCATTCTGGATGGGCAATGATTTCTGCTTCTGGATGGGCAATTTGCAACTGAACTATCTTTTTTTCTGAGAAGTTTTCATGTACAATACAAGCACCTTGCCAAAGTACCATATCTCTACCTGTTTGTTGGGAAACATAGCGGCCGAGATTGCGATCTGGACCAAAAATAATTGGTCGATCTTTGGGAATTTGATTGATAATTTTGACAGAATTGGAACTGGTGCAAATAATATCGCTCATTGCTTTAATTGCAGCAGTACAATTAATGTAAGAAATTACTAAATGGTCGGGATGTGCGGCTTTAAATGCGCCAAAAGCATCGGGAGGACAACTATCTGCAAGGGAACAACCTGCATTTAAGTCGGGTAAGAGTACGAGTTTGTGAGGATTAAGAATTTTGGCGGTTTCGGCCATGAAATGAACGCCGGCAAAGACAATTACATCAGCTTTGGTGTTGGCTGCTTTGCGGGAAAGTTCTAGGGAGTCGCCAATGTAGTCCGCGATGTCTTGAATGTCGGGATCTTGGTAATAATGGGCGAGGATGACGGCGTTTAGTTCTTGTTTGAGGCTTTGAATTGCTGCAAACAAGTCGTAAGGTAGTTTGGGAAGGGTGATGTTTGGTTGAGTTGGTGTAATGGTAAACACAGTAGAAACCTTTGAGGGTAATTTGGCAGTGGATAATCATGTATTTGAATTATAGTTGATTTCACCAAAAATGAGTAAAGAATTAAAAATTAAAAATTAAAAATTTATAAAGAATATTATAAGGAGTGTCAAAATTGCTTTGGGTTTCTTATGCTTGATTAGTAAGGGGCTAGGATTTATTGATATGGTTAGTCAATTGAATGAGGGTAAGGCGATCAAAATTGCTGTGGTTGGAGACGTTCACGATCAGTGGGAAGCTGAGGATGGGGCGGCTCTGAAGCATTTGGGTGTTGATTTGGTGTTGTTTGTGGGTGATTTTGGGAATGAGTCGGTGGCGGTGGTACGGGCGATCGCATCTTTGGATATTCCTAAAGCCGTAGTTTTTGGCAATCACGATGCTTGGTACACGGCGACGGAGTGGGGTAGAAGTCAGTGTCCCTACGATCGCCGGCAGGAAAGTTGGGTACAACAACAGTTAGATTTAATTGGGGAAGCTCATGTTGGGTATGGAAAACGGGACTTTCCAGACTTAGGCGTAACAGTAGTGGGGAGTCGCCCCTTTACTTGGGGAGGGCCGGAGTGGAAGTATGGAGATTTTTATCGTGAGTGGTTTGGAGTTGAGAGTTTTGCGGAATCTTCCCAGCGGATTGTGGAAGCAGCAACCCAAGCAGCTTGTGAAAGTGTAATTTTTTTGGGTCATACTGGACCGACAGGCTTGGGAGAGGCGGCGGAAGATCCCTGCGGGAGAGATTGGAACCCTTTGGGGGGAGATTTTGGCGATCCCGATTTTGGGGACGCGATCGCGCAAACCCGGGCTGCTGGTAAACCAATTCCCCTAGTAACCTTTGGACATATGCACCACAGACTCCGACATACTAAAAAGGTGTTGCGGAAATCGGTAGAAGTAAGCGCTGAGGGAACAGTATATTTTAATGCGGCAAGGGTTCCCCGAATTGTCGAAACTCCAATCGATCGGTTGCGGAATTTTTCCCTGGTGTTGTTGGATGGAGGAGTAGTGTCGGAAGTTTCTTTGATTTGGCTAAAGAATGACTTCAGTATTGATGAAGAGGAGATTTTATATCGGCGAAGCGAGTTGATGGTGCAAGTTGTTTGTTAATTGTGCCGCGTTCTGATATTATGGGTGAGATACACCTGGAGAGGTGGCAGAGTGGTCGAACGCGCTCGACTTGAAATCGAGTGAACCGAAAGGTTCCGTGGGTTCAAATCCCACCCTCTCCGTTTATGAGAAGGTTAAACCCCGTAGGACAGTTCGGGTCAACGGATTTTAAATCGATCGCTCTCAAAACTCTCTAAACTAAGGCAAGCCTAACAGATAGCAAGGGTGACAACCTTCATCGCAGGTTCAAATCCTGTCATCCCGATTTAAAGATGGTAATAACTAAAGTAATTAGTCAAGGATATCTTTTTGGTCGATCTGCACCTAAAAATCATCAAGAACCAACCAAAAAAGTCGGCGACTGCTTATCATTAAGACAAGCGAGAATCTTTTTTAGTCTATTTCAGGATTACTCCTGGGAAGAAATTTATGAAATCATTAGTTCGTTTGGGCGCAGTGTTCGGAATTGTGGCAAGCACCTTGCTAGTCCCTTCTTTAACACGCAATATGTCTGCACTGGCATTACCAGATCAAAAAGTTTTGGAAAAGTTGCGCCCAGTGCCGGTGTTTACTATTACTGACGCACAAGGTGCCCCCTTGACTGCTTCAGTTCCCAAACAAGGTCAAAGCGGTGGTAATGTTTTTGTAGCTGGTGTTTTTATTAGCCAGCGCGATGCTCAAGCTGTTGTCGAGCGCTTAAAAACTCAAAATCCTCAATTAGCAGCATCGGCACGGGTATTACCAGTGTCTCTCGGTGAGATGTATCAATTCAGTCAAAGTAGCAAAGGCAAGCCAGAGGAAGTCCAATTGGCTTATGTTCCTACTTCTGTTCAAGTAGAGTCTGCTAAAACTTTGTTACAACAAGGTGGTCAAAAGCCGAATGAATTTAGTGGGGTTCCTTTGTTCTACGCTACAGGTGGCCCGGAAAATGGATATATAACTATTAAACAGGGTCAACAAGAAGCAATTCCTCTATTTTTTAATAAGGAGGATTTACAGGGGATGTTGGATCGCTTTAAGCAACAACAGCCCAATATTGCGGCTTCGATCAAGATTGAGGTGGTGAATTTAGAAGGTGTTTTGGAAGCGATGCGAACTCAAGATAATCCACTTGTGAATAATGTGATTTTGATGCCGCCTCGTGAGTCGCTAGAATATTTGCGATCGCTGCAACCAGCAGGAGGAAATCAGCCCCAACCAGGACCAGGGCGTACTTCTCCAGCCCCAACTCCACCTCTGCCTTCTCAATCTCCAGCCCCAAGTCAACCTCGACCTTCTCGCTAATGCTTAACTGTTAACGGTTAACTGTTAACGGTTAACTGTTAACTGTTGTAAAGTTTTATGGTTATATCAGGTTTAGAGCTTTGGCAATGGTTGGAGGAGGCTAAGACGGAGGCGATCGCCTCGAATATTTCTACTACTGAAATTTACTGGCTATTGCAAGAATTAGCAGTAATCGATCGCTTATCTCTGCGCTTAGAATCTTTCAAAAACTTGCCAGAAATTGCGCTAAAAATACCTTTTACTCACCTGAAAAATTTATGGAATCGCCGCGTTAACGAACAAATACCCATACAATATTTAACGGGAATTGCCTATTGGCGGCATTTTTCCCTAACTGTCAATACTTCTGTATTAATTCCCCGCCCAGAGACAGAATTAATTATTGATTTAGCAGTAGAAGCCGAATCACGTCAACCACGAATAGAGAGTTTAAATGCAAAATCCCATTGGGTAGATTTGGGTACTGGTAGCGGCGCGATCGCCCTGGGTTTAGCAGAAAGCTTGACAAATGTTTTAATTCATGCAGTAGATTGTAGCTCGCAGGCGATCGCCGTTGCCCAGCAAAATGCCAATAATTTGGGTTTAGCCGATCGCATTCAATTTTATCAAGGTTCGTGGTGGGACCCCCTAGACAGAGCAACCACAGGGGGCTTGCCCCTACGCGGCCAAATTAGCGGCATGGTGTCCAACCCACCCTATATCCCCAGTAGCTTAGTACCTCAACTGCAACCAGAAGTTGCTAAACACGAGCCTCATTTAGCCTTAGATGGTGGAGTTGACGGACTGGAATTTATTCGACATTTAATCACAACAGCCCCCGATTATTTGCGATCGGGCGGTATATGGTTGATTGAGATGATGGCAGGACAAGCGGACACAGTAGCTGAGATGTTGTACAACTCAGGTTGCTACTGCGAGATCGAAATTCATTCAGATTGGGCAGGGATAAAACGATTTGCGATCGCCCTAGTGAAGTAGGCAACTTCCATTACTATTTGTGAATAAAGTTTAACTAACTTTATATTACTTAACAAAACTAAAAAAATAAAGATATCACCCTCATGCGATCGGCGCATTCGATCCATATACAACCTTTAGTGCAATTGCACCATGAAAAAAAATTAAGTTGCGTAATAATTTTTAATAAACAAACGATCTACAGTGTTGTATAAAGATTAACTGAAGGGTTAAAAAACAGGCCAAAGTTAACAACCGCACTGATTGATCGGGTTTACCACCTCTCATAAACGGTGTAAAATTCTTTAAGGTTTCTTGTAACGCCCCCAGCACTGCCTCAAAAAGCCAGAGCCAAGGCAAAACCAAAAACCAAGCCTGCCAGTGTAATAAGCTGGTATCTCAATTAGACCTTTCCAGGCTCTCTAGCAGCCTGAATCGAATTTAAGTGAACAGTTTTGTCATCGTAATTAAGTCAATTTAGGAGAGTTCGTTCATGTTTGACGCATTCACCAAAGTGGTTTCCCAAGCTGATGCTCGTGGCGAATTCCTCGCCGCCGGTCAATTGGATGCCCTGAGCAAAATGGTTGGAGAAGGTAGCAAGCGTCTTGATGCAGTTAACCGCATCACCGGTAGCGCTTCCACCATCGTTGCAAATGCAGCCCGTGCCTTATTCGCCGAGCAACCCCAATTAATCACTCCCGGCGGTAATGCCTACACCCACCGTCGTATGGCAGCTTGCTTACGCGACATGGAAATCATCTTGCGCTATGTCACCTACGCAACTTTCGCAGGCGATGCCAGTGTATTAGACGATCGTTGCTTGAATGGTCTACGTGAAACCTACCAAGCTTTGGGCGTTCCCGGTGCTTCCGTTGCAGCTGGTGTCCACAAAATGAAGGATGCTGCTTTAGCAATCGTTGGCGATCCCAATGGCATCACTCGTGGTGATTGCAGTTCCTTAATGTCTGAAATCAGCGGCTACTTTGACCGTGCAGCAGCAGCAGTAGGCTAAGAAATCCTTGTAGCCTCATTTTACGAAATGTAAAGACGTGACTCATCGCATCTCTACAAATCAAACTTGTTACGAAATACCAAAGTAAAAAACTAGGGAGATAACTCAACAATGAAAACCCCTTTGACTGAAGCAGTTACAGCCGCTGATTCTCAAGGCCGCTTCCTGAGCAGCACCGAACTCCAAGTAGCTTTCGGTCGCTTCCGCCAAGCCACCGCCGGCTTAGAAGCAGCTAAGTCCTTAAGCGCTAATGCTCAACGCTTAACCGATGGTGCAGCCCAAGCCGTTTACAACAAATTCCCCTACACCACCCAAATGCAAGGGAATAACTATGCCTCTGACGCTCGTGGTAAAGCCAAGTGCGCCCGTGACATCGGCTACTACCTGCGGATGATCACCTACTGCTTAGTTGCTGGTGGTACGGGTCCAATGGACGAATACTTGATTGCCGGTCTTGACGAAATCAACCGCACATTCGAGTTGTCTCCTAGCTGGTACGTTGAAGCTCTCAAGTACATCAAAGCTAATCATGGTTTAAGTGGCGACTCCGCTGTAGAAGCCAACTCCTACATCGACTACGCAATCAACGCGCTGAGCTAGATCGCGCATAGTGATGCCCGGAAAGGTAAGCTGCTGTTAGCTGAATTGTGTTAGCGGTTGTTTACATTTCCGGGCATCTTCAATTTTTAGGCGATCCTGCCAAGAGCAATAAGCAAGTTTTCTTGTTGGAAGTTAATTAAGACAAACAAATAACAAATTGTTAACTAGAGGAGGATTTGAAGTGGCAATTACCGCTCAAGCATCGAGATTAGGAACATCATCTTATAGTGATGCGTCCAAGGTTGAATTGCGTCAAAACTGGACTAAAGATGACGCTCAAGTTGTGATTAAGGCTGTTTATCGTCAGCTATTGGGCAACGACTACGTGATGAAATCAGAGCGCTTAGTCGGTGCTGAATCTTTGCTATCTGATGGTGTCTTGACAGTGCGGGAATTTGTCCGGGCTGTAGCCAAATCGGAACTGTACAAGACTAAGTTTTTCTACAACAGTTTCCAAACTCGGTTGATTGAACTTAACTACAAACATTTGCTAGGTCGCGCTCCTTACGATGAGTCGGAAGTGATCTATCATTTGGATTTGTACCAATCGGAAGGTTACGATGCTGATATTGATTCCTACATTGATTCAGTAGAGTATCAAGAAAACTTTGGTGAAGATATTGTACCTTACTACCGAGCCTTTGCCTTTCAGCGGGGACAAAGAACAGTTGGGTTTACTCGGATATTCCGCTTATACCGGGGATATGCGAATAGCGATCGCGCTCAACTAGAAGGTAACGCCTCTCGTCTAGCTGTGGAACTTGGTTCTAACACCGTGAGTGCTATTGTTGGACCATCTGGTGGCAATGATGGTTGGGCTTACCGTCCTTCTACTGCTAACGTTACTCCCAGTACCGGTTTAGGTGGCGCAGCCGCTTACGGCAAAGAAGGTCGTTTGTTCCGTGTTGAAGTCGCAGGTATTTCTGTTGGTGGATATCCCAGCGTGCGTCGCAGCAGCAGAGCTTTCATCGTGCCTGCCGAAGCCCTTTCCACCGAAATGCAGAAATTTCAGCGTCTTGGTGGTAAAATTGCCAGCGTTACTCCTATTTAGTAAACTGTTAACTGTTAGCGATTAACGGTTCGCGGTTAGGCATTGGCAATTTATTTTGATAAATCTTCAAAAGTTGGAAGTAAAAAGCACAATGTTGACTCAAAATGTAATTGGAAAATCAAGCACTTCATCGTCAAGCACTCGCTGCTTTCGCTATGAAGTGACTGGCTTGCGCCAAAACGAAAAAACGGATAAAAATGATTATCCGATTCGTTCTAGTGGAAGTACATCGATCACTGTTCCTTACAGCCGGATGAATGAAGAGATGCGACGGATTACTCGTCTAGGTGGAACAATTGTCAGCATTCACCCATTGACAAATGGTAGTGATGTGGAAACTAAACAACACGAATAGCTGATTGCTGATAGCTAATTGCTAATGGCTAATTGCTGATTGCTAGTTATTAAGATTAGTAATGGGGAATTAGTTGTTAGCAATTAACCGTGTCTGGGAGAAGTGAGAAAGAAAATGCAATCAAAGCAATGGTTTCAACAATTAAAAAGTCCTAACCATTTTGGTGGTTGCTAGATAAGGAATTATGGAGTATTCAGAATTAGGTGCGCCGCCGGAGATGATTGGGGGTGAGTCTTTAACGGTGGAGATGGCGATCGCAAATTTACGCCACGAAGATTATAGCTTGCGTTATTATGCGGCTTGGTGGATTGGTAGGTTTCGAGTAAAAGAACCAGAGGCAATTGCAGGTTTAATTGCTGCTTTGGAAGAAGAGTCAGAATTAACGCGATCGGGTGATTATTCTCTGCAAAGAAATGTGGCGAGGGCTTTGGGTAAACTGGAAGATAAAAGGGCAGTTCCCGGTTTAATTCGTTGTTTGGAATGCTCTGATTATTACGTGCGGGAAGCTGCGGTGCAGGCTTTAGAAATGCTAGGCGATCGCGCGGCAATTCCCTCACTGGTGAAATTATTAGAAGGTGGTTTGAATGCGGCGGTGCGAGTACCAGGAAAACCGCATTTAATTCAACCTTATGATGCTGTAATAGAAGCTTTGGGAACTTTGGGGGCTAAAGAAGCGATAGAATTAATTGCGCCATTTTTAGATCATTTTGTCGAGCGGGTGCAATATGCGGCGGCGCGGGCGATGTATCAATTAACTGGGAATAATGCTTATGGCGATCGCTTAGTTAGAGCTCTTTTGGGAGATGATTTGCAGTTGCGAAGGTCTGCCTTAATGGATTTAGGGGCGATTGGTTATTTGCCAGCCGCAAAAGCGATCGCAGAAACCTTAGCGGAAAATAGCCTCAAATTAATTGCCCTCAAAGGAATTTTAGAAAACAACCTGAATCAGATACAATCTCGATCATTATCCGATCAAACTATCCAAGTAATGACACTCATGGATAGCCTGCTCTAAACTTTTCTGCCCAATTAATCATAATCAAAAATGGTAATAGAGCTAATTCGTGCAGTGGAAAAAGCAGATTCCGCCAATGGCTTATTAAACGCAGTGAAAGCCTTGACTGAAGCTGGTTCAGATTCCGCAATTCCTACCTTAATTGCCGTTCTCGGCTACAATAACCCCGGTGCGGCAGTTGCAGCCGTTGATGGGTTAATTCAACTGGGAGAAGCCGCCGTATTGCCCTTGCTAGAACAGCTTGATGGCTATAATTACGGTGCAAGAGCCTGGGCAATTAGAGCCTTAGCAGGAATTGGCGATCCGCGCGGCTTAAATATTTTATTAGATGCTGCCGTCAATGACTTTGCTTTAAGCGTGCGCCGCGCTGCGACTAGAGGTTTAGGTACAATTCATTGGGAAAAATTACCCCCAGAAGAATTAGTAGATGCTCAATTAAAGGCTTGCCAAACCTTGCTGCAAGCATCCCAAGATCCAGAATGGGTAGTTCGCTATGCAGCAGTGGGGGGTTTGCAAGCTTTGGCAGTTGAGGCATTAAAATCTAATTGGTTGCCAGAAGTTTTGGCGAGATTTGAGGAAATCATCAAAACAGATGATACTTTAGCGGTGCGAGCTCGCGCTATGTTGGCGAATCAACAATTTTTTGAGTTAAGTAGTTGAATTTTGTGATTGTTACCCCTTGAGTAAAGCGTGGGCGATCGCGGTTTCTAAGTCCCCTTGACTCAGAGTTGTTAATATAAAAACCTCTTGTACAGTTTTCCCCTGTCTAGCAATTAACTTAAATCCGCCGCGAATGGGAACAGAGACTCTTAATGTTAAGTGGGGAATGTGACCTCTAACTTGGCAAATGACGGCAGGAGTAACAGTTTGAACGCCTTGGAGATTAGTCAGGCGTTCTAAAATTGGGATTAAACCGGGGATGTGGGTGGAATGGTTCCAAACTAAGCGGCCTTTTGAATTAGAGTTCATAATTTTAACCAAAATCAACATATCTAGTCTAGTCGACCATTGCCTAGCCTTCAGGGATTATCCTTCTTTTGTTAATCTCTGTAGATAATTTTCTCTAGTTGAAGTGACAAAATAGAGATAAGTCTTATAAGAAAAACGTTTGGGATTGATGATATGTTTTGGGGCGAAACGTGGCATTATAGTTAAGAAATTATGTGGACTTATCTGGAGAATATTTTATGGGGTTAGCAGAGCGCAGAGCTATTAAAAAGTTTGTTGAAGGGCGCTACTTGAAACTGAAGCAAGAAATTGATGCGGCCGCAGGGTTTGATGTTCCTATAGAGGTAAATTGGGACTCCCTGGCAACAGAAGATTATGCCGATGCCTATGAAGATGCCTTCTACAAAGTGTATTTTCGTCCGTTGATTGACGCGCTGAAGGCGATCGCCATCGACGATCTGGGTAAAGAAGCCCTTAAGGAAAATCTCAAAAAAATCGTAATAGAAGATAGTGGCTCTTCTTATCCAACATTTCAGTCTGGCATATTAACATTAAAATATTATGCCCAATCTAACTTAGATGACTGGATGTCAAGAAAGAAAGACATTCAGACACACTTGGAAAAAGGGTTGTAATCCCATGACAGAGAGCATTTTACGTTTACCTGTCAAGACAATTAGTAAGCTGATTTCTGAATTGAGCGCTCTCCAAGATCGCCTTCGCTCTGGGGAATTGTTAGAGATTCCTTCGGTGACGCTGCTGTTAAAATCGGGACAAAGTCTCTCAGGGGTGGTGGTGCGGGCGTTACAGCCTGGACTTCCTGAGAATGAAGCAACTCTTTTGCTCCAAAGCCGAGATAATTCTATGGATATGACTTATGTGCCGATCGCTGCTATTGGTGGGGTGACGGTTCACTATACTGCACAATCTATGCTGTTGTTATCAGACGGCAAAATTCGGGCAAGCTACGGAAGAGTTCCTTCAAGATTGGAGTTAGAAAGGCAGGCGAGAGCTATTTCAGCGCAATTCGCTGGGATCGATCTAGTAATATTGTGGGATGAACTCCCGCGATTTGATGCTGCATTCCAAAGTATAGAGTTACTGCTAAATGATTTTCAGGCAATTCTATTGACAATTTGTGGGGATGATATAGGAATGAGAGCGCTCAGGGAGAAGGTGACAGGGGTTTCGATCGGGGTTGATACGACGGCTAATGTTTGTCTTAAGGAGAATATTCTGGAGATTCGTCTTAGGGTGGAAGAACAGGATCTGATCTATCAGCCAAAAGGTAAATTACAAGAAGCGATCGAGAAGCTTTTATAAAATGAAACTCGGTTAATGTTAAATTTAGAAACGTTTGAAACGCAAACTATAATTCTTTGTGTCTTAGTGCCTTTGTGTTAAAATCAAAATCTTGTCAATCGCCATACAAAATCAGTAGTAAACAGTTCAATTTAGCTTTATTGTGCTTTGTTCTGTTACTGTTTTTACTATCTGGATGTCATCAATTTCAAAAGGTTCAATCACAACTAAAACGCAGTCAGGAGGCGATGGTAGTTTCTGCCAATCCTTTGGCGACAGAAGCCGCGATCGCGATGCTACAAAAAGGTGGTAATGCTGTGGATGCGGCGGTGGCGGGAGCGTTAGCAATTTCGGTAGTTGAACCTTTTTCGGCGGGTATTGGTGGCGGTGGATTTTTGCTATTACGAAGAGCAGAAACTGGGGAAGTGCAGGCTTTAGATTTCCGCGAAAGAGCTCCTAAATTAGCAAAACGGGATATGTATCTTGATGGTGAAAATAAGCCGATAAAAAGGGCAAGTTTGGATGGGTATTTGGCGGCGGGAGTGCCGGGGACGGTGGCTGGTTTATACAATGTGCAAAAGCTTTATGGGAATTTAGCTTGGGTGGAGGTGGTAGATCCGGCGGTGAATCTAGCAGAGAAGGGGTTTTTGGTGACTGAGCGGTTGGCGCGATCGTTGAAACGTCGTCAGGATGTGATTCAAAATAATCCGGGGGCGCGGGCAGTTTTTACTAAGGATGGGGTTTTGTATAAGGAAGGTGAGTTGTTGATTCAGCGAGATTTAGCGAGGACTTTACGGGCGATCGCGATCGATCCGCAAAGTTTTTATACTGGAGAAATTGCCCAGGCGATCGCGGCGGATATGGCAAAAAATGGCGGTTTAATTACTCTGGAAGATTTGAAAAGTTATACTCCAATTTGGCGTAAACCTGTCTGTGGAAATTTCCAAAAATATCGAATTTGTGCAATGTCACCGCCTTCTTCTGGTGGGGTTCACTTATTACAAATTTTGCAGATTATTGGTGATACTAATTTGCAAAGTTGGGGGCGAGAAAATCCAGATACTTTACATTTTTTGGCGGAAGCGATGCGAATTGCTTATGCCGATCGAGCGGAATATTTGGGCGATCCAGATTTTGTGAAAGTGCCTGTAAAATCTTTGATAAGTCGGGCTTACGCGGCTAAACGTCGCCAAGAAATTGATATGAAACGGGCTAAAATTTCTAGTGAGGTAAAACCGATTGATGTTAAAAGTTTGGGATTATATGTTAATGAGTCTCCTGAAACTACGCATTTAACGGTAGTCGATCGCGATCGCAATGCTGTGAGTTTAACTTTTACTGTTAATGGTCCTTTTGGTGCTGGTATTGTAGTGGCGGGTACGGGGATTTTATTGAATAATGAAATGGATGATTTTGCGGTTGCGCCGGGAGTGCCAAATTTGTTTGGTTTGGTAGGTGGAGAAGCCAATGCGATCGCGCCGAGAAAAACTCCTTTATCCAGCATGACTCCTGCGATCGTTACTGAAAATAATCAATTGCGTCTTGCTGTTGGTGCTCCCGGAGGTAGCACCATAATTACCACTGTTTTACAGATAATTCTTAATGTTTTAGTTTACAATATGGATGCCCGTGAAGCCGTATCTGCACCTAGAATTCATCATCAATGGTTGCCAGATTTCTTAAGGGTGGAGCGTGGTGGCTTTGATGGGGGAATATTAGAAGAATTACGACGGCGAGGCCATCAGATAAAGGAGCAAGATCCTTGGGGAAATGCTAATTTAATTGTTGTGAATCCTGATGGATGGTTGGAAGGAGCCGCCGATCCTAGAGGTGAAGGAGCAGCAAAAGGAATATAGCAGTCCTAAATGAGTTGTAAAAAAACTAGAACCCCTCATAAACCAATCCAAAAATTGCTATGTCTTCTTCTTGTTCTACCTGTCTCTTGGGGACAACACACATATTTTTCTTGTCTCTGAAGCCGTGTTTTTTTTCCTTGTAACCATGCGGTCGTCATCGCCAAAGCTATTAAAATCAATACTCCGGACAGTTTT
>MBRE01000032.1 GCA_001698425.1 Oscillatoriales cyanobacterium USR001 | reverse complement strand
AATTTTGGCACTAATCGCTAATCCTAATCCTGTCCCTTCTGCCATGCGTTTTGTTTCTCCAACTTGTTCAAAGGGAGTAAAGATTTTTTCTCTTTGTTCTTCACTCATTCCTACTCCTGTATCTATGATTTGAAATCGGATTTTTTGGATAGCGTTTAGGGTATTAGCTTCGCTTTCTATGGTCGATGATTCAATCACTCCCACCTTAAAGGTGACGCTCCCTTTGTCCGTGAATTTTACGGCATTTCCTAATAAATTAATTAACACTTGTCTCAATCGTTTTTCATCAGCTTGGACGCTGATGGGAAGTGAGGGGTCAAATTGATTAATAAATGTAATACCTTTTTGTTCGGCTTTAATTCGACAAATTTCACCAACTCCTTGAAGAAATGCGAGAAAATGAAATTCGTTTGGGTAGATTTCCATTTTGCGAGCTTCTATTTTAGATAAGTCTAATATGTCATTAATTAAAGTTAGTAAATGAGAGCCGCATTGATGTACAATATTGAGGCCGTCAAATTGTTTAGAAGTTAAATTACTGTCTTGCTTGAGAATTTGAGCATAACCTAAAATGCCATTGAGGGGGGTTCGCAATTCGTGGCTCATATTGGCAAGAAATTCGCTTTTAGCTTGGTTAGCAACTTCCGCTTTTTCTTTAGACTGGGCTAGTTCAGCAGTCCGATCGATTACTCTTTTTTCTAATTCAGTATTGGTTTTTTCTAATGTGTTAAAATAGGCTTTGAGTTGGGATGCCATTTGATTGAAAGCAGTTGCGAGAATGTTAATTTCTTTGATACTTTCTGGGGGGACTTTTTGTTCTAGTTGACCATGAGAAATAGCAGTAGCAGCTTGACTTAATTTAAGGATAGGTTTAACAATCCAATTAGATGTGAGTAGCCCGATCGCGCTGGCCACAACTAAAGTAACAATACAAAGAAAAAGGGTAGTCCGATTGTTAGCGTTAATTTGTTCCATAAAGTCTGCTTCAGGAACAACAATAATAATTAACCAATCAATCCCCCGCGCATCTTGATAGGGGTTAACTTGTAGATATTGAGTAGCACCATTAAAGGAAAAATTTAACTGATTAGTTCCTTTGATTTTAGCTAAAGTACCAAACTTGTTTAATAAATATTTGGTGGTGAGAGCGATCGTCTGATTTTCGCTTTCAATAGCAGGGATAAATTTATTTTTTTCGCCTTTTTTGCGATAGACAGGTGTTTGGGTGGAGGAACTAATCAATAAGCCCGATCTTTCCAATAAAAATACTTGTCCAGATTTACCAATTTTTAACTGTTGCAAATATTGACTAAATTGGGGAAAAGTCAACCTAGAAGCTAATACACCTAACAGTTTACCGTTACGATCGAATAAAGGTTGGGAAGCCGCGATCGCGGGATTATTACCAAGATCCAGAAAAATATTCGTCCAAGTTGGTTTGTTAGCAGAGATAGCGGCTGTATACCAAGTTAGTTTGCGTCCGTCGGTGCGAGGGCGAGAGAATGCTAATGATTTAATTTCGCCGCGATCGTTAGTATCATAGAAATAATATTGATGATTCGTAGATTGATTTTGAATGATTACCCTGACGACCCCATTATCTGATTTAGTTGCCGCATAAAGATCGCCATCAATATTAATGACAAAATTACTGGTAATGCTTTTAAAAACTTCAGCTTGTTGCCAAAAATTTTGGATTAAAGATGGAATTTCTGATAGACTTAACCGACCTGATTGTAAGGCATTAGCATTAATTTGATTAACCGTATGAGGAGCTTCTAGGTATGATTGCAAACGTTCTTTAATCCGAGCGCTGATTTCATGTCGCAATTGATTGGTAACTTCATTAATAGCGGCTTGTCCATTGCGGAATGATATCCAGCCCGTGATCCCAACGGCGGCTACAATTTGCAGGATAAAAGGTATAATGAGAATCCCTCGGAGCGGTAATTGGTGACGATTCGGAGAAGTAGTAGCCATAAATTTTATTTACTCCAAAAACTTGACTAAATTGTATCATTGAATCGGTTTAAATGGGTCGTAATTAGACAAACGCATGGCAATATTTAGGAAGTTGACCCAGGTTGATACTGAGTTAGAAATGCTTGCAGCTGTCGTTCTTGAAATCCTTTGGCTAATTTGCATACTTGTTCAGCAAAGGGAATCCATTGTTCGTCTAATTTTTTTAATTCCTCTGCTTGTTCGATCGCGGCTTTTAAATTACCTTTTCTCGCTAACTTATATAAAGCTTCAATTACTTCAGGCGGGGGAATCACGAAAGAGGTGACAGCAGAAATTTGAGGATTAGAGTGGATAACTGGCAATGGAGTTGGCTCTGCATAAACCCAAGATACACCTAATTGTTTCTCCAATAAATCAAACAATTCTGACACTTGCACAGGTTTAGGTAAAAAGGCATTTGCCCCGGCATCTAAACTTTTATATTGGTCAGATTCAAATACACTTGCTGAAGAAACTATGACAATTATTTCTTTAAATTGGTTAGAATCACGCAAGCGACGCAGAAACTCAAATCCATTCATTGTTGGCATGACTAAATCTGTGATAATGGCATCAGGTTTAAACTCATTTACTTTCTCTAATCCTTCAGCACCATTCTCGGCTTCCACTACTGCAAAACCTACGGGTGTTAATAAGTTGACAATTACTGAGCGATTTTCCCAGCGATCGTCAACTACTAATAATTTCCGTTTATCCCCAGTAAAACCAACTATTGTACCTTTTAATTCACTACTAGGTTTTAAGGTAAATTCACTAGCGCAAGGTAAGTCTAAATCAAACCAAAATTGACTACCAATTCCTAATTGGCTAGTTACTCTAATTTGAGAACTCATCATTTCTACAATCTTGGAACTAATCGCTAAACCTAAACCCGTTCCTTCTGCCATGCGTTTGGTTTCTCCAACTTGTTCAAAGGGAGTAAAGATTTTTTCTCTTTGTTCTTCACTCATTCCTACTCCTGTATCTATGATTTGAAATCGGATTTTTTGCAGGGCATTCATAGTATTCTCTTCACTTTCTATGGTTGATGATTCGATTACTCCTACTTTAAATTTAACGCTCCCTCGATCGGTAAACTTAACTGCATTACCCAACAGATTAATCAATACTTGTCTCAATCGTTTTTCATCAGCTTGTACGCTGATGGGAAGTGAGGGGTCAAATTGGCTAATAAATGTGATTCCTTTTTGTTCGGCTTTAATCCGACAAATTTCACTAACTCCTTGAAGAAATGCTAGAAAATGAAATTCATTAGGGTAGATTTCCATTTTTTGAGCTTCGATTTTAGATAAGTCTAAGATGTCATTAATTAGAGTGAGTAAATGAGAGCCGCATTGTTGGATGATACCCAAACCTTTCTCTTGTATTTCTGTCTGATTTTGCTGGCGAATTAAGATTTGAGCATAGCCTAAAATACCATTGAGGGGCGTTCGCAGTTCGTGACTCATATTTGCCAGAAATTCGCTTTTAGCTTGATTAGCATTGTCTGCTACTTGTTTGGCGACTTGTAGTTCTATTTCGGCGGCTTTGCGATCGCTTATATCTG
>MBRE01000031.1:647-14851 GCA_001698425.1 Oscillatoriales cyanobacterium USR001 | reverse complement strand
ATTTATTCAGCAAACCCTAATTATGCTTGTAATTGGGTCAAGGATTATTTACGAACGAATGCGGAAGTAGAGGAAAGCGATCGCCATTTATGCGATAATATAGCTAGGGACTAGGGGCTAGGGGTTAGGGGCTAGGGAAGAAGGGAATAGAATAAGCGGGTTCCAGCAATCAATCATGTCCTAAGCGCCTTGGCGACTGCTATATAACTAACCATAGAATTACTAAAATAATACAGCTTAACCAGGTAATTTACTGGGGGATAACTCCGTAGATGGGGGTTTTTCTTCCTGAGAAGACAGTGTTTCTACCCCCACTAAAGCTATAGGTTTTTGGTTATTACTAGAGCGAATTGCGTCAAAACTTACCTTAATAAAACTGGCGATCGGCACAGCCACCACCAACCCTAAAGCTCCTCCCAGCTTAACTCCAATATCCAAAGAAATGAGCATCCATACAGGATTTAACCCCGTCAATTCGCCAACAATACGAGGCGCTAAAACATTCTCAATTACTTGATTAACAATTACTGCCACTATCAACACTTTTACCCCTAACCAAAAATTTTCTAGGGCTAATAACAAACTGACAATAATAATCGTAATTGTGCCACCAAAAGGAATTAAACTCGCTGCACCAATAGCAAAACCAAATAATTGCGCTAGAGGGATATGCAAAATTGTTAAGTTTGTGATTTGAGCCAGAGCTAATATTGATGCCATTGTCACTTGACCAGCAATATAACGCTCAAAATTTCGGGGCAAAGATTGCCGGACTTGATTGCTCCATTGAGGAGGAAACCAGCTTAAAATCCCATTCCAAAGTCTGTCTCCCCGCAAAACTAAAAAGATTGAAAAGACTAGAGTCAGAAAAATATTGACAATGCTGCTAATAGCGCTTAAAAGTAAGCTAATTAGCTGACCAGTTAAAGAGCGCAATAAGCTAGTTAATTTTTGGATTAACTGATTTAAGTAGGTACTGATAATCAACGGAAATTGCTGCTCCGTTGCCCAAGTTTGTAGAGCTTCCAGTTGCTGTTGTCCTGACTTTAACCATTCTGGTAATCGAATTATCAGTTCATTGGCTTGCTGCCAAATTACTGGAACTAGGAATAGTAGCAATGTCGCTAATAATAGTAGAAAAAGTAGTAGTACGAATGCTCCTGCTAAACTACGTTTTAGTCCCCTATCTTGTAGGAATCGAATTGGATAGTCCAACAAAAAGGCAATGAGAGTAGCTGTAATCAAAATGCTAACTAAAGGCTGTAACTCTTTAGCTAAAAGTAACAGTAGCCAGCCATTAAGAAAGATTAGGGGAAAAGTTAGACCGAGGATTAATTGACGGGGAATTTGCTTGAAAGACTCGAACATAGCCATTATGCCAATATTTTAATAGACATATTATTCAGTTTTTGGGTGCGATCGCCGTAGGAATTAAAAATTAAAAGTTAAAAATAATGAATTAAATTTTTAATTTTTAACTTTTAATTTCTTTGGGTTCATATCTGAAAGTTAGCAAACTAGCTTATAGTTTATTTCCCAGGTTTTGTTCCCAACTCCAAACAGTATTCTGCAAAAGCATCGCCACAGTCATCGGGCCGACACCTCCAGGTACAGGAGTGATAAATTCCGCCACTGATTGTACAGAATTAAAATCAACATCTCCCGTTAAACGGCTAGAACCATCTTCTTTAAAGACACGGTTCATGCCTACATCTATCACCACAGCACCTGGTTTGATCATACTAGCTGTCACCAGTTCTGCGCGACCAACGGCAGCAATTAAAATATCTGCTTCGCGAGTGATAGATTCCAGGTTTTGCGATCGCGAATGAGCCACAGTTACAGTACAATCAGCTTCTAACAACATCAAAGCCATCGGCTTACCCACAAGAATACTGCGACCCAAAACTACAGCACGTTTTCCTTTTAACTTAATATCATATTCCTGTAACAGCCGCATCACCCCCGCAGGCGTACAACTTCGCAAACCCGCCTCCCCCCGCACCAAGCGCCCCAAATTCATCGCATGAAGTCCATCAGCATCTTTATCGGGAGCAATTTGATAAAGTAAGGAAATTGCATCTAAATGGGCTGGTAAAGGCAACTGCACTAAAATCCCATCTACTTGCTCATCTTGATTGAGAGTTTGAATTGCTTGTTCAAGTTCAAACTGAGTTGTATCGCTGGGAAAATGCCGCCCAAAGGAAGCAATACCAACCTTAGCACAAGCGAGTTCTTTATTACGGACATAAGTAGCACTCGCCGGGTTTTCCCCCACCATCAAGACTGCTAACCCTGGAGGGCGGCCTTTGGCAGTTTGTTGGGAATGGATGCGAGAAATTAACTCTGCTTGGATCTTTTGTGCTAGAGTTTTACCGTCTAAAATACTGCTCATAGACTATATTGATTACGGGTTGTTGATTTTAGATTGTAGATTCATTTGTCCTTAGTTTTTAATATTTTTATCTTGGGTTTTTATCTGTTGTATCCTGTATACTATTACTGAATCTTAAGCAATGACTACTACCATCAATCTAGTCTGGGTCAAAGCATTTCGTATTTTCCCTTTATGGTTAATACTTTGGGCTGGGCTTTGCAGTTGTGAAAATCTCCCAAAATCTCCCCTTAGTTTCAATTTTAATATCACAACTATTGCCGAAATCCAAGAAAAGCGGCAACAATCAGCGCAGGTTTATGTTAAGGGGAAAGTGGAAGATCGTGCTAATTTTTTGGGTACTGCTGCCTATCAACTTCGGGACAGTACAGGTAAAATTTGGGTAGTGAGTAAACAGATTGTACCACAATCAGGAGAGGAAATATTGATTAAAGGATTAGTCCGTTACAAGAGCATTAAAATTAAGCAATTACCTAGTCAAGATTTAGGAGAAATTTATATCGAAGAAATTGAACAAATAAAAGAAGCACCCCAACCCAAAAATAACAGTTAACAGTTAACAAATAACAAATAACAAATAACAATGACTAATAAAAAAATTGAAGTGGCGATCGCGATTTTGTATCAGGACGGTAAATTTTTGTTACAGTTGCGAGATGATATTCCTGGCATCCCTTACCCCGGACAATGGGCATTTTTTGGCGGACACATTGAAGTCGGGGAAACTCCAGAGGTTGCAATAAAAAGGGAGTTAGAAGAGGAAATTAGTTATCATCCTTCTATAGTTACGAAATTTTGTTGCTATGAAGATTTGAAAGTTATACGTCATGTTTTTTATGCCGAACTTAAGGTAGATATCAAAGATTTGGTACTCAAAGAAGGTTGGGATTTGGGGTTATTAACACCTGAAGAAATTAGATTAGGTAGTTGTTATTCAGAAAAAGCCGGGATGGTTCGATCGCTTGGTAGTCCTCATCAACGAATTTTATTAGATTTTATGGAGGCAATGGAGCGTTTAGCATTACATTAATTCCATCTTGACAAAACAGGCGATCGATGTCATCATTAGATCAAAATCAGCCGTAAAAAAAGATTAAAAAACATGAAAAAATCAGACAAAATTAATTCATCCTGTCCCAGCGGTTTCCCAGAATTTTTACCCGGAGAAAAGCGTTTAGAGTTATATCTGCTAGATACCATCCGCCAAGTCTTTGAAAGCTACGGATTTACCCCAATCGAAACTCCGGCTATTGAACGTTTAGAAGTCTTGCAAGCCAAAGAAAATCAAGGCGATAACATCATTTATGGTATTCACCCCATTCTGCCTCCAAATCGGCAGATAGAAAAAGAACAAGCCGGTGAAACATCAGAAGAAGCTAGAGCCTTAAAATTCGATCAAACAGTGCCTTTAGCTGCCTATATTACACGCCACCTTAACGAGCTTACATTTCCTTTTGCGCGCTACCAAATGGATGTAGTTTTTCGAGGAGAGCGCGCCAAAGATGGCAGATTTCGTCAATTTCGTCAATGCGACATTGATGTAGTAGCCCGTCGCGAACTTAGTTTAATGTACGACGCTCAAATGCCAGCAATTATTGCCGAAATCTTTGAAAAAATTAATATCGGTAAATTTTTGATTCGGATTAATAACCGAAAGGTATTAACGGGTTTTTTTGAATCAATAAAAGTTTCAGAAACTCAGATCAAGTCTTGTTTAGAAATAATCGATCGCGCAGAAAAAATAGGTTTTTCTCAAGTAAAAATAGAATTAGAAAAGAAAGGACTTTCAGGAGAACAAATTGAAAAAATTATGGATTTCACTAAGATTGAAGGCGCTGTTGATGAAATTTTAAATAGTCTCAAAAATATGGTCAATAATCAGAATTATTCAGAACAATTTACCAAGGGAGTAGAAGAATTAGAAACCGTAATTTTAGGAGTTCGCAACTTTGGAGTATCCGAAAACCATTTTTGTATAGACTTATCTATTGCCAGAGGTTTGAATTACTACACCAGTACCGTATATGAAACAACATTGGTAAATAATGAATCTTTAGGTAGTATTTGTTCGGGAGGGAGATATGAAAATCTAGTTGGCACATTTTTGGGTGAAACAATGCCAGGAGTTGGTATTTCAATTGGCTTAACACGCTTGATTAGTCGGCTTCTCAAAGCTGGCATTCTTAATCCTTTCCCAGCAACTCCAGCACAAGTGATGATTGTTAATATGGACAATGCTCTCTTGTCTTTCTATCTCGATCTATCCCAGAAATTACGAAAGGCAGGCATTAATGTTGTGACTGAGTTTGAAAAACGAGCTTTGGGAAAACAATTACAACTAGCTGACAAACAAAGTATTCCTTTATGTGTTATTATCGGTTCTGAAGAGGCAGAATCTCAGAAATGCAGTCTGAAGAATTTGAAAACAGGCGAGCAAATAGAAGTTCCTCTTGTCAACTTGATTGAAAGTGTAAAAATAAATTTAGGTAATGGGTAATGGGTAATGGGTAATGGATAATTGGTAATTGGTAGGTGCTTAGGAATGAAAATTAAATAACTTGATGATTTGGTTTGTAGTAAGCGCTTTAGCGCTAAAGCGCTTACTACAAACAAGCTAATTATTTAATTTCTATTCCTTACCTCACTTAGAACTGCTATATTTTAAAGATAAAAATATTGGTGGAGGAAACAGTGGTAGCCAATTTTATAGCAAGCGGGTTGCGGACTTTTCTCAAATTCCCTCGATCGCAGAGTCGTTTTGTTTATCGCCTACTGTTTTCGCTATTGGGAACGCTATTTTTCTGGTTAGCTACAGCAAGTCCTAGCTATTCCCATTGGGCTGATTTAGCAGTAGCGGAAATTGTAGTTAATCAGCAATCGGCTCAAGTGACACTAACTTTGCCAACGGGATTGATCGCTTTTGCCGACGATAATCAAGATAGTTCCTTGCAAACTGCGGAATTTAGCACCCATGAAACTCAAATTCAGAATTTTTTGAGCGATCGCATTCTCCTCACAGATCGCACCGGCGTAAAGGGTAATCTCACCATCAAACCCTTAGAATTGACAAAAGTTGGGTCGAGTTTCAACCTACAGCCAAATACCCACAGCACCTTACTTTTAGACTACACCTGGCCGCAACCTATTAATCAGTTACGAATTGACTATCATCTGTTTTTGCCGGGAGTATCCACAGCCAGTTGTCAAGCTACGATTTTGTACAAAGGCCAGGTAACAAATTTTCTTTTCACTCCCAAAAATATGCAGTTTTCCACCGGCGGAACTTTCCAACTGTGGGGTTGGAGTTGGCTATTGGCGAATCGCAGGCGCGATCGCCTGGGGAGCCATGCACGCTTTATCACCAGGGCACGGAAAAACCATCGTCGGCGCTTATTTAGTAGGTTCGCGGGCTACTCCTCAACACGCTTTATTATTAGCCCTAACAACCACAATTACTCATACATTAGGCGTATTTGCCCTGGGAGGAGTTACTGTTTTTGCTTCTAATTGGATTTCCCCAGAAGGGCTGTATCCCTGGCTGAGTCTAATATCAGGTTTATTAGTAGTAGCGATCGGTTTGAACTTGGCCAGCGGCCGGCTAGGAGAGATACTTCGCAATAGAAAACCAACTATAGATTTGTTGAGCCGAGGGACTTGGGAAAGGAAATATAACACGGTGAGTGCGAGTCATTCCCACAGTCACGGACATTACCATTCCCATTTACCACCGGGAGTCGACGGCCCGGTTACTTGGCAAAGCTTAGTTGCACTGGGCATTTCCGGGGGTTTGCTTCCCTGTCCGTCAGCCTTAGTGATGCTGTTGAGTGCTACGGCTTTGGGTCAAGCTGGTTTGGGACTGATGTTGGTATTAGCATTTAGTTTGGGACTAGCAGGAGTGCTCACCGCGATCGGATTAACGCTTGTCTACGCACGGCAGAGGTTTGAAAAAATGGATATTTTCAAGCAAAACCCGGAAAAAATGAGGATAGTCAGAGCGCTACCGGTTGTTAGTGCTTTGTGCGTGGTGCTGCTTGGTCTAGGCCTGACAGGGCAAGCATTGGTCACGATTTTAGATTAGGATTTGGGCAAAAATAAATACTTGAATTTTTGAGAGAAACACTAAGACACGCTTGACACTAAGACATGAATTAAAATCGGCAAATAGCGTCAGCAACTTGGGAAACTTCTCGCATTTCTTTGATATCGTGGACTCGGATAATGTTGGCAAAATTGGCGATCGCAATTGTACAAGCTGCCGCTGTTCCCCAAACTCTTTGTTGAGGGTCAGGTTGATTTAAAATATTACCAATAAAACTTTTGCGAGATGCCCCCACTAATAGGGGACAACCTAAAGTTGTAAATTTGGGTAACTGTCGTAATATTTCTAAGTTTTGGTCGGAGGTTTTGGCAAAACCAATGCCAGGGTCTATAATAATCTTAGATTTGTCAATTCCAGCGGCAATTGCGGCGGTAATTCTACTTTCTAAAAATTGATAAATTTCGCCAATTAAGTCTTGATAATCTGTTAAACTTTGCATGGTTTGAGGTGTTCCCCGAATGTGCATTAAGACTATGGGTACTCCTAATTTCGCAGCAGTTGGCAACATTTGTGGGTCAAAAATAGCACCGGAAATGTCGTTAATGATATCTGCACCAGCCGCGATCGCGGCTTGGGCAACAGCAGCCCGCGTTGTATCAATAGAAATTGGAACTTTAGCACAAATATTTTCACTACTTCGCAATGTTTCTATTAATGGAATTACACGGTTTAGTTCCATTTCTAAGGGAATTTCTGGTGCTCCGGGTCGAGTTGATTGGCCGCCAATGTCGATAATATCAGCACCATTTTCTACCATTTTCTGAGCTTGTGCTGTGGCAGATTCTAGGGTGTTAAATTTGCCACCGTCGCTAAAACTATCGGGGGTGACATTTAACACTCCCATGATATAGGTGCGTTTTCCCCAGTCGAAAGATTGATCTCTAATTGTTAATTTTTCGTTGTTATTGGTTATTTGCATTATAGATTTTGAGAAAATATTGAGCCAAATAGCGATCGCCGCCGCCAGGAAAGTGTGATACTCAGCATTCTGATTTTAACGTGCTGGCGATCGCAGGCGATCGTACTTACTTTTGCTAAAATAAAAACAGCGCTTTATCCCATCCTATCATAATGACTCGGTTTATCCACGACCAATTTGCGAAAGACTACCTAGAAGAATTACTCTCACCACTAGGAGAAATACAATCACCTCGCCGTGTAGCTGGAGAAGTCCGCCAAATTGACGTTTATTTTGTCCCAAATCCCACAGAAACAGGCGATAGAAGCACACTAGGACTATTAGGCAAACTCGCAACGACAACCGCTCTTTTTGAACCATTCCGCAATCCAGTCACAGTTACAGAAATTTGTGATTGCCTATTAAAATTGCTAGAAGTAAGAGGAGAATTGCAAAGAGAAACTAATCGTAACTCACGCAATCTATCCGATGCTGAATTGCCGAAACTGTGGATAATCACCCCCACAGCATCAGTCAAATTATTATCAGGTTTTGGTGCTACCCTCAGCAACGATTGGCCGAATGGTGTATACTTAATGCAAGAATATTTGAGAACAGGGATAATCGTCATTCATCAACTACCCAAAACTCCAGAAACCTTGTGGCTGAGAATTTTAGGTAGAGGTAATGTACAAAAACAGGCAATTGATGAATTAGAAGCATTACCAGTTGATAGCGCACTTCGCACCAATGCGTTAGAATTGTTTTATCAATTGCAAGAAAGCTTAGGCTTTAATCAAAGTTTAGCAGTAGAGGATAGGGAGTTAGTTATGCGATTGCGACCTCTTTTTCAAGAACGATTGGCAGAAGTGGAACGACTCGCAGAACAGCGGGGCGAACAGCGGGGCGAACAGCGGGGTAAACAGGAAGGTAAACAATTTGTGGTAGAAAATTTATTGCGCTTTAGGTTTGGCTCATTAGATGAGGAATTATCAGCAATTATTGAGCCATTATTAGCTTTGCCGCCAGAAGAATTTACTCCTTTACTGGTGCAAATGGTGCAATTATCCCGTGAGGAACTGTTGGCTAGATTCCGAGAACCCAATCCTTAACTTGACATTTTGTACCATTACCAAAAACCTGTAGGGGCAGGTTCACCAGCAGCCTTAAACAGAAGCGTAAAGACTCAAAAACCTGCCCCCACCCCGCGATTGAGTCTTGTATTGAATTAGTGCAAGCTATGAAATTAGCCAGACATGAGATTACCAATTACGATTTATTTGTAATTAACAATTCGAGCAAAACTTACTGGTTCTAAACTTGCGCCACCAACTAAAACACCGTCGATTTCTGGCTGGGCCATAATCTCATCAATGTTATCAGGTTTAACTGAACCGCCGTAAAGAATTGGGACATCAGAATTATTTAGCTTGCTCCGAATTAAACCAATAATTCGATTAGCGTCGCCAGATTCGCAAGTGCGGCCGGTACCGATCGCCCAAATTGGCTCATAAGCGATCGCCAACTTCTCCTGATCCACACCTATTAAATTCGTTGCTAACTGAAAAGCAATATGAGATTCTGCTTCCCCTTCTTCCCGTTGTCGCAGACTTTCACCCACACACAAAATAGGAATTAAACCATGCTGTTGAGCCGCCCTCAAACGTAGATTCACAGTTTCATCAGTTTCGCCAAAATATTGACGGCGCTCGCTATGACCAACGATCGCATAACGCACTCCAATTTCTGTTAGCATTGGACCAGAAATTTCGCCCGTATATGCACCAGATTCTTCCCAATGAACATTCTGAGCACCTAATAGCACGCGGCCCCCGTGCATATTTTTCGAGAGCAGGGTTAAAGCGGTGAAGGGAACGCATAAAATAACTTCCCGCTCTTCTGGGGTTTCCGTCAAGCAAGACGTGAACCCTTTGAGAAAATCCAGAGCTTCACTCTGGGTTTTGTACATTTTCCAATTGCCAGCAATAACTATTTTCCGCACGGACGACCTCAGTAGACCTCAGAACAACACTAGGGCAAAATCTAGTTTAAGGCTTTACGGGACATTTTTGTGAGTTTGCCTTGAGGATTTTAATTTATTGATTCTCACTGGCCAAATTCAAGACGAGCCTGCTCAACTAGCTCAACTGTGACAAGTTCTGTTTCTGCTTCGCGGGCTAAATGCTCAATCCGCTGTCGAGCTTGTCCGCGAACAAAATAGGGAATATTTTTCAGCTTGGCTTTGGCTTCAGGTGTCCATTTTAAGTCGTCGGAGAAGTAATCTGGCATAACGCAGTGATTTATCTGCTTTTGAGGGAAAGTTTGGGATATTTTGAATTTACCATGAGTGGCGATCGAACTGACCAATTCAATTCTCCACCTGCTCATCGGAGAAAAAATCTACTTCTTAATTTTCTCCACATAGCCCCAAAGACTATAATCCCTACTCAACCACCCACGAAAAAACACCATTTGACTGGCATCTTCCTGCACCCGTTTATAACGATAAATAATCCGCTCGTTAATGATCTGAAAAGCCGTATTTTTATTATTAGCCGCCGCTAAAGCCTTCACTGTTTTCTCATCAAAAACACCACTCTGAGGCAATCCCAAAGCCTGCTGAAGAAAAGTTACAGAATTAGAAATTCCAAAATTTACCGCCGTATCAAACATCACGATCGCCAAGGCTGGGTGCATATTCGCTGCACGGCTACCATCCCAATAACTCTGATATATTTCTAATAACTCAACATCGGAAATCTGCGTGACATCCAAAGGTGGAAGTCCCCGACTATAGCGGTAAGCATCATACTCTGTTTGTAAAATACCTTTGTAAGTTCTACCTCCTTTATCCGCCGGATGATTGCTAAAACCTCCTTCAAAATATAAAGTAAAATAAAGGGCGGCATCAAATACTCGGCGTTGAAATGAAACATTCTGCTGTTGCGCTATACTTTTAGTAGCAAAAGGCAGAGGTAATGCCAAAGTCAGGCAAAAGATCCCCAGTAGGAGATGAGGTTTGAGATTAAGCTTCTGTTTCTGGTGAATTAATTGCTTGCTAATCATATAATTTGTTAGAACGAGGCTAAAGTTAGGGAATCATCCCGATGCGTGCAAATGTACCCGTAGGGGCGAAGCATTCCGGTAGATAAGTTGTTGGTTAAAACAAGAGATTTAGTGCCGGAATGCTTCGCCCCTACAAAGCGTGCGCGATCGCCTCAAAAACTGCTAAGGTGCAAAATACCCTTTAAATTGATAGCACAAATTAGGCTCACAATGAATTCTAATCCGACTAACCCTTCTCAGGAAACTAAAGCAGAGAACCCCACAGCGCTGACTCAAACAGCCGAAATGTATTATGCTCAAGGGAAATTAACAGAAGCGATCGCGTTTTGTCGTCGAGCCCTGGAAGTCAAGCCAGATTGGGCTCCGGCTTATGTGACAATGGGTAATGTACAGCAAGCTCAAGGTCAAATTGAAGAGGCAATTCGCTTTTACTCAGAAGCTCTAGCTTTTAATCCTGAATATGCCGAAGCTTATGCTAATTTGGGGAGTATGCTTTATAAACAGAGGCGTTTTGTTGAAGCAGTTGTTAACTACGAAAAAGCGATCGCGCTCAATCCCAATTTAGCCGCCGTCTACTGGAATATGGCCACCGCATTACAGCAATTAGGCAAAACAGAATCCGCTCAATCTTATCAACAAAAAGCGTTAGAAATCAATCCCGAAATCGGCGGAATCGAACCTTACTTAAATCAAGGCGATCGATTAGCAAATGCAGGTAAACTAGATGATGCGATCGCCGCTTGGAAACACGCGATCGAACTCAAACCAGACTTAGTAGATGCCTACTGCCAAATCGGGATAATTCTCCGCTATCAAAGCAAACCCAAAGAAGCCATTAATTACCTAGAAAAAGCCTTAGAAATTAAACCAGATTTTGCCATTGCCCATCAACATTTATGTGGTATTCTCCGAGATGCAATTGATTTAACCGCCGCCCGTCAAGCCGTGCAGAAATATAGCCAAATGTGCGGCGAAATTGACCCGATAATGACCGCAATTTATTTGATTAGCACCTATCAAGTATCGGGATTAAATCAAATTGCCAAAGATAGATTTTTAGAATTAGAATCCTTCTTATACTATGCCCAAAGATTGAGCAATGTTGAAATCAAATCCCTTTATGGCAATCTGTTATTTAGCACCCCTTACCTGCGAGATGATATAGGCAAAAATTCTAAATTATATCGCTTAATTTCTGAAAAATATATCGAGCAGATCGTCAAGCCAAATCAAACCCAAATTTCTCAAATTAAAGTTAAACCAATTACCCAAGAAAAACCATTAAAAATCGGCTTTTTATCAAACCATTTCAACCGTCACTCTGTCGGGTGGTGTAGCGCCGACATCATTCGTGAATTGAGCAAAATCACTCCTAATGTTTATTTGTACGCCACAGAAAAGCTTGATGCTGACGATCGAACACAGATTTTTATTGACAGCGTAGCCAAATTAACTTATCCCAAAACCTTCCCAAATGGACTGGCCAACACCCACGAAATTATCAAAGAAATTCAACAAGATGAAGTAGATATTTTAGTCGATTTAGACTCTCTCAGCGTCCCAATTCATTGTGAAATTTTATATCAACAACCCGCCCCAGTTTGTATTTCTTGGTTAGGCTTTGACGCACCCTATATTTCCCCAGAAAATTACTTTCTTTCTGATTGGCACTGTCACCCAGATGAACGAGAAAAATATTACAAAGAACAGCTAATTAGAATGCCCGATTCTTTTGTAGCAGTTAGGGGTTTTAAATGGTTAGTCGCCGATAAAATCGACTTAAGAAAGTCTCATAGAATCGGTTTAGAGCAAGTAGTTTATCTCTGTGTTTCTCCTGGTAGAAAATTCAACCACGAATTAGTAAAAGCCCAAATTGCTATCTTAAAACAAGTGCCAAATAGCATTTTAATTCACAAAGCTTTGGGCGATGCGAATGTATTTCAATCAGCTTATTATCAAGCTTGCGAAGCCGAGGGAATTGGCAAACACCGCATCAAATTTTTGCCGCGAGTTCCCACAGAGGAAGAACATAGACAAATTTATTTATTAGCCGATGTTTTGCTGGATTCTTATCCTTATAATGGTGGTACTCACACATTAGAAGCTTTGTGGTTTAATTTGCCAGTGGTGACGCGGGTAGGAGAACAATTTTTGTCAAGAATGGGTTATTCATTTTTGCAAGCTTTGGGAATCAAAACTGGTGTTAGTTCAAGTTGGGAAGAATATATAGAATGGGGGATAAAATTGGGGAATAATCTTGAGTTAAGAAATGGAGTGAGAGAACAGTTAGTTAAGTCAAAGAGAAGGGAAAGTTTATCACCACTTTGGAATCCCCAAAAATTTGCCCAGGATATGTATAAAATGTTTGTAGAATTGTTAGCTAAGTGAAGGAAGAAGGAAGAAGGAAGAAGGAAGAAGGTTAATTTTCGGTTAGGGTAGGGGCGGGTTCACCAAAATCCAGGCTAGAAGCCAAAATATTAAATAACCCGCCCCTAATACTGTTGCACAACTTTAGGGAATTGATATTACACCTGATCTCAAGCAATTACCAATTACCAATTACCAATTACCAATTACCAATTACCAATTACCAGTTATCCATAATGTTAACACTTACACAACCAACAATTAAATTTCTCAAAAAACCAACCTCTCCGCAGTGGGTAGAACAAGCGATCGCAAACTTAGATATAATTCTCCTAGACCATTCCCACTGCGAACGTAAAGCCGCAGGAGTAGCCTTAAACTTAATGTTTCGCTACCCTTCCCATACTAAATTAGTGCGGATGTTGACAGCAATTGCCCGCGAAGAATTAGAGCATTTTGAGTTAGTTAATCAGTGGTTAGAAAGTTGGGGTATTCCCTTGGGGCCATTACCTGCCCCCCCATATCCGGCTGGTTTGACAGCCCAAATTCGTAAATTGGAACCAGATAGGCTATTGGATTCTTTGCTAGTTTCTGGTTTAATAGAAGCCAGAAGCCATGAAAGGTTAGGATTGTTAGCAAGTAACTGTCCCGATCCAGACTTAGCCAAGTTTTATCAGAGTTTGATGACTTCCGAAGCTCGTCATTATGGGATATACTGGGTTTTGGCAACTACTTATTTTGACCGGGAAATTGTCACGGCAAGACTTGAGGAATTAGCGTCTATCGAGAGTGATTTACTGACAAATTTATACTCAGAACCCAGGATTCATAGTTAGAGGAAAAAACAAGTGGAAATTAAATATGGCGATTTTTTGATTCGGAGTTGGGAACACGGCGATCGCGCTTCAGCTTTCCATCTAATTAAAGGTATTTTGGCAGAATACGGCTTGCAATGCGATCCTTATGGGGCCGATCGAGATGTCTATGAGGTAGAATTATTTTATCACAATGCGGGTGGAGAATTTTGGATAGTTGAAAAACAAGGTCATTTGGTGGGTACGGCTGGTTACTATCCAACAAAACGAGGTGATAAGGCTGTAGAAATCCGCAAAATGTATCTTTTACCAGAAGTGAGGAGACAAGGTTTAGGAAAATTTTTGTTAGACAAATTGGAAGCAGCGATCGCCGATCGGGGTTTTACAGAAATTTGGATTGAAACCGCTAGTGTGTTGAAAGAAGCGGTAAAATTGTATGAAAGTAATGGTTATCAACCGAGCACGGGAGTTGAAACACCAAGATGCGATCGTATTTACATGAAAACACTATCTTAATCAGAATTGCCAATACATTTAGAACATCCTTCCTCCTTCCTCCTTCCT
>MBRE01000031.1:0-513 GCA_001698425.1 Oscillatoriales cyanobacterium USR001 | reverse complement strand
TTCTTCCTTCTTCCTTCTTCAGTTGACGGCCCGTCACCCCCAACTCGTTTCTCCGTGAGAAATGGAGTAAGAGACAAAGGTCGCCTACCGTAAATAGGCCTACTCAAGTCCAGGATTGGGCTCTAAACCCCACTGATGCTTCAGAAAATGACGGTACATAGTTTCTCGCATCATCATCTGTTCGTAAAGTTTAACTAAAAATTCCTGAGCTTGCTCGCGGCTCATTTGATTAACCTGAGTTTGGAAAGAACACAGGCTAAATTGCTGTTCCAAGGAGAGTTCAATTGGTTGATTCATGGCTGACTCCTAAAATTAAATAGGTGAATTTGTACCAGAAATCTAGCTTAAACAGGGTTATGAACGTTTCCTGCGATCGCCAGTTAAGTTCAGGATACCGAGAGAGTTTATCTAGTTCTGCTACATCTATTACATAATGTAACAACCTTTTGACCGTTTTACCGTAAAAACGGCAAAAAATTTACAAACTTTACATTAGGGTTTGCTGAATAAATT
>MBRE01000030.1 GCA_001698425.1 Oscillatoriales cyanobacterium USR001 | reverse complement strand
TAAGTTGATATCGCCCACAAAAAAGCCCTAACCAAAATTGGCTAAGGCTCATTAATCAGGGTGCATCTACTAATTTAATCTGCGATCGCTTCTCCCCAATCTCAGGAAAATTCTCAAAATTAACTTCCCTCTTCCTTCTTCCCTCTTCCTTCTTCCCTCTTCCTTCTTCCTTCTTCCCTCTTCCCTCTTCCTTCTTCCCTTTTCCCTCTTCCTTCTTCCTTCTTCCTTCTTCCTTCTTCCTTCTTCCTTCAAGCAATATCGGGGGGAAGATTGGTAAATTTAGCTTTGGATCTTAACTGATATTCTTGTAAATATGACCCAATTAAATTTTGTACTTGCGATCGCATAACCTCAGTACCCGCATCCAAACGACCAGAACTTTCAAAGAAAATAATGCTATCAATAGTTTCTAAAGCCAACATCTGAAATAAAACGTAAGTCACAGGCATAGATACCGTAACAATTCGAGCATTGAGAGAAGTCGAAGCATTCTTAGCATCTTTCGCCGCCGAGAAAGCATAAATTACCCGTTTCTCCAAATTAGGCTGAGAACGGTTACTCAAAGTAGTCACAGCCCAACTGCCATCAAGACTTTGCAGAATGTAGTATTCCAGATGCTGCAACTGCTGGGCCAACAATTTCAGGGCGGGGGCGATCGCGGCTACAATTTCAGGCGTAGTCCCATCAGGAGTTGCCTCATCAATTAGAGTTTGAATTTGTCGATCTAAATTCATCAGAGTATCTTCAAGATTATGCTAGGGTGATTGTTAGCTATAAACAATCATGCGGGAAATCTGCCAGAGCGTGGAAAAAATATTTCAACTGCTGTTGGACGAACTCCAGAAGTCCACCCGTGCATCTGAGCAGAACTGCCGGGAAGTAGCACAGCGTTTAACCGAAGAAGTTAGTCGGATCTGCACAGAAAGTCAACGGATTCAATCATCTGGCGAGGTGGAGCATTGGGCCACAACTCTCGCCCAACACCGTTTACAGCAGTGCCTCGAATATTACCAGCTAGGGTCGGGACCGGGGCGGGTAGAGTTGCACAGTACCCTGAGTGCGATCGTCTACCGCTACATCACTCCACCCCAAGTACAGTCAAGCTATCAAGCGCGACTGGAACTAATCAGAGACTTTTTGCAAGGATTTTACCTGGAAGCCTTAAATGCCTTCCGGCGAGAAACCAAAGTACCACAAACTTATAGTCCTCGAACTCGGCTAGAGTTGGCAGAATACATGGCTTTCGCAGAACGATTTGCCAAACGGCGGATTCCCCTATCGCGAGGAAGAAGCCAACAACTGATCATCTTGCGATCGCAAACATTCTCCCAACAACAACCCCAAGAAACTTCCGTAGACATGGATCTAGCCGCCGAAGGTGGTTCTTCCGAATCTGACACTACCTGGAATGATGGAACCATCTCGCAGGTACGGGAGGTAATGGTAGGGGGAAACTCTCAGGATAACGAGTCAGAATCTTTGCGGCAAGCTGTAATTCAGGAATTAATCACTTATTTAGAAGAACACAACCAAAAAGATTGCGCCGATTATTTTACCTTGCGTTTGCAAGATTTGCCTACTCACGAAATTGAAGCAATTTTAGGTCTAAATCCCCGGCAGAGAGACTATTTACAGCAACGATTCAAATACCATTTACTTAAATTTGCCCTCTCCCATCGATGGGAATTAGTTCATCAGTGGTTAGAAGCTGATTTAGAGAAAAATTTGGGCTTGACACCCCAAGAGTGGGATAGTTTTCTATCACAAATTGGCTCAGAGCAGGAGAGTTTGCTAAAGTTAAAACAACAGGGTATGTCTGATTCTGCGATCGCGCAAACCCTTGGTAGCACGGTAGCCCAGGTACAGAAACGCTGGTTTAAATTACTAGAACTTGCCTGGGAGATACGCAATCGTTCAGATTCCGGAGAAGGGGCATCTAGTGATGAATAACAGATCGAATAGAAATGAGGACGCTTTCGAGGGCCAGTTTCTTAACTGGCTACTATCCAAACCAAACGCAAGCGATTCCTCCAGGGAAGAGGAAAATCTCAACCCTCTGACTGATTTAGAAGACATTAGCAGGGTGGAATATTTAGAGTGGGACGAACCAGATCCACTTGATGATGAAGATATTGACTTTCAATATTCAGAAAGTCAATCACTTAGATTGGGAGAAATACCGACCGTGCAAGATCGTTTTCAGACATTATTAAAAGAGCGGCTGAAGCCCGAAATTCTATGCAATCCGCCGCTGTTTCCTTGGGAAACACAGGTTGAAGACTACGCTTATGATTATCCAGACGTTGCTGCTGATGAATTAGTTCCTTCTTTAGATTTATGGACAGCCCATTTGCCAAATATCAGATGGGGTAGATTGCCAATTCCGTTGACAGAAAAAGTTTTTGCTCAATTGCTAGAGTCTTGTCAGGATATTGCCCAATCTGGATTAAGAGAAGGAGCAAAAATGGTGCAGGCTGTAGAAAATGCTCTATTTCCCCAACAAAATAAAACGCTTAATGATTTAACACTGTTAATTTTTCTGGGTGAATTGCGCGGTACTGATGTTGCGGAAATATCCCGCTACGAAGAAGCTACACTCGAACAACAGATGGTTTTATCGCTATTAGCGGCGCGGGAAATTATGGGTTCCCTGACTTTGAATTGTCCCCTAAATCAACAACCAATTGAACGACAATGGTTGACTGCTGCGGGGTTATTAAATTTGAAGGCGGCTTATGAATCTGTGGAGAGAAACCGTTCTGCTATACGAGTTGAGTGTGAATTACCCACTGCTGGAAGTATTGAACTAAGAGCCGGAGAAGCAACGGCAATAACTCAGCGTTCAAATTCTGGCTATTTGAGTGTAAAATTATTTGAGGTGCAAGTTAATAATAGTTACCCGTTGACAGTTAGGTTTCAAAATCAAGAGCATAAACCCATGAAGTTTGCTGTTTACCCAACTTTGGAGGTTAATAATTAAGTCTCAATAAGTATTTTGCTTAACTATTGATTGGGAAAGTATGGCGATCGCAAGATTTAACTTAATCATGTTATACTTCTTTTGATGCCGATCGATAGGGTTTAGTTAAGGGGATCTAGGCGAAGCATTCGGACAGAATTTCTATAGTTTTGAGTGATAAATTGTCGCCCGAATGCTTCTTCGCTATTTCTGCTTCTGCGCCAATCACCAATTACCAAATTTAATTTCGACGAAGTGCGGCAATAATCTGTTCATTAGCTTGAGGAAATGGAAACTGGTCTATTTCATCAAGCGTTACCCACCGAATTTCATCGCATTCGATCGGTTGAGGTATGCCGCTAATATGTTGACAATGATAAACGTTGAGAGTAACATGAAAATCAGAATAGGTATGCTCAATAGTAATTAAGCGATCGCCAACTTTAATCCCAATACCCAATTCTTCAAAAATTTCTCTTTTAATACAATCTTCTATAGTTTCCCCAGGTTCTAATTTACCCCCTGGAAATTCCCACAACCCACCTAGCAGTCCACCTTGACGACGTTTATCAATTAAAATTTTTTGCTCTTGATTCCAGATTACAGCTACACCAATAAACTTATGAGGTAAAGCAGTTAAGTTTTCATTCATATATAATAAACAGTAAATAATCAACAGTTAACGGTTAACAGTTAACGATTAACTGCTAACCGTTAACTGTTAACCTCGATCGGAGCCATGTCTCTCGTTAGATTGCAAAGACTTTTCAAAAGCCATACGTTGTTCAGCGTTTCTGAGAAAATAACCGCTAATCATCGCTGAAGCTAGTAACCTACCCAAATGCTCTCGGTTAGTAGTGACAGTTACACCAAAATGTTCCGAGGGGAGATTACCCAAAAGCCCGACAATGTTACGCTCCATGACCTGAAAAACCTCATTAGAATTAGGTTTAGATAACTGGGAGACAGTATCTGGAGTCATAGACTGTACGTATTGCCAGAGTAAATTAGCTCCTTCGCCGTTTTCGTCAAATAAGTCGGGTGTTCGATTAGACGTATTACTCACCTTGTACCTCCGTTTCAGGGACAGTTTATGGTTAAATTTGGTCTGATTGATTTGATATAACTTCAATCAGATATTACCGAGCTTTTTTCTACTAGCTATCTACTAATTTAGCAGGATGGCCGTAGTAATGAAGTGGGCACAACCGAACCAAGGGCGGCGGGTGTTACGAATTGGAGATGGGATGTGGAGAGTGGCGATCGCACTCGCCACTCTCCAATATCTCACAGAAAATCGCCCTAGCTTGCCAGATAATCGTTCATGTCTTGTTTGCGCTTCCGTAGTTTAGAGAGAGCTTCACGCTCGATCTGTCGCACCCTTTCGCGACTAATATTTAGACGATCGCCTATTTTTGACAGCGTTAAAGTTTGTCCATCTTCCAAACCAAACCGCAAGGCTAAAACATCCCGTTGCTGCTCAGTTAGATCCGCCATCAGCTTTTCTAAATCTGCCCGCAGAGCAGCTTGAAGTGTAAAATCTTCTGGAGATGAACCCGTATCTTCCAGCAAATCCCCCAACTCCGTATCTTGATTATCTCCTACTCGCAAATCCAGAGACAAAGGTTGGCGAGCTCTTTCCAAATATTCCCGAATTTGCTTAGGAGTCAACTCCAACTCTGCGGCTAATTCCGCAGCAGTAGCCGCCCTTCCTAGTTTTTGAGCTAGATAGCGTTGAGCTTTTTTAATTTTGTTTAACTTCTCCGTAATGTGTATGGGGAGACGGATAGTACGACCTTTTTCGGCGATCGCGCGAGTGATGGCCTGACGAATCCACCAATAAGCATAAGTTGAAAATCGGTAGCCCTTCGTTGGGTCAAACTTTTCTACCCCTCGCTGCATCCCGATCGTTCCTTCCTGAATCAGATCCAAAAGATCCACATTCCGCTTAATATACTTTTTGGCGACAGACACCACCAAGCGCAAATTCGCTTCTACCATCATCCGCTTCGCCCTTTCCCCGGAATCGATCGCCCGATCCAATTCAGCCTCAGACAACCCAACAGCCTCGGCCCACTCAGCTTTATTGGGGTCGCGATCTAACTGCGAAGCTAGAATTTTTTTCTCCTCATGCAAAAGTGCCAATCGTTGCACCTGCTTCCCATAGAGAATTTCTTGCTCATGGGTTAGCAAAGGAACGCGGCCAATTTCTCGTAAATAAGCGCGTACTGAATCTGTGTCTGAGGACTTAGGAGGTTTCATAAGAATTTCCCGCTGGGTACTTCAGCCGAAGAGAAGCTTTGAGCAAGCAACCAGTCTTAGCTGGCAAGGAAAGCGGGCGGGGACTTGCGCTTTCCCTGTGTTTAACGCACCTGGTTTCGATCGTAGCTAATGGCTACTATTAATCACCTGTTGTTACCCTAATCCCAGATTAGGTTCTGGGTTGGTCTTAACAACGCTCAATGTTATGTTAAAAATATTAACATTTCTGAGAGCCTGTGTATATACCTCAAAGCATAAAGTTAATAGATGGTATATTGGGGAGATAGTTAAGTTTTTTGCCATATACCATATCATAATTATCTTGTCAAGCAAATTTATATGAATCCTGTCAAACTAAATTTAGACACCATTCATTTAACAGATGAACAATTCTACGATATCTGTCAAAATAACTGCGAGTTTAAGTTTGAACGCAATACAAAAGGAGAGTTAATTATTATGCCACCAGTAGGCGGCGATAGTGGCAATCGAGAATCTGAATTAATGATTGATTTAGGAATTTGGAATCGACAAACTAACCTGGGTTTTACTTTTAGTTCTTCGACTGTATTTAAGTTACCAAATGGGGGCGATCGCTCTCCAGATGTTGCTTGGATTCGTCGCGATCGTTGGCAAGCACTCACACCGGAACAAAGACGCAAATTTCCACCGATCGCACCGGACTTTGTGATGGAATTAAGGTCAGCAACTGATA
Organism: Oscillatoriales cyanobacterium USR001; assembly: GCA_001698425.1. Lineage (GTDB taxonomy): Bacteria > Cyanobacteriota > Cyanobacteriia > Cyanobacteriales > Microcoleaceae > Kamptonema. The sequence goes on along the minus strand of MBRE01000030.1, from coordinate 7,605 downwards.
ACTTAGAAACCCTACGCCAAAAAATGCAGGAATATATGGATGCGGGAGTACAATTAGGATGGTTAATTAATCCGCAACAGCAACAAGTTGAAATTTATCGCCCTGGACAACAGATAGAAATCAGAAACTTACCTACAGAATTATCGGGGGAAAATATATTGCCCGGATTTATTCTAAGTTTATCCCTTTATTAAAAACATAGATTTATATCCAAAGAATTTATATGGTGATAGATACATTGACATTAAACTTAAATAACCTTCATCTGACAGATGAACAATTCTACGATATCTGTCAAAATAACTGCGAGTTTAAGTTTGAACGCAATACAAAAGGAGAGTTAATTATTATGCCACCAGTAGGCGGCGATAGTGGCAATCGAGAATCCGATCTGATTGCCGATTTAGTATTCTGGAATCGACAAACTAATCTGGGTTTTACTTTTAGTTCTTCGACTGTATTTAAGTTACCAAATGGGGGCGATCGCTCTCCAGATGTCGCTTGGATTCGTCGCGATCGTTGGCAAGCACTCACGCCGGAACAAAGACGCAAATTTCCACCGATCGCACCGGACTTTGTGATGGAATTAAGGTCAGCAACTGATAACTTAGAAACCCTACGCCAAAAAATGCAGGAATATATGGATGCGGGAGTACAATTAGGATGGTTAATTAATCCGCAACAGCAACAAGTTGAAATTTATCGCCCTGGACAACAGATAGAAATCAGAAACTTACCTACAGAATTATCGGGGGAAAATATATTGCCCGGATTTATTCTAAGTTTATCCCTTTATTAAAAACATAGATTTATATCCAAAGAATTTAAGCGCTATATAGCGCTATATATGGTGGGCGAATGCCATTCGCCCCTACAAAATTGGGATGTTCCCCTACAACTAAGGATAAAACCCTAATTGCGGTAATCCTAACGTTTCTTCCCATCCCATCATTAGGTTCATGCACTGAACTCCTTGACCGGCTTGACCCTTAATTAAGTTATCAATTGCTGACATAACAATTACGCGATCGGTACGGGGATCTACTTCTACGCCGATGTAACAAAGATTGGTACCACAGGCCCATTTTGTTTGAGGATAAACGCCGCTAGGTAGGATTTTTACCCAAGGACAATTGCGATAGAAAGCGTTAAAAATTGTCAGTAAATCTTCTCGGACTAATCCAGGATCGCGAAGGGTGGCATAAACTGTGGCTAAGATGCCTCGCACCATTGGTATGAGGTGAGGAGTAAATTGTACTTTGATGTCATGCCCTGCTAAGTCGCTACAAATTTGTTCAATTTCTGGGGTGTGGCGATGGCGGGCGACGGCGTAGGCGGCGAGGGAGTTGTCAGCTTCTGCTAACAATAGGTTAATTTCGGCTTTGCGCCCGCCGCCGGATGTGCCTGATTTTGCGTCAATAATTGCGGTTTCAGGAACAATAATTCCCTGTTTGAGTAGGGGGGCGAGGGCTAAAAGACTGGCGGTGACGTAACAGCCGGCGCACCCTACAAGTTGAGCATTTTTGATGCGATCGCGATACAATTCTGGTAAGCCATAAACGGCAGTAGCAGCAATGGCGGCATCGGTGCGATCGCCTCCGTACCAAGCTTTATAAGTATCTAAATTCGCAAATCTGTAGTCTGCCGATAAATCTAAAACTTTGCACCCCTTTTCTAGTAATTTGGGGGCCATTTGGTAGGCTAAACCGTTAGGTAGCGATAGAAATACTACTTCACATTTAGAGGCAATATTATCCAAATCGATCGCTTCGATCGTCAAGTCAATGGAGTTGGCTAGGTGTGGATACAAACTGGAAAAAGGTTTGCCGGCACTACTATCACCACCTACATAAACTACTTTGGCTTTTGGGTGATCCGCTAACAGTCGTACAAGTTGCACGCCGCCGTAGCCTGATGCCCCAACTATTCCTACTGGTACTTGCTGTAAATCTCCCATGATCTTACTCCACCGGGCTATTTCGGTCAAAAATGTTTGTGCTTTCGCTGCATTGTACAAGATTGGTGCAATTCTGGTTGTGGGGTATGCGATCGCTATCTGTAACGCCGCCCTCTGGGCCCTACCATCACCGCTCTGAGGGCGGCGTTACGTAAGGTTTAACGAATTTAGATCTAGTTATAGCAAAAAAGATTTTAAGAAGCTTTCTTGGGACAATAACCACGCTGTCGTTAAAAAATGGTGAGGAGTTACGGAGTACACCCAAATCTGGAGGCAACTACAGGGAATTTTGTCTTTCGTCGATCATTACTATTTTTGCATATCTTGGCTTTGTCCCGTTTGTTCCGTCGATGAAGGTAACTTAGCAAGAAAACTATCTTCGTCTATCTCTACCTCGATAGGATGCTTTACCTCAAGAGAATCCTGCTCTTTTCGCTGATTTGCTAATGTACGCCATACATATTTAGCTCCTTCTTTAAATTCACTTGAAATCTTTAGCCAATTAATTTGTTGGGAGTCGCTATGAATGTAAAAGACTATTTCAGATAATAGATTTTTGTTGTTTTCAAGAATATCTTTATGACCGTTATTTGTTTTTCCTAACAAATCTGTAATTTCAGCTAAATATTCTTTGTTTAAATGTCTTTTGATAATTGTATTAAACATTTTTTCCATTTTAGATTTTTTTTCTTCATTTTTTTGTTTATTGACCATCTTATCAATTAGTTTTATACTTCTATATATACCATAAAGACTATCAGCTATTAATCGACAAAATGACAGAATCATTGCACCTTTTAGGGCAAGGCAAAAATTTTCTATTGACAATTCTATATTTGAATCTTTTGCTTTTATCTGCTTATCATTACAATGAAGATAATATTCTCCCAATGCTAGATAATATTCTGCTTGTCTCCATGTACGCTCTGTTACGTTGTACTTAGGTGAAATTAATTGCTCTACAATCTCTCCTGCTACGTTAACATAATTTTTAGCATCTTCCGCTTTATCCGCACCTAATCTGGAATATGCACGACTGACATGAGTTAGCCAGTGAGCAACCCGCTGCATATTACCTATTTTTAAAGAGAAGTAAGCAGCTACTAGAAAATTATTAATAGCTTCTTCTTCTAAATATTTTCTGTCTTCACTTGTTTTCCAAAAGTAAAGTTCTAATCGTCCAAAATTTCCATAAATCTCTGAGATACAAAGATATAAATCAAAATCAAAAAAGAAGTTTTCTTTAGAGGTGGATTTTTCACTGCTTATATACTCTTCGATTTTTGTTTGGTAGAATTTGAAAGATTTATCATTATTACGCAATTGATAATCTTTCAAGAAGTCTTTGTCTTCTGAGAAAAATTTATAAATTATCTCTTCTGAAGCATAGAGGATAGAAATAGGATCATACTGATTATCTATTCTTTTGTGAGCTTTTACAAAGTCTAAATTGTTACGCGCTTCAGTCATATCTCCTTTAATATGAGCAGAACGCGAGAGCATTAATTCGGCCATGTGTTTGTGGTATTCTAATCTATCTTTATAACAATTATTAAGGTAATCGTATAAGTTCTCTCGGTTTAATTGTAATGTAACTTCTTCAATTTTTTTTATGACTTTTTTAAAGTATTCTGAATCAAAATTGTAATCATTAAGAGCTTTTCGTCCCTCATTTAAGTCTTCAAATATTTGAGCGAGGAGAGTACAAATTTCTTGATATTTTGATGAACTGTTTTGCATAGTGTCAGATAACCAATGTTTTACAGCAACTACTACAGCTTGAAGTATTGCTGTGATGGTATTCTGATCAACCCATAATCCATAATAAATTTTTTCTGATTTTTCATCGGTCAAAGAAACTGAAACTCGTGCTAAACTATTAGCTTTTTTTCCTAATGAGCGTACAGATAAACCACTTAACTTCAAAGAAGGATAGCCTAATCCATGATGTAAAGCTTCTAACATAGTTTCTATATGAGAAGCAGTAGAGCTATAGCGCCATTTTACTTCTGTTTCCGATGTTTCTAAACGGCAAGTTATTGTTGCTTCTGTTAAAGAAATTGAAGTTGAAATTTTTGTCGATTCTTCTGAATTAGGATCTGATGATTCTGTTATATTTTTTGAGTTTTCTTGATTGCCAGATTTTATAATTTTTGATTCAACTTGACGACCAGAATTTTGTATCTGTTGGAAAACAACAGAATTTTTTTCCCTTAAAAATTCAAGAGATTTCGTTAAGCTTTGAAAATCAACATTAACTATCCTTATACTAGGAAGTAGTCCAGTTTTTTCTTGTTTTTGTTTAAACCACAAATTCTCTAAAATACTTTGAGCAAGCTCGAATAGTTCAATTTCATTAAATTTTGACTTGCCTAGAGAAGCGTATCTCTCAAGAGAAGACTTAAATTTTTCTTGAATTTGAGTGTGAGACTCATCAAAATTTTCTTTTAGCCAAGTTTCGGCTCCTAGAATACTAAAATCATTTTCTTTAGTTTTCAAGTGATTTTTTTGAATCTCGTTAATAATTGCTTCCTCAATTTGCCAAAAATTTTCATCACTAATCCACTTGCTGCTTAGGCGACAAGCAATTCTATGGACTCGATCATTATAATTTTTTGATTGATCTTCCTCACTTGTCCTTGGCTCATTTTTCTCTTTTTTCTCCGGCATAAAACCCGCAAATCTTAGGAAGCTATCTAAATCTTCGATATTTAATTCTTTAAGTTTTGCTTTTTTTTCTTCCGATAGTTGAGATGGAGTCCGGTTACTATGAATGATATTAGTGTAAAGGTTAATAATCTGATATCTAGTAGGGAAAAACTCTCTTTTTCCACTTAAAATTTCCTTAAATTTTCCCTTTGTTATTCCCAAACAAACCTCTATATTTCTTGTTTTACCAGATAACAATCCACTCTCATTTAATTTATCCCAAAAAATTTTCCACCTCTTTTTTTCTTTATCTTTTTCTTCATTTTCATGTTGACTCTTTTTGTTTTGATCGTCTGAATTGTCGTTTGTCATAAGTAGTGACTTGGTTAGAGAAGATTTACAAAATAAAGCTTAAGTGGTAGGGGAGTGAGCATTAACGGTAGCATCACAATCTGCATAACAGATTCCTCATCTATAACTCTATCAAATTTGTGATTATAGTGATCACTTGCTCAGCAACACACCCCTGGTGGGTAACGCTATTCTATAATAGTTCGGAAATTTTGGGGAAAAATGGCTGGAATGGTTGGTTTTTCCTTGGCCGTAACTTGCCTCAAACCTTTATTCTGTCCTTGACAATCAAAAACTGTCCGAAGTATTGATTCTACATAGCCCAGTAAATTAGCTACTGAGACAAAACTGCATGAATTTCACGGTTTGTCAAGCGGGAGTGCAAAATTTTTCAGGCTTGTCCGTAAAGAGGCCACATTTATCAAGATGAGTGTCCGATTTTGTAGCCTATCTTTTGATGATTCGACCTATGAGATGATGAACGCTATTATAAATTCAACAGCTGGGGTCCTAAAAAACAACCCCAGCCGTTAGGCCGAGGTTTAGTCCATTAAATTCTTACTTTCCATGATAAAGAACAAATGCTTGAATAGCAATCCCATTGCTGTCTGTAACGCTTTTGGCGTTCCAAATTCAAATCCTTCAATAACTACGATGGGGGGATTCTTTCCCTCCCAAGCCTTAGCCTCTTGTTCTGAGGACATGAACAATTGGATGTCCAATAATCTTCCAAACCTTCTCAGGGATATAAGTTTGGGAAAAACTTCCTCTGACTGTCTGATCAGAATCGCCGAATGCTTTTGCATCGAGCAACAAGAGGATCTCAGCCAAATCAGCACTGAAGAGGCCAAGAAACTGAGTGAACTTTGGAAATTGTTTATCAGTTCGATCAATCAAAAATTAAATGCCAGATATCCTGGACAAGCACTCTCAACGTTACCCCAAATTGTAGAGCTAATCTCAAGACTCTCTTTTTTAGAACGATAGAAGTTTGATTGTCACGCAATTTTTACGTAAATTGCCAATTTTTTAGTCCCACTCAAAAAGAGTGGGGCTAAGCAGATCAAAATTCATACATCAGGAGAAAGCCATGAAAATTTCCACTAAGACTAATAACAAAGGTTCTGTTTACAACCGAACTACGCCAGTCAAATCGAGTTCTTTAGAGCCTAAAATTGCCAAATTCTTTGGCGCAGTCACACAGCATTTAGCCTCTGATAATTTGTATCGCAAAGATATGCTGAGCCTCACGGCCAGTGAAAATTATCAGAGTTTTTTAGTGCGGATGCTAAGTTCATCTCACAATTCTTCATTTTACAGCTTCATACCCCCATATAACGTTGAATCTGCTGGAGAGGAATGGTTTTTTCCCGATTCTGATAGCAGGAAGGAAATCACTGCCCTACTTCGTGAAACCGGGAAAGCTATGTTTCACTCTCAGACCTTTGATGAAAGACCGAATGGTGGTTCTGGAGCGGAGCAAGCTGTTCTACTAGCCACTTGCAATCGAGGCGATGGATGGTTGCATTTTTCCGCACAAGATGGAGGTCATTTCGGGAATGAGGCCTTATCAATAAAGGCGGGGCTAGAAGAGCATCATTTTCCCGTTGATCCAACAACAGGATTAATCAAAATTGAGGAATTGAATACCATTCTAAAAAAGCATCAAAATATTAAGTTGCTTTTGTTAGATCAATCCCATAAGCTTCGGTATCAACCGTTAGCAGAAATAAAAAAACTGCTCCAACCCGATGTACTTCTGGCTTATGATTGTAGCCATGATATGGGGTTAATTGTCGGAGGATCACTGCCTCAGCCGCTCTTGGAAGGTGCCGATGTTTTAATCGGTAATACTCACAAAACCTTTCCCAGTGTAAATAAGGCGATTATTGCCTTTGCTGATAAAAATCATCCCCTTTTTAAACCTGTTTCAGACTGGGTTTGCCCTTTCTTGCAAAGTAATTCACATCACGAATTAACGTTACCACTGTTGATTTCCCTCATGGAAATGAAGGTCTTTGGTAAGGACTATGCTGAGCAAACAGTTAAGAATGCCAAGGCTTTTGCAAAGGAGTTGAGAGAGCAAGGTTTTAATGTCTCCGGCGAACATTTTTGCTACACGAAAACTCATCAAGTTCACCTTATTCTTGATTCTCGTCAGGAGGCTTTAAAAGCGGTTTCTGAACTTCTCCCATCTGCTGGAATTCGTGGTAATAATATTATGATCCCTGGTCATAATGCCTTTGGGCTTCGCTTAGGAACCCAAGCCATAACGCGACGCGGCATGAAAGAAGAAGAGATGCGAGAAGTTGCTAAATTTCTAGCCAAAGTCTTGCTGAAGAAGGAAAACCCCACCAAAATTAAGGCTGAAGTTAAAGAACTACTGATGGATTTTTCTCTATTCCCTTTGGCTTACTCATTTGATTTTCTTGTTGATGATGATTTAGGCAAATCATTGCTGATGGAGGTTTTAAGCAAATAAACATCTATGAGGAGAAAGCCTCTGTAATTGAGGCTTTCTATCAAGTGCAGCACACATTAAACCCAATTTAATTTGAGAGGTAATATGGTTCAGAAGTTAATTAATGAGTGTCCCCCACCCGAACAACCGGCAAAAATTCACCTTCCTCGCACCAGCGAGTCAGAAG
>MBRE01000029.1 GCA_001698425.1 Oscillatoriales cyanobacterium USR001 | reverse complement strand
CATAGCCTAACATCAGTTTCCACTGCGATGAAAAATAGACACTATTAGTATCTAAATACCAATCCCAAATACCATCATTTACACTCTGCATAGTTAATTGGAAACGCTCTTCACTAATTCTTAGTGCTTCGGTACGCTCTGCCACTTTTTGTTCTAATGAGTGAGAATATTCTGTGAGTTGAGCATAAGATTGTTGCAATTGCCTACTCATTTGATTAAAAGAAGTAGCTAAACTATGCAGTTCTTGTACTTTACTATTGGGAGCCTTCTCGCTAAAATCACCGGCAGTAATTGAGCGAGATACTCGATTAAGAGAAGAAATGGGACGACTAATCCATCGAGAAGTAAAAATACCGAGAATAATTGCTATTATCAAAGCCACTAGAGATAAAAGAATTGTGTTGCGAGTGTTGGCATTAATTTGTTCCATAAAATCAGCTTCTGGAACAACTACCACAATCAGCCAATCTAAACCATAGCGATCGCGGAACGGTGTTACTTGAATAAATTGGTTTTCTCCATCTATCTGAGACTCCAATTGTTCCGTTTTTTGAATTGCCGCGAGATTACCAAAACGTTGCTGAATGTAAGTAGTAGTATCTTTAATTTCCGGGATTTGGCTTTCTCTGGTACTCAAACGTTCCGATGACTTAGATACTATCTTAATCGGTAATTCATCTGTTGATGAACCCACAATATTTCCAGAACGTTCAATAATAAAAGTCTTACCGTTTTTGCCAATTTTTAAGGTTTTCAGAAAATTGCTAATATCCAACAAACTCAGGTCAATTGTCAACACTCCCAATACAGATCCCTGGGGATTATAAACTGGCTGAACTGCCGCGATCGCAATATCTGGTCTAGGTGCCGCCCACAAATATATCGGACTCCAAGTAGCTTTACCAGTTTCAACCGCCTTCTTATACCAAGGTCTTTCAGTTGTGATAAATTTTAATCCACCAGAAATTAAGCGAATTGCTTCTCCTCGATCGTTAGCCTGATAGGTTAAAAAATCTGTAGTTCCTGGTTGGACGATCGACAAATTAGGAAGTTTTCCAGAGACTTGTTCTGCCCCTACATACTGCCCTTGGGCATAACCAAAGCTATAATAGGAAAGATCCGGCAGTTTACGAATAGTTTCCCAGAGCAATCGCCGGGTAGCAATCATATTTTGGGGATCGATTTGATTGGCAGTCATTAAACTAGCAGTAATTTGATTGATCTCTTGCGGTTTGGTTAAATAGAATTGCAGTCGATCTTGAATCCGATTTGTTACTTCCGATCGCAATTGTCGAGCGACATTATTCACAGCTTGCTGACCGTTATACCAAGACAAATATCCTACCAGACCCACAGCCGCAATGATTTGGGTGAGGAAGGGAACAATTAGTAGCAGGCGCAAAGAAATTCCTGGGGACTGAGTTAAATTAGGTCGAATAAAATGTGACATATAAAGTTACCACCAAACAACTTAAATAGAAACTTTAAGACCTTGATTCAGCTTGATACTGAGTTAGAAATTCTCGCAGTTGCTTTTCTTGAAATCCTTTCGCCATTGCACACACTTTATCTGCAAAAGGTATCCATTGCTCATCTAACTTTTTCAACTCTTCGGATTGTTTGATAATTCCTTTTAGATTCCCCTTTTTCGCTAAATCTTGCAAAATCTCTAGGGTTTCTAATGGTGGAATTACTAAAGATTCATTACCCGATATTTGCGGACTCAATTTAGTAGTAGATTCTGCCTTATTTGGCTCTGCATAAACCCAAGATACACCTAATTGTTTCTCCAATAAATCAAACAATTCTGACACTTGCACAGGTTTAGGTAAAAAGGCATTTGCCCCGGCATCTAAACTTTTATATTGGTCAGATTCAAATACACTTGCTGAAGAAACTATGACAATTATTTCTTTAAATTGGTTAGAATCACGCAAGCGACGCAGAAACTCAAATCCATTCATTGTTGGCATAACTAAATCTGTGATAATGGCATCAGGTTTAAACTCATTCACTTTTTCTAATCCTTCAGCACCATTCTCGGCTTCCACTACTGCAAAACCTACGGGTGTTAATAAATTTACAATCACCGAGCGATTTTCCCAGCGATCGTCTACTACTAATAATTTCCGTTTATCCCCAGTAAAACCAACTATTGTTCCTTTTAATTCACTACTAGGTTTTAAGGTAAATTCACTAGCGCAAGGTAAGTCTAAATCAAACCAAAATTGACTACCAATTCCTAATTGGCTAGTTACTCTAATTTGAGAACTCATCATTTCTACAATCTTGGCACTAATCGCTAAACCTAAACCCGTTCCTTCTGCCATGCGTTTTGTTTCTCCAACTTGTTCAAAGGGAGTAAATATCTTTTGTATTTGTTCTTCACTCATTCCTACTCCTGTATCTATGATTTGAAATCGGATTTTTTGCAGGGAGTTCAGAGTATTTCCTTCGCTTTCTATGGTTGATGATTCGATCGCTCCTACTTTAAAGGTGACGCTCCCTTTGTCGGTAAATTTGACGGCATTTCCTAATAAATTAATCAACACTTGTCTCAATCGTTTTTCATCGGCTTGTATGCTCGTGGGGAGTACGGGGTCAAATTGGCTAATAAATGTGATTCCTTTTTGTTCGGCTTTAATCCGACAAATTTCACCAACCGCATGAAGAAATGCCAGAAAATGAAATTCATTAGAATATAATTCCATTCTTTGAGCTTCGATTTTGGAAAGGTCTAAAATATCATTGATCAGAGTCAGCAAATGAGAGCCACATTGATAAATAATTTCTAAGCCTTTTTGTTCTGTTTCTTGAATTTTGTTGGAACGAATTAAGATTTGAGCATAACCTAAAATACCATTGAGGGGCG
>MBRE01000028.1 GCA_001698425.1 Oscillatoriales cyanobacterium USR001 | reverse complement strand
AAGGAACAATAGTTAGTTTTACGGGGAATAAAAAGAAAATATTAGTAGTAGACGATCGCTGGGAAAATCGCTCGGTGATTGTCAACTTATTAACACCCGTAGGTTTTGCAGTAGTGGAAGCCGAGAATGGTGCTGAAGGATTAGAAAAAGTGAATGAGTTTAAACCTGATGCCATTATCACAGATTTAGTTATGCCAACAATGAATGGATTTGAGTTTCTGCGTCGCTTGCGTGATTCTAACCAATTTAAAGAAATAATTGTCATAGTTTCTTCAGCAAGTGTATTTGAATCTGACCAATATAAAAGTTTAGATGCCGGGGCAAATGCCTTTTTACCTAAACCTGTGCAAGTGTCAGAATTGTTTGATTTATTGGAGAAACAATTAGGTGTATCTTGGGTTTATGCAGAGCCAAAGACAGCAGAATCTACTACTAAATTGAGTTCGCAAATATTGGGGAATGAATCTTTAGTGATTCCCCCATTAGAACAACTAGAGATTTTACAGGATTTAGCGAAAAAGGGGAATCTAAAAGGAATTATCAAACAAGCGGAGGAGTTGAAACAGTTAGATGAGCAATGGATACCTTTTGCAGATAAAGTGTGTGCAATGGCAAAAGGATTTCAAGAAAAGCAACTGCGAGTATTTTTAGATGAGCATAAATTCAAGTCAAATTCTCTGTAGACATGGCTATTTCTTCCTCCACCAAGCCGATTTAGGCAGCTCTCTAAAAGAGAATTGACAGCGACCTATTAAACTGAGAAAAAACTATTGGAGAAATCATGAACTTTTTTAAACGCTATAACCAAATCACCATAAGTACATTTTCTATTGTGGCAATCATGTCTGCTGGACTCTTGTATTTGAAATTCGATTCTCAATACAAACACAATATCAAACAACTAGAAGACCAATTTGAAAAGCGAACCCTTAATTTAGACTATTGGATGAAATCTGCTACAGACCAAATTGATGGACTACAAATTCAGGGGCAAGCTTTTTTAGGCGCTCATCCAAATCGCCCCCAACCCTCACCATTTTTTGCCAAGTTTCAAGAATCTAACAACTCCTTCAATCTCGATCGACTTGGCCCACTTAAGGACAACAAAACTATAGGCAATATTACCGGAATTGGTTCGCTAAAAGATCGACCCACAGATTTTTATAGAGACTTGGAAATGGCATGGAGTCTTAACTCTAAGTTTCAAACTGTTTTTCACAATGTTCCTAATGTAGCTTGGGTTTATTATGTGTCCAAGTATAATTTCCTGAATACTGCACCTTGGTTTAAATCTAATGAAGTTACCATTCTCGAAGAAACAATTACTAAAGAGTTTTATGTATTGGGATTACCAGAAAATAATCCGCAACGCCAGCGTTTTTGGACTCATCCCTATGTTGATGAAAGTGGTTTAGGATTGATGGTGACTCTAGCCATACCAATTTATGACAAAGATCAATTTTTTGGCACAGTTTGCCTAGACTTTACCCTAGATACCCTGACCAGTTTTGTTGCAAACGATCAAAAAAACAAAACCACAATGTTGGTTGTAGATCAATATAATCAGTTGTTAGCTCATCCCACTTTAGTTAACTCAAAAGACAAAGAAGTTAAACCAGCCCAAATAGCTATGCCTCAAGGGGTAAAACTGAATAATGTTTTTCAACAATCTCAGAATTCATTTCATAAAATTGGTTCCCATCTATTAATTTACCAAAAGTTAAAAAATGTTCCCTGGAAAACTATTTTATTAATTCCTGAAGAAACAATCATTTATGATTCTCTGCTTGAATCAAGCCTAAGTTTTATTTTGCTGTTTCCTGGAATCGCCTTGATTTTGGGCATTACAACCTACATGACTCGTAAAGAATTTATTCGTCCAGCCGAGCAATTGGTACAGCATATTGAAAAGGAAAATCAAGGGCTAGTATCGTCAATTCCTGATATTCCTGTCAGTTGGTATCCTTGGTTTGAAACGGTTTCACTCACATTCAGTCAAAACCGCAGCTTACTAACTGAATTAGAGCAAAAAGTGATAGATCGCACCGTAGAACTTGCCGCAGCTAAAGAAAAAGCGGAAGTTGCTAACCAAGCTAAAAGCGAATTTCTTGCCAATATGAGCCACGAATTGCGAACCCCCCTCAATGGCATTTTAGGTTATGCTCAAATTCTCAAGCAAGACAGTAATTTAACTTCTAAACAATTTGACGGCCTCAATATTGTACATCAATGTGGCTCTCATTTACTAACTTTAATTAATGACATCTTAGACTTATCTAAAATAGAAGCTCGCAAAATGGAAATCTACCCAAACGAATTTCATTTTCTCGCATTTCTTCAAGGAGTTGGTGAAATTTGTCGAATTAAAGCCGAACAAAAAGGTATTACATTTATTAATCAATTTGACCCAACACTCCCGATTAGCGTACAAGCAGACGAAAAGCGATTGAGACAAGTATTAATTAATTTATTGGGAAATGCCGTAAAATTCACGGACAAAGGGAGCGTCACCTTTAAGGTGGGAGTGGTTGAATCATCAACTATAGAAAGCGAAGAAAATACTATGAATGCCCTGCAAAAAATCCGATTTCAAATCATAGATACAGGAGTAGGAATGAGTGAAGAACAAAGAGAAAAAATCTTTACTCCCTTTGAACAAGTTGGAGAAACAAAACGCATGGCAGAAGGGACAGGATTAGGATTAGCGATTAGTGCCAAAATTATAGAAATG
>MBRE01000027.1 GCA_001698425.1 Oscillatoriales cyanobacterium USR001 | reverse complement strand
ATTAAACGCTTACCCAAAGGATTACGAGCAAATGCTAGCGAACGAGTGAAAAAATCCGCAGAATCTCGGATTGCCGAAACCCGTATTGCTGATATGAATCCCATCGCCTCCCGGCAATCTTCACCCGCTACCAAACAAGCTACAAAAATTATAGTAGTAGTAGTAGGTGCGCTCACCTTCAGTGCGGGTACACAAGTGCTAACTTCGCGTTTAGGTGCGGCGGCTTTACCAGCAGCAATGGCCGGCGGTGGATTGGCTAGTTTTTTAGTAGATGATCGCGCTACTAAAGTGTTGACAAAAATGCGAATTGTTCACGGCACAAAACAGGAACTAAACGCCATCGGCCAAGGGCAACATCTTATCAATGAATTAGACGAATTGTTCTACCAGAGTCAAAAGGCACTTGTTCAACAAGTCGAAGGCAAAAATTTGGAGAAACAGTTGGCAATTGATGCCATTTTAGCTGGAATACTTAGTGCAGGAGAATTTTCAACGGCTCTGTGGATTGTGGTACAAATGGGATTACCGGGAGGAATTTTAATTGAAGCGATCGCGGCTAGTTTGCCCGTTACAATTGTTTGGTTAGCCGCTGCTTTTCAGAGCGATCGCTTTGAGTTACCCGAACACTATGACAATCTGATTAAGAAATACCTGCCTTATCTATTTCCGGCGGAAGGAATGCCCGAAGCTGAAGTTCAAAAACTTTTTGCTGATAAAGAAAGCCAAGAAGCACGTTTAGACTTTTTAGTAAAATATATTGCTGAAGGGGATAGCAACGGGCGATTGAAGAATATGGCGATGGCGGAAGGGGATTACGAGATCGAGATGGGGCGCGATCGCAAACAACAGTTAGAATTAGAACGCGATCGTGCGATCGAATTGCGATTGTTTAAAAGCCGCGCCGAAAAAGTGGAACTCCCCAATACATTTCCTACCCCAGAGGTAGATATGACCGGCGCACCTCACGAAATCAAAGAGCGGTTGCAAAGAGTTGAACGAATGCGACAACAGTGGGTGCAACAGAAAAACACTGAGTTGGAAGAGATTTTAGCGCAAGACTTGAAGATAATTGCTCACCGTTACGCCACCCAAATTACACAATGTGAGGAGGATATCGCAGCAGCGCAACAGCGGTATGACGAAGCGTACCGCAATTGGAAGGATGAAAATGAGGAATTTGGGGGTAACTTAGGGGATGCGGCTTAAGGTTAAAGAAACCGGGTTTCTGCCTAGATATCTAGTTTCCAAGTGACTATTTTTCAGAGAAACCCGGTTTCTGGTTCCAGTGGGGGGTGCTTTCTGGTTATAATCCAGGCATCCCTCTTTTTGCTTGACATTTTATATTACCCATGCAGGAACTCGATCAACAGCTTGAAAATCTAGTATTGCAAGCGCAATTATTTTCAAATAGCCCTCCAAAAAAGCGCAAATTTATCCAGGATTTATGGGATACTATGCTTCCTAGCTCAACCTTAAAAGGTCGCACACCAAAACCCACTGATGATGAGGCAAAGCGCCGATTAGCTGGCGTGAAAAAATGGTGTCGTGACAGATATGGCTCAAAATTAGAAAGTGATTTTGAGGAAGATTGGCAAAATGTTTTAAGTGATGCTAAAAAGGAAGTTTTGAAAAATCTTGATATTTATAAAAAAGGAGTAGACTCTCAGCTATATCAAGCATGGCTGAATTTTTGTGAAACATCACCATCGCAGCAAAATCCTGAAGTTTATTCTGAGTTTCAAAACCAAGTCGAAAAATTTCAGACTCGCTTTATCCAAAGACGAACAAAAAAGAAAGACGGAATTATTATTAGACCCTATCCGCAGGAAAAAGCCCAAGGTCTATCTCAAATTTGTGAAAATTTTTGCAACCGCATTCAAACTAATGAAGTAGATTTACAAAAAGCCTGGAATACTTTTTGTGATGAAGTACAAAAACTTTATCGACCTCTCAAGTTTTGGAACTGGTTTGCTAGTCGGGTAAAATTCCGCTTTATTGATATGATCCGTGAGCGAATAAAGGCTTTAGGAAATGCGCCTGCTGCCGAACCAGGGCGGGATACGACAAATCAGACGCAAGTTATTGCTACACAATTAATGATTTTAGCCTTTCATTTTCTGCTCCAGATATGGTTAGATAAACTTGCATTACTTATTCAGAAATACCAAACGCAATTAGAGAAAATTCAGGCGAAAGCTGATAGACAACTGTCTAAGGAAATAATTAAATTAATCAAAGAAGATCCAGATGGAATTTTCCAAGGAAAGCATATTAGAAATTATCCTGAAGAAAATTTTAGAGCCATTGCTCTTTTAAAATTCAGGGGAGCTACTTTACAAGAAATTGGTAATCATTTCAATCATCCCATAGAAACAACCAGAGAAATAACAGAAGAAGAAAAGAAGAGATTCTATGCTCAACAAACAATTAGTCCTTTTTTCACTCGTTGCTGTAATTATTTTAAACCCATTCTCGAAGAGTATTTAGAAGCGGAAATAACCTTACCGCAACCGATTCTCAACGAAATTGTCAACGATGCAGAAGGGAGGTATAATAGAAGAAGAATGCCCGATAACTCTCAAATTAGTTTTAAAGGGATAATTCAGTCTCGATTAGGAGGAGTTCCCTCTTGGACAATTCTCGCCCGACAATTACAGGTTAATGTCAGAGAATTGATTTATTTTTACCTAGACAGTATTAGTTATTTTAAACTGATACCGCAACAGAAGACTCGAACCCGCAGAAGTCAAAATATCACCCAACCTATAGATTAATTAGGAGAAAACAGCCATGACTTATACCAGTCGTTCAATGTTTACAGTACCATTGACATCAAAAGCATATAAACTAGCAAAGTCATTTCAAGATCAGTATGAACATCCGACTAAAGCTAGACAAGTTTATCTAAACACTTTGGCAGTTTATGCCGTAGAAACCTATTGTGAGTGTTTGGGAATAGAGACAGACTTAGAAGCTTGTGATAGTCTAAATCCAGTCATGCAGCCTTTAATGAATATCGCGGATTTAGAAATAGCAGGAATTGGCAAAATAGAATGTCGTCCAGTGTTACCAGAAGATGAAAACTGCTACATTCCTGTTGACACTTGGGAAAATCGGATTGGCTATGTTGCTGTAGAAATAGATGAATCATCAAGAGAAGCAACGCTGTTAGGATTTTATCCGCCAATCAATGCTTTAGAAATGATGGAACACATTTCTTTTGATAGTTTTCAGCCACTAGAAACACTGATAGATCATCTTGATCGAATAGAATCCGCATTGTTTTTTTTTCAGAGTGATGAACCCGTAGTTGTTGAAGTTAGAAAGAGATTGAATGACGAACCTCTTTCAGAGATTATCACTCAATTGGAACGCATCTATCGCACCTATAAAAAATACGATCGCCGATATGTCGGCGGGGAGTTTTTAGCGAGTTATTTATCAACAACAAAAGGTGTTGCTTTCCGAGGTGGCACATCTGTTGAAGATCGAGAAGAGTTTGATAATTCACAACAAAGAGAACTCCAAGATTTAGCTGAAGAGTTGCTAGAAAAGCTAGATGAAATCTGGGGAGATGATAATTCAGATGAATCGGTTGATTCCGAGTCTTTAACTAATGAAAGTAGTTTAGAAATACTGCAACTTGAACAACCTGCGATCGTTCCGATATC
>MBRE01000026.1 GCA_001698425.1 Oscillatoriales cyanobacterium USR001 | reverse complement strand
CATTTGATTGCAACTTGCTGTAGGACTTATGCAGGGCCAAAGAAACCGGGTTTCTGATGAGGGACTGTTGGGGAAAACTAGATATTGATAGAAACCCGGTTTCTCAAGTCTCAGGCTGAGATGCGATCGCGCTTTTGATGCGTTTATTACTCCCGCTCAATCAAACGCCTTTTCATCACACAAGCAACTTCACCATATATACTACCTTCTAAACCCTCTAAAGAATTATGTTCTATATCCTCATACTGACCTAATTTGCTAGTCCACTTCCCATTAGGAAGTTGTCTGGAGGCGTGTTGAGGTTTTCCATCTAAAACATAAATCGCTATCTTTTCAAAACCAGCTTCCAGCAAAGCATTTTCACAGACTTCATATCCTAAAGTTTGATAAGCCATAATAAAAGCAGTCAGAGATTCCTCTCGCAGTATATTAGGCGGCCAGTAGTCTCCACCTTTGGCATCTGGCCACCACCATTCTTCTGTACTTCCAGCAGCCCAAGCAATACAATTATAATCAGTTGTGTCTGAACTGGTAATTTTATATCCCGTTGTCACTAAATTAGGATGATTTTGTTCAATCCATTCTTTAATATTTTGTATCCAAACATTATTTCCTACCATTTGTAACCTTTGGCTTTCCCCCAATCTAACCATAACTGAGTCATCTCTTTAGTTTTACCCCGTTTTTCTAAAGGTACTGGATCTTCTCCAGTAATTTCACACAGAGCATGAAACCAACGCCCCGACTTTCTTTCAATTTCCCTTAATAACAGAGGAATTACTACTGAACCCATCCTAATAATTTGTTGGTAAGCAGGGTGCATCACTAAATCCGTAGTAGAGGAAATACCTATCGTTTCATTGCGCCATTGTTGTACTAAATTTGTAAAAGTGCGATCGATTCCCTCCATCGCAGTTGGCATTGCACTAACTGGATAAAAATAGCCAACTAATCGCCCATTATACTCTATTGCTAGAGGCTCAGTTTCCTCTAACAAAACTTGTTCATTTAATTCATGCAAATTTGTTTGTTTCATCGGGCATAAATTAAAATATTTAGTATTAAGTTTTATCATAACTGAAAAGGATATTTTTGTCAAGGATTAAATGCACTGCGATCGGTGCTTTAGCTCCAAACCAGATATCTATGAGAAACCCGGTTTCTGACTTTTGGGCGAGAACTCCTATTCCCCACTATCTGCTATAATTGAATAAAATTTGAGCTAATTTGGATACTTGAGTAAATTTCACTCCCGCGGAAGTTTCTAATTTTTAGATGATACAATATAGCTGCGTAGCAGCTTATTACTTAATATTCCTGATGAGTCAATTGAATTCACCCTTATTGCCACCAGTTTCTCGACGGACCGCCTTGAAATTACTCGGCATAGGCGCTGTCGGCGGGTTACTAGGTTACTCTCGCTTCTCGAAGCCACAACCCACAGTTTTTCAGCCAGATACCTTAGAATTACCCCAAATGCTTAACCGTCCCATAAGTGTTGTAGTGGTTGGGGCTGGTTTAGCGGGACTTGCCTGCGCTTACGAACTTTGCCAACGAGGTTTCACCGTAAAACTATTAGAAAGATCGCCACAACTCGGAGGGAAAATTGCCAGTTGGCCAATACAAGTGGGCAATGAAACCTTTATGATGGAACACGGATTTCATGGTTTCTTCCCTCAATATTATAACCTTAAAAGCATAGTTAAAGAACTGGAAATTAGTAATAATTTTCTATCTTTAGATTCCTATTCAGTCGTATTCCGAAATCACAAATACGAACCAGAAGTTTTTCGCCCTAGCCATTCAGCTTTTCCTTGGAATGTAGTTGATTTAGCGATCGCATCTCCTAACCGTTTGCGCTGGGGAATTAACCTCACAAAACCCGCTCATTGGGCAGTTTTTCGAGAAATTGGTGGCTTCCAAGCAGAAAAAACCTTTCAGAGACTCGATCGAATATCAGTTGCCGACTGGGTAAAAGGTGAGTTTCCACGAGGACTTTATGACTTGTATTTTTTGCCCTTTTCTAAATCAACTCTCAACGCTCCCGACTTATTAAGTGCCGGAGAATTAATGCAGTTTTTCCACTTCTATTTTTTTGGAAATCCAGAAGGTTTAGCCTTCAATGGTACTCGGCAAGATATGGGGACAAGCTTAGTTCAACCCATCGCTCAGGCAATTAAAGAAAATGGTGGTAAAATCTTAACTGATATCTCAGTTAGTGGGATTAATTGCAAAAATGGTAAAATTGATTCTCTGACTTATCAATCAGGAAATGTTCAAAGTAGCATACCTTTTTGGGTACAGAAAAATTCAGTTTTAACTGATAACTCAAATACTGAATATTTCGGTGCTGGAGATCGAGTTTTTGCCACTACTACGGATGGAAAAGAAGCAATTTCTCTCACCTGTACTCATCAAGGCTGTACAGTACAAAAGCAGGATGACGGTCAATTTCATTGTCCTTGTCATGGAGCCATTTTTGATAGTCAAGGGCGCGTTGTTACCGGGCCGGCACAGCGAGATTTACCCCGTTTTAACATCGCTCAACGTCAGCAAGATCGGTTACAATTATTGGCAAAGGTTAATAATTCTACTCTTGCTAATGCTGGTATTAATTCTGGGGAAACAGTACAAGCTGATTATTATGTATTTGCCACTGATGTACCGGGAGTCAGACACTTATTTACTTTAATGAGTGGTGAGGTAAATCAACAAGTAAAAAGTCAAATTGACAAGTTAAAAGTAGCCGATCCTTTTGCTGTTGTGCGTTTCTGGTTCGATCGAGATTTTGATTGGGAACACAGTAATTTTACCTCACTATCTGGTTATGAACTAACAGATAGTATTACGCTTTATCACAGGATTCAAGATCAATTCATTGCGTGGCATGAGCAAACTGGTGGTAGCGTGGTGGAGTTACACGCTTACTGTTATAAGGAGAAAAAATTTCCTCATCAGGAAGCTTTATTAGCCACTTTCGAGGCAGAATTATATGAGATTGTGCCGTCATTAAAAGGAGCCAACTTGTTGCATAGGGAACTGGTAAATCAAAAGAATTTTTCCGGTTATCCACCGGGAAGTTATGCGGAAAGACCGGAAACTTGTAGCAATGTTCCTAATCTTTTATTTGCCGGTGATTGGGTGAAAATGCCGTTTCCTTGTGGTTTAATGGAAAGAGCAGTTAGCAGTGGTTTGTTAGCAGCTAATGAGATTATACATCAGGAGGGATTGCAAAGGCGATCGCTTTTAACTGTGAATCCAGAAGGTTTCTTGAAAATTTAATTTGTTAACGGTTAACGGTTAACAGTTAACTGTTAACTGTTAGATACTTCCTTATTTTACGTTATCCTGCGGCGAATTTAGGATGCCCAACCTGTAGCGCCCCGTGATATCCTAGAACTACTAGCTAGATATATCGACGAAGCTGATGCTACCATAGAAGCAATACAGGCAAGTATCCAAGATATTAAGAGGAACTGGAATTTACCATGACTAATCAACCCAGAATTCCCGATGCTGAAACTAGGGCGCGCTCTGTTGCCCGTTTACGTGAAGTAGTACAGCGTATGGATAGAAATATCGCTGAATTGAATGAACTTATTGTCCGTTTAGACGTAGAAAATAATCGCAATTTTGAAGCAGCACGTCAAAGAGGAAATGCCAAGCAAAAAGCTAATCAGAATTAAATAATTTTCTTATATAGCACGTCTGAAAATGAACAATAATAACTAAGTAACAATAGACCATGAAATTTCCAGCTTTCACAACTCAAAACAATCATATTCGTCAGTTAGGAATTAACCATAATTGCTGGTATGTAGTTGCTCGGAGTAATGAGGTAAAAACGCAACCTTTAAATGTTACCCTCTGGAATCAACCAATAGTTATTTATCGAGATAATACGGGCAAAATTCACGCCTTAGAAGATAGATGTCCTCATCGACAAGTTAAACTAAGTCACGGTCAAATAAAGGGTAATCTGATCGAATGTGCTTATCACGGATGGCGCTTTAATGAGCTTGGTGAATGTGCAGAAGTCGATTATTTGGCAGAAAATCAAAAATTACCTAACTGCAAAATTCGCTCCTTTTCCGTCAAGGAGCAAGACGGTTTGATCTGGCTATTTCCAGGGGATGAAAGTCAAGCAGAACAGGTTATTTTGTTGGGTTTGCCAGAATGGGAACATCTTAACTATATAGCAACTGTTTCCGTGATTAATTGTCAGGCTCACTATTCATTTTTGATTGAAAATTTGATGGATATGTATCATGGGCATTTGCATCAAGATTTGCAAGCTTGGGCAAATCCAATATTACATGATTTAGATGAAGATGAGCATCGGGTTGATGCTTATTATCAAGCTCAAAGTTATTATAAAATAGATAAAATTTGGTCGGTTTCTCAGTTATTTTTTCCCGCTTTGCGTCGCCTGCACCCGGAACCGCTGAATGTCAGTTATGTTTATCCTCATTGGGTTTCTACTTTGGGGAATGATTTTAAAATTTATTGTTTACTTTGTCCGGTGAGCGTGACAGAAACTAAGGCTTATTTGATTCATTTTACTTCATTAAATGCTTTTGATAATTTGCATAAATTACCTGTGTGGTTTCGTCGATCGATTAAGAATAGTTTGTTTGGTGCAGCACAAAAGTTATTAGATGGTTTGGTGCGTCAAGATGTGTTGATGATTGAAGAGGAACAACAGGCTTATTTGCAGAATCCTGAACTTAAGAGTTATGAGTTAAATCGGGCTTTAGTTAGCGTGCAAAGGTTAATGAGAAGTCAGGTGGAAAAAGGGATAAGGAATGAAAATTAAATAACTTGATGATTTAGTTCGTAGTAAGCGCTTTAGCGCTAAAGCGCTTACTACAAACAAGCTAATTATTTAATTTTTATTTTGTCCGCTCTTGCTGATAAAAACTCAAAACTTTTTGGACATAGGTAGCAGTGTCGCCACTCGTACAAGCTGTAGATTTTCCAGTCATCCACCAACAAGCTGAACGACGGACTGCGACTAATTCATTGTTACCACTAGCTTTGTATTCTTCGCGTAGGGTATCGCGGACAATACAGGTAATAACTAACCGTGCTTTTGCAGTATCAGCTTCAAATTGTTGCGGTGTTAATTCCTGTTTAAGACAAAATTTTGACCAGCGGGGAATATTCCCTGGTAAAATTTGCCATTGGCTGTACATTCCATCATTCTTAGAGTTTGGTGGTGCGGCTTTTCGTAGCGCTTCTACGAGTGCAGAAACTTGGGTTTCGGAGACTTGCTGTGCTGATGCTGGGAGTGTCGAAATTCCCAGGCTAATTATTAGACCGCTAAGTAGTAGATTGGCTTTCCTGATTAATTTGAAATTCATTGCGATGCTTTTTTTGAGTGTAACTTTTCTGCTTCTTAAATTTACTTGATAATTAATTAAATGTCTCTATCTTAAGGTCATACTTTTAGACTATTTTTGCATCTTAGACCAATTCTCCAAAGTTGTGTAACAGTATTCGGGGCGGGTTATTTAATATTTTGGCGAATCGCAGGGATTTGGGTGAACCCGCCCCTACGAAAACTGTTGCCAAATTTTTGAGAATTGGTATTAGACGCGATCGCGCCCCTTCGATCGCGACTGCAAGCCCGCTTATAGTCTGGTTCGCTAAATAATTTATTCAGGATTCCCTTAACCTCTTGCAATTCTGAAAACTCTCCTATATGATGACGACTGTACACAAAAAACGGTATTCCTACCAGATAACCGTACTTTAAATAAGGAAGACATCAAATGGATCAGTGGCAACGCCTCATTCAGCTAAAACGCTGGTATCAAAAGCAAGGTAGCATTACTCTGTCAAACATTTCGCTAAAAAGTGCCTCATCATTCTTTGTATTAGGGTTGAGTTTGAGTATCGCGATCGCCTCCTGCTCCCCCGAAAGTGGCAACAACACCGCAACCAGCCCCAGCCCCACACCTGGGAGCGCCAGCCCAACAGCAACTAAAGGCAATGTAGAACTTACCCTCGTTTCCTTCGCCGTCACCAAAGCCGCCCACGAAGCAATCATTCCCAAATTCATCGAAAAATGGAAAAAAGAACACAATCAAACTGTTAGCTTCAATCAAAGTTATGGCGGCTCCGGCTCTCAAACTCGCGCCGTAATTGATGGCCTAGAAGCAGATATTGTCCACCTAGCTCTCGCCCTCGATACTAAGAAAATAGAGAAAGCCGGACTAATTGAAACAGGCTGGGAAAAAGAAGTACCTAATGATGGTATAGTCAGCAAATCTGTAGCAGCATTAGTTACCCGCGAAGGCAATCCCAAAGGCATCAAAACATGGGAAGATTTAGGAAAAGATGGAGTACAATTAATCACCGCTGACCCTAAAACTTCTGGAGTTGCTCGTTGGAATTTCCTAGCTTTATGGGGTGCTGTAACTAAAACCGGCGGCGATGAAGCCAAAGCTCAAGAATTTGTTACTAAGGTCTACAAAAACGTTCCCGTACTCACAAAAGATGCCCGCGAAGCCAGCGATGTATTTTTCAAACAAGGTCAAGGCGATGTCTTGATCAACTATGAAAACGAGATGGTTTTAGCTGCTCAAAAAGGCGAAAAAGTACCTTATATTGTTCCCGATACCAATGTCTCGATCGACAATCCGATCGCCGTTGTTGATAAGAACGTTGATAAGCATGGTACTCGCGAAGTTGCTGAAGCCTTTGTCCAATTTCTTTACACCCCAGAAGCTCAGCGAGAATTTGCGAAAGCAGGCTTTCGTCCAGTAGAAGCTACCGTAGCTCAAGAAAAAGAATTTGCCGAAAAATATCCTCCAGTCAAAAACTTATTTACAGTTAAAGATATGGGAGGCTGGGGAGAAATTCAAAAGAAATTCTTTGATGACGGTGCTGTTTTTGATAAAATTCAGTCTGACATTAAAAAATAACATAGCGCCGCCATCTAGTTATTAAAATAATCACCCAGAAGGCGGCGCGATCGCCAATCAACACATCCAAAAACTTCAAATCAAAATGGTATCCCTTCCCACCCGCAAACCCCAATCAAAAATCAAAGATTTAGCAGCTAAAATAACTTTGCCTTGGCGAATCACCATCGGTTATCTCTCGATGATGTTATTGCTTCCAGTAGCAGCATTACTGCTCAAGGCAAGTACAGCAAACCCCGCTGAATTTTGGAAAATTGCCACCAGCCCCATCGCCCTTTCCGCCTACGATGTCACCTTTTTTACCTCATTAATTGCCGCCACAATTAATGGCGTGTTTGGCACATTAATCGCCTGGGTTTTAGTTAGATACGACTTTCCATTAAAGCGGTTTATCGATGCCGCCGTCGATTTACCTTTTGCCCTTCCCACATCAGTTGCCGGCTTAACTATCGCCACAGTTTATAGTAACAATGGTTGGATTGGTTCATTATTTGCACCCTTTGGGATCAAGATTGCCTTCACTCGTTTAGGTGTAGGCGTAGCCATGATTTTTATCTCATTACCCTTTGTCGTGCGAACCGTACAACCAGTTTTGAGCGAGATGGAAAAAGACATTGAAGAAGCAGCTTGGTGTTTAGGTGCTTCTCAGTGGCAAACATTTTGGCGAGTAATTTTACCACCATTATTACCAGCAGTTTTAACTGGGATTGCATTAGGATTTTCTAGGGCAGTTGGCGAGTATGGTTCGACAGTAATCGTAGCTTCTAATGTACCATTTAAAGACCTAATTGCTCCTGTATTAATTTTCCAGAGATTAGAACAGTACGACTACGCAGGAGCCACTGTAATCGGAGTTGTGCTATTAGGAATTTCACTGATTATGCTGTTAGCTATTAACATTTTACAAGCTTGGGGACACCGTTATGACGACTAATATCAATCCATCTGTCAATTATACCGTACCGCCGGCTAATTCTCACTTTCAAAACAAGGAAAAAACTTGGGTAAAGTGGGTTTTAATTGGAGTAGCGATCGCCTACTTATCCCTCGTACTTTTTATTCCCGCTCTCAATGTTTTTGTCCAAGCTTTTAATAAAGGAATTAGCCCATTTTTTTCAAACTTAACTGCACCTGAATTCCTACACGCAGCATGGCTTACCTTAATTATTGCGATAATTGTTGTCCCGATCAATACAATTTTTGGGCTGTGTGCGGCGTGGGTAATTGCCAGAAATAAATTTCCAGGGCGGACACTATTAATTAGCATTTTAGACGTTCCTTTCGCGATTTCTCCAGTTGTTGCTGGTTTAATGATTGTTTTGCTATATGGCCGGAATGGGTGGTTTGGAGCGTTACTAGAATCAGCAAATATTAAGATTATTTTTGCCTTGCCAGGAATGTTACTAGCTACTGCTTTTGTAACTTTACCTTTTGTAGCGCGGGAAGTAATTCCAGTTTTAGAAGAAGCAGGAACCGATCAAGAAGAAGCCGCTAAAACCTTGGGAGCAAACGATTGGCAAATTTTCTGGCGAGTCACACTTCCTAACATTCGTTGGGGCTTACTTTACGGACTAATTTTAACAAATGCCAGGGCGATGGGAGAATTTGGAGCAATTTCTGTAGTATCGGGAAATATTGCCAAAAAAACCCAAACTTTGCCCCTATTTGTAGAGGAATCATATAAGCAGTATGCAACGCAATCAGCTTATTCAGCAGCAGTGATTCTAGCTTTATTAGCAGTTGTAACTCTTGTACTTAAAGAGATTTTAGAGCGGAAAACTAGAATCAAGGAAGTTGAATGATTTGACTGAATAATGTATCAATGCAAATGGAGGATCAGATGTTAACTGAGAATAACAACCAACCTGAAATTGAAGCGGTTAATGCTTTCCACCCGGCGACGGAATCCGATATTCCCAAAACTAATGAGGATGATATTAGACCAACTCAAACTCGGATCAGAATGCGGGTTCCAAAGGAATATCATCAAGAACCTGTAATATCTCGGCTGATTTCTCAATATGGTTTGACGGTAAATGTTAATGCAGCTTTATTGGGAGTTAATTCTTCTGATGATGGTTGGTTTGATTTAGAACTTCATGGTAGCGCTAGTCAGATTGCCAGTGCCTTGATTTATCTGAATGATTTAGATGTGGAAATTTGGAGCAATTCGACTGAACCGGATCAAGAAACTTGGTAAAAATGGGGATTATTTTGTTTGAGTGTGAAGTAAAGTTAGGACACGGCATTTCCGTGTCCTAACCGTTATCTATAGCAATCCTAAATGAGTCGTAAATTTTTTACCCCACCCCAACCCTCGCTTAGCAAGGGGAGGGAGCAAGAAATTCACAAATGATTTAGGATTGCTATAGGAGTTTAATGTTGGAGTAATTAAACTCAGTTGTTGTTGCTTGACCTTTTTCTTGGGCGCGAATCACTTGCTTAGTCATCAAGTAGTAGTTGCCAAATTTCTCGAAAGAGTCTTCAAATTCGAGTTCCTTAATGATTTCTCCGGTTTGGGGGTTGCGAAAAACAGCATCATAGCGGGTGGCGAGACTACCTTCTGGTGTTTCCAAGTAGTCATAAGTGTCAATAACGAAAGCCATTCGTCCCATCACGCGGCTGACTTGAGTAATATTGTGGTTTTTGATTTTGTAGTTAGATCCCATCGAGTCGCCTTGAACCAAAATTTCCAAATTTCCGTCGCCGTCACTTTCCCCAGCAGTAAAGTTATTATTCCCGTGCGATTTTTCAAAGTTGCTGCGTTTGCGGTGGGTAACGATGTCCCGCAATTGGGTGTAAACGCTTTGCTGCACTTCTTCATCAGCAATCCCGCTGACTTCTACAGTCATGTCCCCTTTGATGCAGCCGTGACCGCTGTAAACTTCATCGCCTTGCTTGAGTTCGATATCGGCACTGTAGCCAGGAAAATTTTCGTCCCAGGTGTATCGGTGTTCGTAGGCGGCGCGAAATAAGTCGCGAGCATCAGCTTGTTGTTCTGTCATAAAACTTTTTTGCATCTCAGTATTACTTTAGTTTAGAAAGATTTGGCGATTTTTGTGGGTGTTATACTAATTCTTGAAAGTATGATTTGGTTTGTAGTAAGCGCTTTAGCGCTAAAGCGCTTACTACAAACAAGCTAATTAGTGAGCGGAGCCGTTACCGTGATAGTTATCACTGTCGTAGAATCCGTTTTTAGTGCCGAAAAATAGGCAACCCAGGGTAAAAGCAATGGTTAATGCTGCTAGAACTAATTTGACATCCATAAGTGAGTTTCCTTGTGATGAGTCAAAACACTCAGATTGTAGAACCTTCTTGGCTGGCGCGTCCATCTCCTAGTGTAGCGCCTGATTTGTTGGGTTGTATTTTGGTACGGCGTTTGCCTAATGGTGAGATGTTGCGAGGTACGATCGTAGAAGTTGGTGCGATTCGTTTAACCTA
>MBRE01000025.1:34745-50971 GCA_001698425.1 Oscillatoriales cyanobacterium USR001 | reverse complement strand
CTTTTACCGTGACAACACAAATTATGGTAGTGAAGTCTGTCCGAGATGTTAAGAATGTCCGCTAAAGTTTATTAAACCACCTTTTGGTCGCACGTCTGTCATTCTGCCATTCTAGCGATCGCGATCGCACCACTGAAATAAGACAGGACTTACACAAATCTTCAATCCATCTACTATAGAACCCATTTGGGATCTGTGCGATCGCAGCAATCGCTAATCTTTTCAGCATGAGCGCCAGCCTCACCATGATAACTTTTCCCTCATCAAGTTATAATAACGATCTGCGATCGCGATCGCGGAAGGTGACAACGCCGCTATAAGCTCTTGTCAGTAAATAGTCCTGATTCGACGAAAAGATTATGTCATATTCGACCGATTTAACAGAGAGAGAATGGTTAATTATCGCAGCCCTTATTACCCCGGAAGAAAAAAACTCGCACCCCAAAATGGAGTAAGAGGGAAATTTTAAATGGTATATTTTATCAACTCAAGAACGGTTGTAAATCGAATAGATCCCAAATGGGTTCTATAAAATGGGTTTTTTGTGTGTTTTTCTGTCAAAAACCAAAAATCATGCCTGTTTCTGGGTCATTCATTATCAAAAGCTATAACTGGGAAAGTTATAGACAACAAAAAGTTATGTTTCGCGCCCGCTTGAATCACCCATCAAGATGCGATGGCGCAGCCGGCCGCAGGCATCGCATTTTTTCTTAACTAATTCAGCAAACCCTAGCTATAAATTGCGATCGAGATGATTAATCAACCAATAAAAAAGCGGCAGTTACCTGCCGCTTTTTGAGATTCTAGGTAATACTTAGAAACTAAACGTCGTCCGTAGAACACCTACCCAAATCGTGTCATTATCCTCATTGTGTTCAGGATTAGTAATCATATAAACAGCAGGAGTAATAGAGATAAAGTCAGTGACTTGTAAGCGGTAGAAACCCTCAACGTGCAAAGAAGTAGCATCATCTTCTGCACCATCACTCGAAGTAACTTTTGGTGGTACACCGACAATGAAACCTAACAGATTACCTCGACGGCCCAAATCAGGGAATGCCAAAGTAATCGCACCGTTGAGAATCGTCGCCTTATCATCACCGCCTCTTTCTTGTGTAGCGCGGGTATAACCAAACCAACCGCCCAAATTAAAACTCTTGCTAGGTTTGAAGTTAACCTGAATACCAAAGTCATCAGAAGAAGTAGCAACGTTTCCAAAAGGTCGATTAGCCAAAGAACTACCAGTACCTCCACTCACAGTTACAGCCCCACTTCTGTAATATTTATGAGTGTAAGTCAAACCCACATCAAATTTGTCTCCCAGAGAGAACGCTAACTGAGCTAGAGCGCTGTAGGAACCAGTGAACAATCCGCGACCATCAGAGGGATCGGGAGCATCACTATTGGCAGCTAGGTAAGCAATAGTGGCTCGCGCACTTTTGCTCAAATCGTAATTAATACCTATACCAGCACCATCAGCACCTCTGTAAACATTAGGGTTGCGTTGCCCAAACCGAGATACAGAACCTGTACCACTGCTGTTAAAGGGAGTAATTACTGGGGTAATAGTGTCCAGGTTAAGTCCTGTTGGACCGATAAAGACTGTAGCGCGGCCTGCGGGGAAACGGTAGTACAGTTCATCAAGGGTAAAGGTGTTGCCACTCTCACCGTCAAAAGCTAAGCGGGCCATGTTTGTGCCAGCTGCTGTATTTTTTTGGTATTCAGCGACGTTTCTAGCTTGTAAACGGGTTTTCAACAAGTCTCGCCCAGTAAAGCTGGTGAGCAAGTTGAGACGAACCCGATAACCTAAGTTGGTTTCAGTTGGGTCGTCATCGTTGTTGTCCTTGTTATTTAAGGAAATATCTCCTTGGTAGGTATCGCTGATGGCAAAAATCGCTTCTCCAGCTAGTTTCGTAGTAGTAGAGAACTGATTAGCTTCCAATTCAGTTGTCCGAGCTTCTAGGGCATCTACTCGTCCCCGGAGGGTAGCAAGTTCAGCGGCAAACTCTTCTTGAAGGCGTTGCAATATGGCTAAGTCTTCTTTTGTGACGAAGTTAGCTGTTGCAGTGGCAATTAGTCTACTTACTTGGTCTAAGCAAGCGTTCAAACCTGCGGCAAATTCGTAGCGAGTTAAGGCGCGGTTGCCACGAAATGTGCCGTCTGGATAACCTGCGATACAACCGTAGCGTTCAACTAGGGATTGTAAGGCTTGAAATGCCCAGTCGGTAGGTTGTACGTCTGACAATTGAGAAACAGATGTCACCTGACCCATCGCATTTGAAGACTGAGCTTTTTGGCTGTTAGACTGCGCTGATGGGGAGGCGGGCAGGATGGGACCGCCCATTTGTACCTGATTTGCAGGTACTTGAGCTAGTTTTTCTGGAGTAGCTTGAATGGGGCTAATTTGAGGGAAATTCTCAGAGATTTGAGAAGCACTACCGATTTCTAAGGGAGTAACTGTGGTAGTTACTTCAGCGGCTGGTTCTAGTTTGGGAATTGCTGCTAATTGTTCAACTGGGGAAACACTGGTGTTTAAGGTTAGTGTTTCTGGGATTTTGATTGATTCGGTAACGGTTAACTCAGAAGGCTGAGATTTTGCTGCTTCGGTGGTTTCAGACGCTGTGGGTGCTTCTTGCGCGATCGCGGTGGCACTGACGATTGCAGACATCCCCAGCATGGCTGGAGATACTAAAAGCAAATTCCAAAAAGTTTTATTCATTATTTTTCACGCCCTCACACTCAACATCTAATTTAGTCGGCAAGTTCCAATTGTAAAACCTGTCTAGGTATTTTACATTTTACTTCTTGCGTGTTGACAATATTCTTGTACTGCCTGAAAGGTAACTATGTCAAGTTTTTTTAACCTGAGCTTAAAGCTAACTAACAAATTTGGCTAGTTTTCTCGATTTTTGGGGGATAAAGCGAGAAAAAAGTATAATACCTGCCTTTTTTGAGAGGGTTTGATTTTGAGTAGTCTGCCATGCTTGGCTTGCCCCCAGTGCGTTGCTTGACTGCTACTCGTTGGTGCGATCGCCTGTTTGTAAGGCTACGCTCCCTATTCCCTGACTCACAGCTAGGAATTTTTACATAATTTAACATAATTTTCAGTGTAAATACATAATTTTTTTCTTAATTTTATAACTCAGGGGCAGAATTATCCTGGGGGTCATTGGTGTTATTAGCCGTCGGTGTCGAGCGCGATCGCGATCGACTTCTTAAATATTTACCGAATGCAACGGGCGATCGCTTGTTGCTTTGCCAATTCGATCGGCTTGTCCCCCTCCCAGCAGTTAACACTTAATAAATCTGTTCTAAACGGCGAAAATCTCGCTCAACTTCTGCCCAAAGAGCGCGGTTATGAGGATCGGTTCGCAGAGCCTTTTTGAGATAATTTCTAGCCTTATCAAGTTCATATTCACCGATTAAATGGCGGGCCCAGCGTTGATAGGCGATCGCTTGCCATTGGCGCACCTCGACATCATCAGGAATACGCTGGGCTAAACCTTCAATTAATGCGATCGCGCGGGGGAATTTTTGATATTTCAACAAATGCTGTAACTGCAAATAAGAATCATGCTTCAACTTTTGGTCTGTTGGCGATAGGGGCACATGATAATATTGAACCGGCGGTTCCTTTCGAGTCACTTTCACCGTCGGAGATGGCGATCGCGCGGTAGATTTTACCTGTGTAGAATTTACCTGTTTAGAAACAGCCGCTTTTGACTCCTCAACCTCGCGAGGAGCCACACTCAAAAGGAACTTATAAGCCTCAGTAATCGCAATAAACTTACTCTTAGCTTGTTCATCCCCAGGATTCACATCAGGATGATATTGCCTAGCTAGTCGCCGATAAGCAGCCTTAACTTGCGATAAGCTTGTACCTGACCTTAACCCTAACTGTCGATAATAGTCTGCAATATCCATCTATGTTTAAGACGGTAAAACCATCTCAATATATCATTAGTTGCTACTATTGGCAATTATTTCCAAAATCCTGAAAATAAAATTGTGCGGTAGCATCTGCTCAAAAGCAGCGCGAGATTTCCGGCAAACCTCCGCAAAATCATCATCTGAAAGTCGATCGTGAAAAGCTTGGATATAATCTCCAATCCGATGTACTTCCGAAAAAGGAACGATCGCGCAAAAATCTTCCCATTTCATCTCCCCCAAATCCGGTAACGATCTATTAGTATCAATGATTACTGGAATTCTTCCTGCTGACATCACCTCCCATAATTGGTAACAGCCATTGTCATCTCCCCTAATAACCAATATATAAGCATTATTTTCTATGCTTTCTATATATTCGGCTCTTTGGCGCATCTTTTCTGCCGCTGAAAGAGCAAAAAACTCTACCGATCTTTCAATCAAAAATGCTTGCAGATTTTTTGCTTTTCGCACCTCATTAACTGTTTTTTTTCTAACCGATCGAGCAATAAACCTTCTTAGTGACATATTCAGATTACGATTGATCGCAAATAGCTGACGATTAAAAAATAAGCTACCTGCCATCCACTCAATCATAGAATCCGAAAAATTAATATGACGTAATATCAATGAATGCAGTCGGGATTGGTATTCAGTGTGTCCAATAAAACTGACAGTAGGAATTGATGGCTTTGGGATAGCCACCTTCTCTCCTAGATCGTAAAGCCATTGGGGTATAGTTATTGACTTTTCTTGTTGAGAATTGTAAGTTGAGGATGCAAAAACTATTTCTCCTTGCTCTGGCTGATATTCCATAGAGTTTGAGAAGGTAACGAGAGTTCGTTTTGATGCTAATACTTGGCTCCTGAATTTATATAATTCACCTTCCCTCTTAAAAGCATAATAACTTGAAATAACATGAGGAGTTACCACGATCTTGCCTGCATCTGCCAAGTTTGTAAAGCGGTGAATCTTAACTAACTCGGGCAATTTATCTCTGAGTAAATTCCAAAACAATAACTCTGGATTAGTATCTGGTGGGCTAAGGTGCATCAGTAGTGGAGATTCGCGGACATTAGGAATTAGCAAATCTTCATTAATCCATATTTCCACAGGCTTTTTAAGTTGGTAAAGCATTTTTTCGGTGACTATAATTCGTGTTGATTTCCATTCAAAACCAGGTGGGCGGGGAAAATACCCGCCACAACTGAATTATAACCGTTCTTCAATCACCTGATCGATTAGACCATACTCTTTAGCTTCTGCCGCAGACATGAAATAATCGCGATCGGTATCCTTCTGAATCTTAGCTAAAGTTTGACCCGTCCGTTGAGCTAACATTTCATTAAGTTCCTGTCGAACCCTCAAAATTTCCTTAGCTTCAATTTGAATGTCTGTAGCTTGGCCGCGAGTACCACCGAGAGGCTGGTGAATCATAATTCGTGCATGAGGTAAAGCCAAACGTTTACCCTTAGTCCCTGCTGCTAATAGGAAAGCCCCCATTGAAGCAGCTTGACCCACACAAATAGTAATCACATCACATTTAATGTGCTGCATGGTATCATAAATTGCCATACCAGCCGTCACAGA
The DNA here is from genome assembly GCA_001698425.1 of Oscillatoriales cyanobacterium USR001. Taxonomy (GTDB): domain Bacteria; phylum Cyanobacteriota; class Cyanobacteriia; order Cyanobacteriales; family Microcoleaceae; genus Kamptonema. The sequence goes on along the minus strand of MBRE01000025.1, from coordinate 45,454 downwards.
ACCTCCCGGCGAATTGATGTAGATGTAAATCGGTTTAGTCGAATCATCTGAGTCTAGGTAAAGCAAATAAGCAACAATGCGGTTGGCCAAACCATCAGTTACTTCTTGACCGAGAAAAATAATTCGTTCCTGACTGAGACGAGTGTAAATATCAATCCACCGCTCATAAGAACTACCAGGAAGGCGGTAAGGAACACTAGGGACACCAATAGGCATAGGACTCTACTCTTTCTTGTGTGTGTGCGAACAAAACTTACTTGATAGCAGCCAAAGGTCTAGGCAAATCTTTGCTACTTTCTAAAACCCGGTCAAGCAGACCGTATTCTTTAGCTTCAAGGGGGGTCATATAAAACATTCGGTCCATGTCTTTGGCAATCTTCTCCACAGTTTTACCTGTATTCTTAGCAAAGATTTCCACCACAGTTTTCTTGTTTAGCAATATCTCATTAGCCATGATTTGGATATCAGTAGCTTGACCTCTACCGCCAGTTTTTGATTGATTTAAAACGATGGTAGCATGAGGTAAACTTGCCCGGAAACCTTTGGTTCCTGATGACAGAATCATTGCGGCAGTTCCCATTGCCTGACCAATACAAATTGTATGCACGGGAGGCTTAATATAATTCATCGTGTCACAGATAGCAAAGGCCTCCGTTTCCAAGCCAATTGCATAGCCTTCGGACCCCCAAGAAGTACCGCTAGAGTTGATGTAAAAGTAGATTGGTTTTTCGGGATCGTCAAATTGCAAATAGAGTAGTTGAGCAATAATTAACTCAGTGACATCTATGCCGACATTCCGTTTGATTTCATCTGAGGAAAACAAAGGCATCCCCAAATAAACAATCCGTTCCTTTAACAACAGAGATTCTAAATCCGGTGGGGGTGTGCGGTAGGAGGCATCCCCACCATAGTAAGACGATTGCATAGCTTTTGATGAATGAGTGGATACGGAGTTGTGGGTGGAGCTAGTGGAGCTATCCTTAAAGAAATAGTAGCGCAACCTCAAGGTACACCGCATGAAAGTTAATTTACAGTCTGCTCTGAATGATGCTAACCTGGACGCGGCAGGGGTTTCAACCCAGCGTCAGCTATCGATTTCGATTTCTGCTACTGCTTCTGAGAGCGATCGCAGCGTACCATTGAACTTGTGTCTGATTTTAGACCATAGTGGTTCAATGGGTGGTCGTCCTCTGGAGACTGTCAAACAGGCGGCTGTGAGTCTAGTAGATAGATTAAAGCCTAGCGATCGCCTTTCTGTCATCGCTTTTGACCATAAGGCTAAAGTTATTGTCCCCAACCAACAAATCGAAGATCCCGCGAGTATCAAAAGGCAAATTGAAAAACTCAGATCCGCAGGTGGCACAGCTATTGATGAGGGATTAAAGCTAGGAATTGAGGAAATGGGGAAAGGGAAATCAGAGCACATTTCCCAAGCTTTCTTATTAACTGATGGCGAAAACGAACACGGTGATAATAATCGCTGTTTGAAATTAGCCAAACTAGCGGCTGAATATAATATGACGCTTAATTCGCTAGGTTTTGGTGATGATTGGAACCAAGATATCTTAGAAAAAATTGCTGATGCAGCGGGTGGAACTCTGGCTTATATTCAGCATCCAGAAAAAGCTATTGAGGAATTTGGCAGGTTATTTACTCGCTTGCAATCGGTGGGTTTAACTAATGCCTATTTGCTATTTTCTCTGCTGCCTAAAGTGAGATTAGCTGAACTCAAACCGATTGCCCAAGTTGCACCGGATACGATAGAATTGCCAGTACAACAAGAGGGCGATCGCCTGATTGTTAGGTTAGGTGATTTAATGAAGGATGTCGATCGCATTATCTTAGCTAACCTTTATATTGGACAATTGCCAGCAGGCAGACAGGCGATCGCTCAATTACAAGTACGCTATGATGAACCAGCCATTGGTGAAGGTTTACTTTCCGATCCTTTGGCCATTGAAGCTAACTTTATGACAGCTTATCAGCCAGCACCAAATACAAGAGTGCAACAGCATATTTTAGCCTTAGCGAAATATCGGCAAACTCAAATAGCGGAGACTAAATTACAGCAAGGCGATCGCGCTGGGGCGGCGACAATGTTACAAACTGCGGCTAAAACTGCATTACAAATGGGCGATCGAGGTGCGGCTACAGTGTTGCAAACTTCAGCCACTCGGTTACAAGCAGGAGGCGAATTATCGGAAAGCGAGAAGAAGAAAACTCGGATTGTTTCTAAAACAATTCTGAAGTAACAATTTCAATTGCTGAGTGAATGTAGTGGCGATTTTAATCACTTAGGAATAGAAATTAAATAATTAGCTTGTTTGTAGTAAGCGCTCATAGCGCTAAAGCGCTTACTACGAACCAAATCATCAAGTTATTTAATTTTCATTCCTTAGTTAACCATTAAAATCAAACGTAGGGGATCGAGTCGTACATACCAAGGAAACGGATAATTCTTAATTGTTTGCCATTTTTCTTTGAAAATTTCTGCTTGTAAATGATAGTCTTGTAGGTTTTCAGGTGCGGTATTCAATTTCAGAAAAAGTGTCATGCGGTGAGGTGTTTCACTGGTTGAGGCTAACCAGCAGGGAAATGTGTTATGCAAAGTTGTATCGGGATTAGGCATGATAGTAATTTGATGGGCGCGAATCCCTACATCTGCTAGTTTTTCGGGTATTGCTTCTATGACTTGTAATGTAATGCCCCAATCGATCGCGGCGATCGCATTTGAGTTGACTACCGTCGCACGAGAAAAGTTTTTGCATCCCGTTAGTTGGGCGACACGCAGGGTTTGGGGATGCTCAAAAATCCGATGTTTGGAATCAAATGCAATGGCTTTTCCCCCTGACATTACCATCAATTTTTCGCATACTCGATAGGCTTCTTCCAAATTATGTGTCACAAATAAAGTAACGCCGGAATAAGTAGATAAAGTTTCGACTAATTGACGCTCAACTTGAGCGCGAAGATAGGTATCTAGGGCTGAAAATGGTTCGTCGAGTAGTAATACTTCTGGTTCAGTTGCTAAAGCTCTGGCTAATGCTACTCGTTGTTGTTGTCCTCCTGAAAGTTGATGGGGATAGCGATCGCCTAGTCCTTTTAATTGCAATCTGACAAGTTGTTGATTGACTCGTTGCGATCGCATTTCTTTTGATAAATGTTGCAAGCCAAAAGCAATATTTTGGGAGACAGTTATATGAGGAAATAGTGCATAGTTTTGAAACACTAAACTAACTTTTCGTTGGTGAGTGGGAATATTAACGCGCTTTTCGGAATCAAATAAGGTTTGACTATTCAGAATAATTTGGCCTTGGCTGGGCGTTTCTATTCCTGCAATACAACGAAGTGTCATACTTTTACCAGAGCCAGAGCCACCGAGCAATCCCAGGGTTTCTTGCTGAATATTAAATGCTGTATTCAGGGTAAAGTTTGCTAGTTTTTTCTCAATGTTAACTAGCAATCCTTTATCAATATGGGTTAACTGGGAGGAAATAGGAGTTAGGAAATAGTTTTCTTGTCCCCTTTCTCTAGTCGCTTCTTCCCTACCATGTACGGGTTCATTAGTTTCAATTACTCCCAAATGATTTCCTTGAATTTTACGCTGATATTGCTTTTGCCATAAATTGACGGCAATGATACCTGATAATGAGATTGTCATAATTGCGATCGCCCAGATCCAAGCTTCATTCATTGCTCCGGCTTCGACGGCAAAATAAATTGCCATTGGAATAGTTTGAGTTTGACCTGGAATATTCCCAGCTAACATTAAAGTTGCACCAAATTCTCCTAAAGCTCGCGCAAATGCTAAGGTTGTACCTGCTAAAATGCCGGGAATAGAAAGGGGAAGAAGTACGCGCCAAAATATTCTTATCCTAGATGCACCGAGAGTTTGAGCGACTTGTAATAAACTGCGATCGACTTGCTCAAATGCTCCTAATGCGGTTTTGTACATGAGGGGAAAAGCTACAACTGTCGCCGCGATCGCCGCCGCGTACCAAGTAAAAACAATGGTAAAATTAAACTGCGCTGTTAATTGACCTAAATAACCATTTTTGCCAAACAATAGCAACAGTAGAAAACCCACAACAGTCGGAGGCAAAATTAACGGAGAAATAAAAATACCCTCAATTACTGATTTCCATCGCCCTTGATAATTCAACATCCAATAAGCAATAGGAATCCCTGTAAAGAATGTAGCAATAGTAGCTAATCCTGCCGTTTTAAGCGAAATCCACAATGGAGAAAGATCGGTTATCATAGTTGTTATTGGTTATTTGTTATTTGTTAACGGTTATTGGTTATTGGTTAACGGTTAACTGTTAACCGTTAACCGTTAACCGTTAACTATTGAGCAATACCAAAGCCGTACTTCTTGAAGATAGATTGAGCTTGCGGATTGCTCAAAAATTGGGCGTAGGTACGGGCAGCTTGCTGATTCCGACTAGCTGTAATAACCGCCATTGGATAAACAATTGGAGAGTGCCAATTACTAGCAGCAATTGCCACTTGTTTTACCTGATTAGAAATTTTGGCATCGGTGGCATATACAACCCCCGCATCCGCGTTGCCACTCTCTACAGATCCTAAAACATTCCGAACTGAGTTACCGTATACAAACTTGGGTTGTAATTGATCTAAAATTCCCAGATTCTTAAACACTTCTGCTGCATATTGCCCAGCCGGTACGCTGCGCGGCTCCCCTACTGAAATTTTTTTGATGCTAGGGTTAGTTAATTGTTGAAAGCTAGTCACTGGGATAGTAGAATTGCGCGGCATTACCAAAGCTAAGGTATTAGTTAGTAAGTTGCGACGAGTATCAGTCAAAATCAAATTTTTCTGCTGTAGAGCATCCATTTGTCGAGTTGCGGCAGAAATATATAAATCAACCGGTGCGCCTTGTTCAATTTGTTGTTGAAGGGGGCCAGATGCGGCAAAGTTGTAGTTAACTGTAATGCCTTTATGGGCAGTCTCAAACAGTGGATCGATTTCTTTGAGGGCTTCTTGCAAACTTGCGGCGGCGGCAATTAGAATAGTTGTAGATTGGGCATTTGCTGGCATAGGTACGACCATTTTCAAGCCAAACGCCAGTAGTAGAGTTGTCAGTAATGCGCTCAAAAAGCCGAGAATGCGTCTTCTTTTCATAGCACTTGAGTTGAGAAAATAAAGTTGATATATTTAGCTCAAAGCGATTCAGAGGAACGCTTTTGGGCTAAAATGGTGTTCAAGACCGAATCATACCAACTTTATACCAACATATTTGGTATCAAAAATGCCAAGAAAAGAACAAGGGTGGATTACTTTTCAATCCTCGGATGAAGAGCGGCAAATTCTGGAACAGATTTGTCAGCAGACTCAGCGGACTAAAACAGAAATCTTGCGGGAAATGATTCGACAGATGGGGCAATCTTCCTCTTCTGCCGAGCTTGGTGTCAACTCGAGGCCTTCGGCAAGCTTTGCTAATGAATTTTCTGAGGATTTAGAGGTAGAAGGAGAAGAAGCCCCTGTTTCGGTGAATACAGAAACGTTGCAGACTGTACAAATCAGTGCGCGAAATGTATTAAGAGCTAAAGTGAAAAGAATTGTCAAAGGTGTTGTGAATGTAGAAGTTACTTTAGCGATCGCATCGGGAGTAGAATTGGTATCAATTGTCACTCGCACATCGGCAGACAAACTAGGCTTAAAGAAAGGAAAAGAAGTCTTCGCGGTGATTAAATCTAATAGTGTAATGATTGGAAATATATTATAGCATTTCTCAGGTGGATGAGGTGTGACTGGTAATTGGTAATTGGTAATGGGTAATTGGTAAAAGGAATAGAAATTAAATAATTAGCTTGTTTGTAGTAAGCGCTTTAGCGCTAAAGCGCTTACTACAAACAAATCATCAAAAACTATACTTCTTCAACAGTAATCCTAACTTATCTTTAGTTGCCTGCGGTACGCAATCTAAACGAGTTAAAATCGCATATTTTAATGCAGAATGGGCTTCAGAATGGGGAGGATTTTCACTTAAACGGCGCACCGTTTCCTGAATCACTTTTTGAGCATTTTCGGCATTCTTGTGCAAATTCCCAATCACCATTTCTACAGTTACATGATCGTGGTCTGGATGCCAACAATCGTAATCAGTAACTAAAGCCAAAGTTGCATAGGCAATTTCCGCTTCTCGCGCTAATTTTGCCTCAGTTAAATTCGTCATCCCAATCACCGTTGCACCCCAACTGCGGTACAAATTCGATTCCGCTTTAGTAGAAAAAGCCGGTCCTTCCATACAGACATAAGTACCGCCTCGGTGGAGAGTTACATCAGCAAGATTAAGTGATGCGATCGCCTCCCCCAACACCCCCGCCAAATTTTCACAAACCGGATGACCAAAACCAATATGACCAACAATTCCCTCACCAAAAAACGTAGAAATTCTCCCCTTTGTCCGATCGATAAACTGATCGGGAACCACCAAATCTAATGGTTTCACCTCTTGTTTCAAAGAGCCAACTGCTGAAGCTGAAATTAAATACTCAACTCCCAAACTTTTCATGGCATAAATATTAGCTCGAAACGGCAATTCTGAAGGTAAAAGAGTATGATTTCGATTGTGTCTAGCCAGAAATGCTACTCGCGTACTCTCCAGTGTTCCAAGAATTACAGCATCGGAAGGTGGACCAAAAGGTGTATCAATTTGCACCTCTTCGATATCCTTAAGAGCTTCCATTTTGTACAGACCGCTGCCCCCAATAATCCCAATCTTTACTTCAGCCATAATTTTTACCACATCCATTAATTTCACTTAGGTATTTTACAAGGAAAGAGCGCTAATTGCTATATTTGTTACCAAACTGGTTTGATCATAATTTTTAGTTAATATCTAAATTGGCTCAATTGTCAATGATAATTATCACAATGTTCTATGCTGCCTGTCACGTTTCAGCTTCACCAAATCTTTAAAAATAAAAACTACGGAGTTGTGTTATCTACTTTATAGTTTATTGGTGTTGATAAATGATGACCACTAATACCATCCCCCCCAAAGTTTCAGTGGAAACCATCGTTGAGCGAATTTTTGCTTTCCGCCAAATTACGGCGATCGATCGACAATTACTGCGATCAGCACTTATTTCCAAAGAATCTCTGAGTGAAAAGGAGCAATTGCACCTCAATCGAGTATTTGAGGGTTTAAGAAGTGGTACAATTTTAGTTGTGGAATAAAGACAAAGTAATATCAATTTACTTAATTTGCTTAATTAAATCTGAAATTGAGAGATTCCTAAACGTAACTCTTGCGTGACATTATTCAAATCCTGAATTACCCGATTAACTCCATGCAAAGAATCGGCAGTTTGCGAACAATCCTCACTCAAATGTAGCATTGCTTCGCTAATTTGAATAGCACCTTCTGACTGTTTTCCCATACCTTCACTCACCTCTTGAAAGCGCGGCGAAAGAGTTTGCACTTGTTTAATAATTCCTTCTAACTTTTCGCTAATCTCATGGACATTTTCGGCACTAATCTTTACTTGATTTGTAAAGTTAGTCATTTCCTTCACCCCGATCGCAACAGCATCTTGCATTTCTTTTACCATTTTCTCAATATTCAGAGTAGAAACAGATGCTTGATCGGCGAGGCGGCTAATTTCTATAGCAACAACAGCAAAACCTTTGCCATATTCACCAGCTTTTTCAGCTTCGATACTGGCATTCAGAGAAAGTAAATTAGTGCGATCGGCGATTAATGTCATACTCATAATCATGTTATTAATATTATTAGCTTTTTCATTAATTGCCGCTAGATTATTAGAGACAACATTAGTACCATTTGCTAAGTTTCGCATCGTTATTTCCATATCGTTCAAATCTTTTTGACTAGCACTAGCTTGTTGAGCAGTAACTTGAGAAATGTACTCTACTTGTTCCACTGTTTTTACAAGTTTTTCTGAGGTTTTAGCAATTGATTTAGCCGTAGCAGTAACTTGATTAGTTGAGGCAACTTGTGCTGCCATAGTTGCCTCCAATTCTTTACCTGAAGCGGCAATTTCACTAGCAGAATTAGTGATTTTATTTCCAGTTTGTTGAACTTTGTGAATTAAAGAATTTAGATTATAAACCATGTTCCGAAATGCCAACAATACTCGACTAATTTCATCTTTTTCATCAGTTACTTCTATGGAAACTGTGAGATCCCCTTCTCCAACTTGTTGAGCAGAATTTGCCAAAGTTCCCAATCGTTGATAGGTACTGCTATAATCTAAAACTAAACCAATCAAAGGCACTAAATAGCCAATAATTTTGAAGAAGTGACCGATATTAAAGTTATTATCAAAGGAGACTTTAGCGCCTAATGCCATGTGTAATTGTGCAGCAATATTGGGAATGGTACTAATTAGCAAAGCTTGGGAAAATAAGCCGGGATAAATTTTATAGAATCGCGGAAAAATGAACAAGCCAGAAATGGCATATAATAACAGAGGTAGAACATCATAGGGTCGTCTAATGAGAGAATCTGGAAAAACAGTTTGTGGCAAATTGGGCGTAATAGTACAGAAGTAGATAATCCCAGCGGCAAATACTCCCAAACAGGCACTATATAACAAAAGAGAGCTAAATTGTAATTGCTTGCGATTGCTTCCCCTTAGCAAAAATAAACTTACGCCAAGGATAGTTAAAGAAGCATTGGCTAGACGACATAAAGCCCAGGTAAAGTTAACTAAGTCTGTGGTATTTGCTAATGAATTAATTACACGATTAGCCGCTAAAAGATGAAACAGATCCATCATTCCGGCACAGAATAAAGAAATGCCAATAATCGGTGTAATCCCATCACGTTTGTAGCGAAAATAGGAGAGGGATAAAACTACTGTAAAAAAGGCAGCACAGACGGCACTCCACTCTAGTATGGTATGTGTTAAACTCCCTGCTAGATTTTTATGCAGTGCATTGGCTAACTGGGCGGCTGTCATGGTAGCAGCAGCTTGTAAATCTAATGGTTTGCTTTCTAAACCAAAGTTTGCACCTAAGATATTTAATAAGAATGGTAGAATACTAATGAAAAGAGTGGACCAAATAAACCATTCTGGGAGTCGTGGTGATTCTGTAGTAGTTTGCATTTTAGGAAAAGATAATTAAAGTTCAGTTTACTCAAATTTTAGCGATCGCAGGCACAAACTAAAAGGCACTAATTGGATATTTCGTATTTGATATCAACCATAGGATTTTCTGTGGTGTTGAGCATTATTTTTGTAGTTTGGTATATGACGGAGAAAACTTTGTCTATTAATCATATCTACACATTTCGGCGCGAGTTATTTTATTGGGCAATGGTCATGGCTACGTTTGCGCTGGGCACGGCCGCAGGTGATATGACAGCATCAACTCTGGGTTTGGGCTACTTAACATCGGGAGTGCTGTTTGCCGTGCTTTTTGCTCTACCAACTATAGCATATTGGCGCTCAGGAATGAATGAGGTTGGGGCTTTTTGGTTGGCATATATTATGACTAGACCATTGGGTGCTTCTTTTGCAGATTGGATAGGTAGAGAACGAACTCTTGGTGGAGTTGGCTTTGGTACCGGACCGATAAGCCTTCTCTTAGCTATTCTAATCGTTTGTTTCGTTACTTATATCACATACTTTAGCAAAGAAAGTAAAATTGGTAATGGGTGATTGGTAATTGGTAATGGGTAATTGGTAATGGGTAATTGGTAATTGGTGATTGGTAATTGGTAATTGGTAGGTGCGTACCTCACTTGCTTGAGAACTGCTATATCATGCTGGTTGTAACAACCAAAAGCCTGTATAAGTCATACCAGAATTATCAGGTTGAACCAACAAAAAATGCAATCCTTGACTTAATTGCTTCCTCTGTTGATAAATTTCCCCCGCCGCTTTTACTTCACTATCTTCAAAGGTAGCAACTACCCATCTGTCAACTAATCCTGCTTCCAAAATTAACCCATCATGACTACCAGGAATATAACTTAAATCAACTGGTTTAGCTTCCTGAAACCATCTAGCTAATCGCATTGATTGGCGGCCACCATCAATAATTACACCGGGGACAAGGATAGTTGAAGCTAATCCTAAATTTAAGGGTAATAATGATTCTGGCATCTCCAAAATTGGCAGAGGACGACTTTTAAAAGTATCTTCAATCTTACCAGCAGGTAAGGCAGCAAAACGCCAGCGTTCGCCCCATAAATTCTCTGGTAAAGGGAATGGTGGCGGTGATTCTAAGATTACTGGATTGTAAGGTTCTCCCGTATAATTTGCCATTTTGGGATATACTTTTGCCCTTGATTCTAATAAGTTTTTGAGAGCAATAGTGCGCTGGGTTGCTTCTACTTTTATCCCTAAGTTTTTAGCCGTATACTCTATTAAACTTAAAGATTGGGGGCGAAATACTTGAATCATATCCGGTAAAACTTTACCCTGAATTTCCCGTTGTAACTGCTCAGTAATCCAAGCAGAATCAGCTTGAGATTGAGGACAAAAAGCACTAAAAGTAAAACTTCCTGTCGAGTCGCAGATTAACAATTCCCATAACTTTTCCCCAGTTTCATTTTTGAGAGGACGACGATAGAAATCTATTTGCCAAATCACCATAATTATCACTTTATTGAATAGTAATAAGCGTCATGGAAAGTGCTACAATTAATACCATTTCTCTAAATTAATGCTACAGTCTTCGGGGCGGGTTTTTGAAGATTTTGGCGAATT
>MBRE01000025.1:0-34734 GCA_001698425.1 Oscillatoriales cyanobacterium USR001 | reverse complement strand
AAACTTTTTTAGAAATGGTATAATAGAATGATTGCACATTTTATGGCATTTTGTTATAATTTTTGCCAAATTGCTGTTTGAGTCGGCTGCAACCTGAATGTAGGCGCGATCGTATTCCATTTAACAGTAATCTATCTGCAAGTGGTAATACCAAAGGGGGATCTCGTCAGTCATCAATGCCATCCCAAAGTTCGGAAATAGGATGCAATTTGCCTTCTTTAATTTGTTGGAGGGAGTTACGGAGACTAGCTAAAATGAGTTCGTCTGAGTCGTTATCGGGATCTGCGGACCGGGTGATAATATTGCGATCGATTAATAGTTGGTAGAAGTCGTCCACAGCACTTGCAGCGAGTTGAGCGGCTCGATCGAGACGGAGGTTGTACTGCTGATAAAGTGCGATCGCGAGTTCTATCCGCACATCGGCTTCAGTCAGGGACAGGTTATCGGGAAGGTCGATCGTAATTTGCATGATTTATGGTAATTTTTAATTTTAATTGTCTCTTAAGTGCGATCGCAAAACACAACCAACAAATACACATCAACTCTGCTTAAAAACTAGCAACAAGAGCAGTTAAATTCTCCTCTGAAACTGACTCAAAAGGACAAGCAAGTATCCGAACTGCGGTTGTAGCTAAGTGTCTAAAAATGCGATTTGAAGAACTTAAAGCACCGTGAGCCCCGCCTTCAAAGCAAAGAATACCAGAGCCGAGAATATCTCCTCCTGCACTCAAAGCACCTTCGATAATGCTCTCAGAATATTCTAACGGAATTCCGGCGCAAACTTCATCAACGCTTGCAGCCAGTGACCAATCAACAGGATTTCCTGTATTTGCAGAAGTCGCAACTTTGATCGAAAATTCTCCTAAATTTGTGGGCGTAAATTCAGCTTCTAGGAGTCCGTAAATAAATCTGCCTCCTGTTGGAATAAACATCTCAACAGCGGTGCGCCGCACTTCAGAAATATCATCTTTTTTCGCATCTTTAGTACGTGACAAAACCTTGACTACGGGATAGTTTAGTTCTGGCAATGCACCCAGCCAAATCCTTGCTTTCCGGTATCCACTCAGATTAAGCACAATTAATTTACCTGTTGATTCCCCAAGCGTTACGCCAGTTGTGATTAAACTCATCGGGAAAAGCCTCTATTACTTCTGGATGATAAATACTGTAGCCCGAAACTGCATACTCGGCTATAGCTTGATTGTGAGCGATTATTTGAGCTTCTGGAAAACTCATACCTGTTTGCATGAGTTGAAAAGTTCTCTGGGATTCAAATAGCTCGTGATAGTAAAAACTAAGATCGGCACCGGAGATTTCTTGTTTTTGATTGAGTGCATTTCGCAGTCTGTTGAGCATTGCTTCATTAGGTTTCCATGTCTCAAATTTGGCGATATGCTGCTCTACTATTTTAAGTTTTTCTTCTAAGACAATATCTGTTTTTCCTGCTAAATTTCCCAATAATCTGTCTGTTTCATTCAATATTTCATCTCCTCATTTCATCTCCTCTATAAACATAGCTAAACCTCTTGAACTTGCATCAACCGCTGCTTCAATCTTACCGGATCGCCTCGATCGACTACCTCACCTTTCTCTAACAAAAAAGCGCCATCACAATAATTTAATTCATCCAAACGGTGAGTCACCCACAAAGCAGTTAACCCACGATTTTTCACCAAACGCTGCACGCTGGCCACCAAATCTAACTGAGAATCAGGATCGAGTAAAGCCGTAGGTTCATCTAATAGTAAAACCTCACAATGACGGGCGATCGCACCCGCGATCGCAATCCTTTGTTTTTGTCCTCCACTCAGCGCATAAATTGGCCGTCGCTGCAAATCCAACAAATTTACGGCCGCCAAAGCTTCATCAACCCTTTCTCGTACCTGCGCGATCGCCAGTTTTTCTTCCACCAAACCAAAAGCCACATCCGCCCCCACCGTTGGCATCACCAATTGATGATCGGGATTTTGGAAGACAAAACCCAACTTTCCCTCAATCGTAATTTCCCCAGATTGGGGGCGCAATAGGCCGGCAAAAATCCTTAGCAGCGTTGACTTACCACTGCCATTCGTGCCCAAAAGCATCCAGAATTGACCCTTGGGCACTTCCAGACAGCAATTTTGCAAAACGCGATCGCCCTTTGGCCAGCTAAAGCACAAATCGCGCACCGTAATCGCCGCCTCAGTCATCTGGGTTTCTGTACCCGGTAAACTCATTCTGCTGCGGTGAGGGTAACAAAACCTGGGGATCTCCCAGTCGCCGACGCGCCGGATTTCTGAGAAACTACCACCGCAGAAATTTCACTGCTGAGGACAGCCACTTTTTTCTCAGGATTTTTCTCGCAGGTGAGTTCGAGAATCTGGGGTTGGGAGGCGCGGATGGCATCCATCACTTGCTGATACACAGTTTCAGCATCGCCCTCTAATTTCCGTTGCACTGAGAGTGAGACGGAGGTTGACTTCAGAATGATGTCGATAGTGAACATTCGGTGTAAAAAAATTAACTGTAAGATCCCAATCTTAAGTATAGGTGCAGAAGAAGATCGTGCGATCGAATTAAAAATTAAAATTAAAAATTAAAAAATCATTAATTTAATTTCACTCGAAAGAGCGATCGCTAATTAAACCTCGAATGAGCGATCGCTAATTAAACAAAGCTACGGTTTCCCAACTTCAAATTAGGCAACCCGCATTTCCTCGATAAAACAAATACCATCAAAAATGCCATCTTTAAAGGCTTGAGTGCTACGAACCCGATGATTTGCAGCAAGCAAAGTTATTGTTTCCATAAACGTAATCACCCCATCATCTTGAGTTTTAGTTGCTCGAAAGCAAACTAAATCTTGACCCGCATCCCACGCGATCGCCGAAAAATCAGAATAACTACTAGAAAACAATTTTAACATTCGATCTTCAAAATGCCCTTCAAAATCAAGCTGAAGACGAGAGCCATCTGAGTATTCATACTTGTTAACCTGTCGATACTGACTTCCCTCAATCGCGATCGTAAAACTACCGACAAAGCTACGAGAAAAATGCCCACTTTTATCAGTTTTAATATACTCACCTTGCCAAGTACCAATATGACGGGTAAATATTTCAGGAACTTGTTCAAGATCGGGAGATATCATAGGATTGTTACTCATTTAACTCAGCCTCCAGTTTACTAAACACATTTTATCATTTTATCAACTACTTGCGATCGCTAACGCCGACCAATTTTTTGACTCATTTCTCGACTCGTTCGTTGATATTCATGGACAATTGGCAATCTTTCAGTTTGATAATTTTTAAAAGCCTCCGAAATACTGGCACTCGATTTTAGATATTGCATTAACAGCAAGCCATCTTCCCATCCTGAAGTCATACCTCTAGCGCGAGTAGAACTTTTAGCATGAGCCGCATCACCGATTAAAATAACCCGACCATCATAGAGTTGAGGTAGAGGGTCAATATCGTAAGAATAACGACAGATTATATTTTCTATAGGAGTTGACTCAATTACCTTGCGGGCATCTTCAGGGAGTTTAGCTAATTCTTGAGTAGGAATCGTTGTATTAGTCGGTTGTAGCACGCCATTTTCAGTATCCGTTTGCTCTCTTTCTACAAAGAAACCCCAATGAGTATGGATTGCATCAATATGAAAGAAATTAGCATAAATTCCCCGACCGCGAACATAAACAAAAAAGTTTCCTTCAGGACAAAAACTATCATCTGCCACAATCCCTCGCCATACCAAATCACCTAAATAGTAAAGTTCTACATTCGGTACTACAGACTGACGAACCTTAGAGAGAATACCATCAGCACCTACGATTATATCTCCTTCCCAATAACTACCATCTTTAAAGTGTGCGATCGCGCTACCCTCAGTTTGGGTAATCGCAGACAATTGAGCATTAAATTTAATCCGATCGGGGGGTAAAGTATCAAGAATTGCCTCTAAAATTGCCTTACGGTGTACCAGCATTCCTGGTAATTCGTCTTCCTCGTAAGTAACGGATTCTGAATTAATAAATCCGCCTTTCAGGTTGCGAAACTCAAATAATTTAACAGGATTACCCGATTCAATAATTTTTTGGCAGATTTGAGGGTTTCCTTGATGCAGTGCCTTCATCCCCGATTGGACAATCAGAATGCCACATCCATCAGTACGCACTACGGGTGCTTTTTCAAACAAGTGAACTTCAAACCCTTCTTGAATCAGCAAACTAGCCAGATAAGCCCCTGATGTCCCTGCGCCGATAATACCTATTTTAGTGTTAGTAGAAACCATTTGTGCCTTTTTGCTTTGGATTTGCATTAAGTAATAATTAATATTTCTTTATTTGTCAGATTTTTGTATTTTACGTAACATTAAGCGATTAAGTGTTTGCGATCGATGTTTCTATTTTCTACGGTGGTAGTCAAGAAACGGTGGTAGTCAAGAATTAGCTACTCTTAAACATTGGATTATACACGATCGCTGATACCATTCTCATCAATAATAAAACAGTTGTTAAATGTATTGGCAGTAACTTCGGCTTTGTCGCAGGCGATCGCCTCTCGCCATCAGTTTAGATTACAGAGATTCTGGGTTAAACTTCTAATGGGAATTTATCCCGTCACCAGTCGCGAACTAAAATTAACCCTAATCATCGCCCAGAGCTAAATGGAGCTAAATGTGATTCAAGTCACTGACAGCCGATCCGGGCTAAATGTACAACTTTGTGGCTAGAAATAATCTAGTTGGGCAAAAAAACAACTGGTAACGCTTAAATAAACTGTATAGCGGTTTGCACCAACAAAATTAGCATTTCTACTGGCGCAGTGTTCAAGGAGGCTAAATTAGTGGTTTATATAGAAAATTTCTCTCAACCCTCTATTCTTGAGTTAGCACGTTCAGGCGACTACTTTGCCCTCAATTACTGGATTGATAGCCTACTGCGACCCGAAGGTATCTATGCCCGCGTAGAAGCAGCGAAATCTGGCTGCTTACAAATTCTTGTGGAATTCCAGCGAGAATTTGCTGCTGATACATTAATTGTCAACACCCTACGGGAACGTTTAGTTAAATTCCTCTGCCATCAAATTTGGCGACTTAATTCCCCAACCGTTGAAGGTGTCCGAGTGATCGCCCGTTTAGCTGGAACTAGCGACATACTCTGGAAACAGTCGGTACGGATTGTTACTCCTGCGACTCGCTACCGCAAGCGCTACCGTTCCGCTGAAACTCTGGACTGGATTAAATTCAAAACACTGCGATCGCTGCTACTAATGAGTTCTACAGTCGCTTCCCTACTCATCGGGTGCTGGGTAAGCTACCACGAAGCCAATAGTTGGGCAGTCCAAACCGCCGAACAACAAGCGTTGGTAAGCGCCAAACAACTTCCGAAACGCCCAGATACCGTGCAAGCAGCCTTAGAAGTTGTGCCAGTAGTCCACCACCAACAAGTTTTTTACCCCAACGATCCAACGGTAACGCTGATGTTTGGTGGGGATGTTACGCTGTCTGAGGAATTGACAGAAATTACAGATAAAGATTATGATTGGGCATTTTCAGGATTGGAGGAGTATTTGCACGCAGATTTAGCGATGATTAACTTAGAAACTTCGCTAACTAATTTTACTGATGGGCGATCGCCTCAACAAAATAATTTTAACGCGGCTAACGAGTCGGTAAAAATCTTAACCGCAGCAGGAGTAGATATTGTGAATCTCGCCAAAAATCACACAATGGACTCTAAAGAATCAGGACTGGTGGAAACTATAGAAAATTTAGAAAAGGCTGGTATTCGTCATCTGGGAACCGGTCAAGATGCAGTATCCGCACGGCGACCGCAGATTATTGAAGTTAAAGGTCAACGGATTGCTTATCTTAGCTATAACAACAGTGAGGTTCGCATCACTGGAGAACAAAAATTAGACACTAATTCTCAGGAAAAACAGCGCGTAGCCGAGGATATCAAAGCAATTCGCGATCGAGTAGATTGGGTGATTGTTAATTTTCACTGGGGAACAGAATTATCTGAATATCCGGGAGATTGGCAAATTGATTTAGCTCGCTTTACTGTTAAACAGGGTGCTGATTTAGTAGTTGGTCATCATCCCCACATTTTGCAGGGAGCAGAAATTTATCAAGGGCGACCGATTGTTTATTCTTTAGGAGATTTTATTTTTGGCGGGAAGGCAATTCGTAGCAATTACGATAGCGCTGTACTCAAAGTATCTTTGAAAGATCGACTGATGAAGGTGGAATTTTTGCCGATCGAGGTGAGTAAATATCAGCCTAAGTTAGTAACTGGAGAAAAGGGAAAACAAATTCTCAAACGCATCGAACAGATTTCTAGTATTTTTGACCAACCGATGCGATCGCCTGTGGTGCTGGATGCTCCCATGAATAATGGTAGTAAAAAAACACTTCAACCAATCCAAGAGGGAGTAAAGGAGAGGAAAATTCAGGGAACTCTTGAACCGCTGAAAAATTCCCAACCAACGAATTTAGAACCCAAAAATCCGGCGAGTTCTCCATCCCTCAGTTTACCGAGTTTACCCAAAAAATCCCATAATTCGTCATTTTTTGAGAGCGAAACAACTCCGGCTAACAAGCCTAGTCCGGCTGGCAATAAAGAATTACCACCTCTGTTAAAATTGAATCCACCCAAACATCCAAGTAAAGAAACAGATCCGTTTATTAAAGATCCGTTTATTAAAGACCCATTTATTTCGCCACCATCTCCCAAAACAGAGGAAACGCCTAGCCCTCATAGCTATTTACCTCCAAGTTTAACTCCTTCATTCCAAGTAATTCCTAAAGAGGGAGGAGAGAAAGTGATGGTTGCGGGGGGTAGAGTTGAGGGCGATCGCCGTAAAGTGGTAAAGTTACCCTTTGTGGAGGTGCTTGACTTCTCCTCAGTATAAAGCGGCGATGGGAATAGGAATTACCATGAACTATGAAAGTAACCGGGTTTTTTCTGGTTTGAGGCTAACGACTAAAAGGACGAATATTCGTAAAAAACCCGGTTTTTGTGTAAGTTTTAGAATGATTAAGCAACTAATAACCAATAACTGATTAATTGTTAACAATGACAAATGACTTCGCGATCGCGCTCGAACAAAAACAATATAAAACCTACACCCTCTCGGATGTAGCGGCTAACTCGATTTTATCGATCGTTCCCGATCGGGGCGGGATCGTCACTAGCTGGCAAGTGGAAGGTCAAGAAATCTTTTACATGGACAAAGAAAGGTTTAGTAATCCCGAATTGACGGTGCGCGGTGGCGTGCCGATTCTATTTCCTATCTGCGGTAATTTACCAAATAATACTTATACTCATAATGTTGCTGAGTATCAATTAAAACAACACGGTTTTGCCCGCGATTTACCTTGGGAAGTTGGAGAGCAAGTGACAGTTGATAAGGCCGCGATTACTTTACTTCTTAAAAGTAATGATTTAACCAGGGCTGTTTATCCCTTTGATTTTCAATTGTCTTTCACTTACCAGATTAAAGGTAATGCTTTAGAAATTTTCCAGCGTTACACTAATCTCTCAGAGGAAACAATGCCTTTTTCTAGTGGCTTACATCCTTATTTTTTAGCTCCTGATAAGCATCAATTACGTTTTGAAATACCGGGGATGCAGTACAAGGATCAAAAAACTCAAAATCTGGATTATTTTACTGGGACTTTCGATCCAAACTTAGATGAGATTGATGTTAGTTTCGATCAGTTAACGGGTTTGGCGGCTACGGCAATGGATCGCAGTCGAGGGCTGCGGCTGATTCTGAGTTATAATTCTAGTTATGGTAGTTTAGTTTTCTGGACGCTCAAGGGTAAGGAGTTTTATTGTTTGGAACCTTGGACGGCTCCCAGAAATGCCCTCAATACGGGGGGACATTTGATTAAACTCAAGCCAGGAGCTAGTTGTGAGATGTTGGTGCGAATGACGGTAAGTTTTTTTTAAATTACTATTGCATTTTCTGGGAAGTTGCGCTACTATTATTAATTGTGCCTATGAAATGGTATTTCTGGGTCGCTAACTCAACGGTAGAGTACTCGGCTTTTAACCGATTAGTTCCGGGTTCGAATCCCGGGCGACCCATTTTTTGAATATTTTTTGGTAATTGCGATCGCAGGAGTATCTATTAGTTAATTAAAATTTTAGCTATGTCAACTATAGAAAAAGTTCGTTGGACAAGCGCTGATTTAGAATTGTTACCCGATAATGGCAATCGTTATGAGATCCTTGGAGGAGAATTAGTGATGACAAGAGCTCCCCATTGGAAACATCAAGATGTTGCAAATAATGCTTGCGTTGAGTTAACGAATTGGTCAAGACAGACGCTGTTAGGTAAGGCTGTGCAAACACCGGGTATAATCTTTACGGATGCTGATAATGTGATTCCTGATGTAGTTTGGGTAAGTAAGGAACGTTTAGCAGAAATATTAGATGAATCTGGACATTTGCGTGGGGCTCCAGAGTTAATAATTGAGGTGATGTCTCCAGGTGAGGAAAATGAAAAGCGCGATCGGCAATTTAAGTTAAAATTATATTCAGTTGAAGGAGTGCGGGAATATTGGATTGTCGATCGCATACAGCAAAAAGTTGAGGTTTACCGCCGGGAAAATGGGGTTTTGAAATTAGCCATGACTTTGTTTAAAGAAGATTATTTAACCAGTCCTTTATTACCAGATTTTAGCGTGTCAGTAGCGGTATTGTTTGTGTAGAAACCAGAAAATAACAAATAACAAATAACAAATAACAACTAACAACTAACAACTAACAACTAACAAAATCTAAAATTTCACCTCATACTCAATTGTCGCTCGATTATCTCCTTGTAAATCAGTTGAACCCCGCAACAAAACGTTATCGTTCAAACGATAACGCAAAGTAAATTCCGTAGGTTGATTTGGCGCTAAAACTCGAATCACCGAGGCGGAAAGATTCTGTGTAATATCCTGGCCAACTTCTAAACCTAAACCCAAAGTAGACGAAGACGAAGCAGCTTCTTCTTGCTTTCTAATTCGAGTAGGAAATAAACGAAATTCTGTTAAACCGGTAGCATTTGTCACGGCTGATTGAATATTACTAAATAAACCAGCGCCGGCTAAATTTGCGATCGCCAGCGTGCTATCTCCAGCCCCTAAAGTTTGGACAAAACTCCCTCCTAATAAAGCTACAAGTTCTGTTTCCGATCGACTTGGAGAACTTCTTAACTCGATATTTTCTGCTAATTGAGAAGCCCTTCCTTTTGCTAAAGCTTGAATCCGAATACTTCGCGCGCTTCCAGAATTAATTCCTCTGGGATTATCAGCAATTTCAGAAGATACAGCCGAAGTTGGGGTAACAAATCGCGTCACCTCCGGTACAGATGTTACTAAACGCACATCTAAAGTTGGATCTAGGCGCTGAGATGGGACAAAAGTGGCTGTTTGTGGATAGCCGCGATCGAGGCGAAACTGAGTAGTAAATAAATTCACCGCCCCCGCTGTCAACTTAATCACACCTTGGGGGCGAATATCATCCAAAGTTCCATTGACAGTCAATCCTCCTGTAGCTAGAAAACTGAGAATAGGTGGACTTGTTACTTCTACTTTTTTCCCTAAATTCAGCCGTAAATTATTAAAACCAATCTCAAAAGGATTATTCTGACTAGCATTAAAACCAGAAGAGTTTGATGGCGATTCTTCACTTTCGCTATCAGTTTGCTGATTATTTTGTACCTCAGTTGTTGCGGCTACACTACCGGTAGTAGCCAAAAATACTTGACCGTTAGAAAGATCGATTCTACCACCTAATTGTGGTCGAATTGCTGTTCCGCCAACGATGACTTGACCATTCGCCGCACCGCGATAAAGTCCTTTCAAATTCACGGCTAATTTATCTAATGTTACTGTTAGTTGGTTGGCGCGATCGCGATCGTCTGAATCAAAACTTCTCGCCAAAGGAATCACCCCCACCGCCGTCACTTCACCCTTACTAAGCATTCCTTTCGCGCTTTCCACGCGAATGCGATCGCCTTCAAATCGGATTACACCAGTTAACCCCGTCAGCGGATCGGGAAAAACCTGCGATCGCACTGTCGCATTTTCAATTGTAGCTATTCCCTCCGCCACCGGTTGTTGTAAAGTTCCGCCTACTTGAATTTGTACGTTTCCTTTACCATCCACCCAAGTAATTGCCGGCGTTAGCAAATTAATCACGGCTAATCCTTCATTTTTCAGATTAACATTGAGACTAATTTTATCATTATCTGGCCGTACTGCATCCTTAACAAAAGGCAAAGGGAAAGGCAAACTTCCCCGTAAATCAATTGGTTCCGTTGCTGTTATTAAAGCAATTCCACTAAAGTTTAAACGAGCATTATTATAACTGAAACTACCTTGAGCATTTTTAATTGGTTCGCGATTCAAAGTACCATCAACTAAACTCAATTCTCCCGTCGCCTGTGGATTTTGTAAACTCCCCGCGATCGCCGCCCGCAAATTCAAATTCCCCGTCACATCTAAATAGGGCAACTCAACAATTTTTGCTAACTCTTCCAGCGACATATTCTTTACCCGCAATTGGCCAGATTGTCCCTGGGGGCCAACTTGTCCAGAAAAGCCAATTGCAGTTTTTCCCGAATTAATTTCTAAGGGTAAAACAGTTAAAATTCCATCTTGAAAACTACCTTCCACGCTCAATTTTTCCGCTAGATACGATCCCCACCGCCAATCGCTTCCCAGCAAATTAAACTTAGCTTGTATGCCAGTTTGTAATGAACCTAAAAACGAAATTTCCCCGCCAAAGTTTCCTTGCAAATCAGCTAAAGGCGGTATTTTCGATGCTGTTTGAGCCTGACGTTGATTATCTAAAATTACCTGAATTTCTGCCAAACGTCGCAATTGTTCGATTAAACGAGCATCTGGCATCCCCACAGCCACTGTTTGTAAGTCTGCCGCTGTCCCATAAATAGGTGCTTTCAAGCCTCGCGCCAAATCGCTTAAATTAAAGTATTGCAAAGTTAACAAAACATCTTGTAAATTACCTTTTTCTACCTTAACTTTGCCAGAAAATTCTGGATTATTTCCCGCTTTCACCATTCCCGAAATTAAGTATTGACTTTGCCTAACTTGCAATTGGGCATTATTCAATGTAGCCACACCATTAGCATACTTAAATTCCCCTTGAAAATTATCACCTTTAATGTGACCGATCGCGGGTTGATTGATAGAAATTTGTCCCCCAGCTTGTAACGCCGCCAAATTTAAAGGCAATTTCCAACCAGGTATGTTAATTTTGCCCGAAGCTAATCCAGTTACTTGCCCTAAACCGACATCTTTCGCGGGTGTTAAGTTCAAAGTATCTAGGGGAAATTGAACTAGATTAATTTTCAAGACATCATTTTCCACATTTCCATTCGCGATCGCATCTCCGCGCCGAATTAAAAAAGCTGTCGGTAAATAAGTCTGATTTAATGCTAACTGAATTTGATCTTTTTGTCCCGCCAATCGCAAATCCAAACCTTTGCCTAATTCAGCATTTATTGTCCCGAAAAGTACCGATTCAAAAGCTACTTGATTAACCACAAAATCCCGTAACTGTAAATCTCCCACTAATTTGATATCCGCCAGACTTCCCGAAATTCGTCCAACAAAGTCTGCTTTTCCTGCCAAAATTTGTGGTCCGCTGACATTTTTTAAGGCTGCGGGTGCGTTAATTGCTAAAGCATTTAAGTCAAAGTTAGATAATTTGACATTAAAATCTAAATTGGCCAGAGAAGGTAATCCTTTCCCGGAGAAATCCATCTCAAAAAATCCGCTTGTTTCAAATCCGGGGGTAGCCGCTTTTTCAACTTCCAATCGCTTACCATTCCAGTTAAATAATGCCGCAAAAGGTTGTTTTAAAATTGGCAATTCTGACAACTGTAAAATCCCACCGGCTTTAACTGCTTGGGGGTTAAAAGTTAACGGTCCAGATAAGTTAATTTGACCTCGAAAAAGTCCTCCCAGTATCGGTAAATTTTGGGCTTGACTGATTAATCCTGATGCTTGCAATCGCGATCTTTGGGATTCGAGAGCTTTTTGAAAGCGACTTAAGGCGATGCGATCGCCGCCGATTGTTGCCCGCCAATTGCCAGCCGTTAATTCTCCTTTTCCTCTCACAATTCCACCGCTATTATCCAGTTGCAATTCTCCTTCGGCTAAAGCTAAAATTGCTTCTTTTGTTAAATTATTCAAGTCACCGGATAGGCGCATTCTCCCATCCAGTAAACCATTTATTTCTGAGGGTAAAGACTGATTGAGAAGTCCAATTTTTCTTAAAGTTTCTTCTAAGTTATTAATGGGGAGACTTTTGGTTTCAATGAAGGCTTGCCAACGGTTTTTATCTAGGGAAGTTTGAGCGATAATTGTACCTAATTGATTAGTGACAATTTGCCCATTGGCAAAGGCAGTAATGGCTTTTAAGGTGATATTTTCGCTGGGACCGGCAATGCGAATTTGTCCTGAAACTTTCCCGTCTAAAGATTGCAGATTTTCTAGTTGAGATTTGGGATCACCTTCAACAAAAGGTAAGCCGGCGTTAATAATTGGATTTAGGGCGATCGCATCAGCAATAATTAAACCTTGCCATTCTCCTCCTTCCAATTTTCCACCTGCTTTCAGCGTACCATCACCAACGTTAATTGTTAAACCTTGAGCCTGAATTGCGATCGCATTCAAATTCAATTTATCTAAACTACCCAGCGCCCGAATTTGACCAGAAATCTTACTATTTAACGATTGCAAATTTTGCAGTTGAGTTTGAGTTTTTCCATCAAAAAAAGGCAATCCGGCATTAATAATTGGATTCAGCGCGATCGCCTCAGCACTAATTAAACCTTGCCATTGTCCATTTTCCACTTTCCCCGTTGCATTCACCGTACCACCAGCCACAGTAATTCTTCCTTTCCCATCAGCAGCAATCCCCTTTAAATCCTGAGAATTTAAACTATCTAAACTACCGATCGCCCGAACTTGACCGCTAATTCTACCATCTAAAGATTGCAGATTTTGTAATCGCTCTTTTAACTGATTAGGATTAGGATTAATTGCTGTCAAAATTGGCAATCCCAAATCCACCACCGACGCGATCGCGATCTCCTCAGCATCAGCAATTGCCTGCCACCGTCCAGATTCCAACACCCCCCTACCATTAATCGTGCCAACAGAGGTGGTTAAACTGCCGATAAACCTAGTTGTAATCGCATTTAGGTTAAAATTGCCCAAAGCTCCCGAAGCCAGCACGCGACCGCTCAAAATCCCCTCTAATCCGCTTGGGAGATTCAAAGCAGAAACTTCTTCACGCAAACGACTGAGATCGACGCGATCGCTTACCACCAAAGCTTCCCAACGGCGGTTATTCAATCCACCACTAACATTAACCGTACCCCCAGCAATATTCAATTTTACATTCTGCAATTGGGCCGCCGATCGCGCAATCCGCAGTTCCCCCGTCACCGGATAAGTCGCCTGCGGTGCTTGCCATTTCACCTGACCTTGAATATTATCAAGAGGACCAAAAATAGTTGCTTTTCCTGACACATTGCCGATCGCGATCGCCGCAGGAAAAGAAACCTGATAAAGCCTTGCGATCGCCTCCGCCGGCAAATTTTGAGCATCCAAATCCAGCACCAAACCCGATCTTAAACTCCCACTCCCCAAACCTATACCAATTTGACCTTTCCCAGTAATTTCACCACCAACAATTGGCACCACCCGAATATCGCTCAAAGACACCGCCAAAGACGTAAACTTATTAACAGGAGAAACATCCCGCGATCGCGCATTATCCCCCATCTCTCTCCCCTTAGCCACAGCAAAGCGAGTGCTAATATTACTAAACTGCAAGCGATCGACCTGAAATAGCTTCGTCGTTGCGATCGTCCCTAACAGCAAAGGTTGCAAAAAATTCCCAGTCAATTTAGCCACCACCTCCACCTCACCCACCACCGGCACAGGCAATTTCACCGGCTTTTCTAACTCCTTATTAACCGCATTCAGCAGCATCGCCACCGTCACCGGTTGCACGCTTTTAGCAATCAAATTAAACTTAGTCAGCGACAGATCGAAATTAGCACCCCCTTCAATCGTCCCCACTATTGCCAGCGGAATTTCCCCATAACTTACCCGCAAATTATCCACCGCGATCGAACTTCCCCTAAACCGCACCTGGCCGCTAGTATTCCGAATTTCCTGTTTTAGAGAATTAATCTTAGCTTCCACACCCGTAAAACTAGCTACCCCAGTAATACTTGACAGTTGATTTTGCCGCAATTGCACAGTCAAATTACCATTTCCTTGACCCGCCAAAAAGCTAATTTCCGGCAATTTAAACAACCGCGTAAGTTCAGCCACCGGCAAACTTTGCCCCTCCAATAAAACATTAGTTTCCCCCGTTGGCAAAAGCGAATCAGCCTTAACCCTAAACTTTCCAGCCGTCAGAAACTCACCATTAAGTTCATAGAGAACTTGCTGATTTCGATCGCGAATTTTCGCATTAGCATCCCTCAGCTTCACCGAAATCGGCGCTGAAACTTTCTGACCTAATCGCGGAAACGGAACCAATACCGCCAAAGCATTTTCCACCCTAATAGTATCAACTTCAGTTTTAATTGCCCCACCTTCACTCGGTTTAACAGTTTCAATATTAATCCACGCCCCTTTCGCATCTTGTTCGATATATGCCTGGGGATTAACTAAAGTAATATTTAACCTTAAAGTCCGCCTAAAAATCAAATCACCCAGAAAAAATTGCACCTCAACCGCCTCAGTCGATGCGTAATCAGGATCTTTCGCAGTTGCCGGTATCAAAGAACGACCTAACCGCAAACCAGTCAGAGAAAACCTCTCCAATCTGCCTACTTGAATAGGTCTTTTCAAAGCTTTACTAATTTCCGACTCAACCAAAGGCGCTAACTTTTCCTGTATCCACCAAGCCCCAACTACCACCCCACTAATAGTAATAATTCCTAATCCCATACCGCTTAAAATTAGCGGTCGCCACTTGCGGCGAGAAGGCTGCGGTTTTGGTCGATCGTTCATATTAGGATTTGTCATATTTACTTCTTAAAGCCGATAAAAAATACCTGTTCCTACCCATCTACTTTTAATTAGCAATTACCAATTACCAATTAGCAATTACCCATTACCCATTACCCATTACCAACCAACAATCACCCATTACCAATTACCCACCCTTCAAATGCTTCACCTCAACCACAGTATGCACATTACCACGCGGCCAAAAATCACCCTTAACCGTCACCTCCAAAGGCTCACAAGCCGCCACAAAATCATCTAAAATTTGATTCACCGACTCCTCATGGGAAATGTAGCGATCGCGATAACCATTAATATACAACTTCAGCGCCTTCAACTCCACCACCCGCTCATCCGGCACATAAGTCAAATAAATCGTCGCAAAATCAGGATAGCCAGAAAACGGACACTTACAAGTAAACTCCGGCAAACTAATACTAATCTCATAACGCCGCCCCACACGCGGATTCGGAAACGTAATTAACTCCCCCTCCACAATCTCACGCTCACCATACTTCATTTCCTGGGCACTTAACTCCCTAGACAAATCCCGATCTATTGGAGAACCATTCATAACTCTTAACAAATAGCTTTATGTAAATCCTAATTAAATATATAGTAACCACCAAAGCAATTAACACATAGATTTAATCAAGAGGCAAAATTATTTGACCGCTCAACCTCAAATTTTTATAATTGTCAACAGTCAAAGGCTAAACTAAAAACATTCCCCTCATTTTTCATCATTATTATGCAAAATTCTACCATCCCAGGCACTGCCACCCCAAATACCTACTCTCCCTCAGTCCCCATCTCCCTCTACCGCGAAGTCGCCGCCGAACTCCAAGCGGCCCAAGCCATGATGGAATCCCTCAAAACCCATAACCAGCAATTAGTTCAGCAAAACCAACAACTACGACGAGAAGTAGAAACAGTCGTATATGCAGCCGTACAGCTACAGCAAGCCATCAACTCCGCCCAAGCTGTCACCCAAATTCCCCTACCTCAAATGCCCACAGTAAAAACAAATTTCACCCCACAACCATCCCCCACCTCCACACACCTACAAACTGCCACCGCAATTCCCGAAACCACCTCCGTTGCCCCCTCCCTAGAACTCCCTTTTCCCTTCCCGGAAGTAGAACCAACACTCCCTCGCACTTCCGAAAAATTATACACAGAACAACCAGAACGCCCCTATCGCATCCGTCCCCAAGCCCAAAAAACCCCAGAACTCAGCGGCATCTGGTTAAAAATAGCCATTGTTCTGATAGTTGTCGCCGCTTTCAGTACCGGCTATTGGGTAGTGCGTCCCATGTTAATCAAAAAATAAAAACCCAAACACACAAAAAACCCACAAAAAACAAGAATCCCACAGGCTACCTGTGGGATTTTTAAACGAAACCTAGCATAAAATCCTTAGAATTACGCTACCTGGCTCTTCATCCTCTGGCGACACTCGCTTCTAAACGAGGCGCATACTGCTCTGAAGAAGCAGAATCTAGGATGCCCACCCCTGGATCAAAACCGCGCTTAAACTCGGTGAGTCTTACCTCTTTAGCTTGCAGAGCCACTTGCAAAACTTTCATTGCCCTTTGAGGGTTGCCCCGTCCGCAGAAAAATAAATCTGCGGCAAAATAACCGTATTCAGGCCACGTATGGATGGCAATATGGGATTCTGCTAATGTTACCGTAGCAGTAACTCCATGAGGACTAAACTGGTGTACGCACATATCGATTAGCGTTGCTTCGCCTGCTGTAATCGCGTCAAGTAAAGCGCGGCGGATACGTTCAGGATCGTTGAGAAGGTCTCCAGGAGACTGCCAAGCGTCAACGACCAGATGGGTTCCCAATTGTTTCATTCTGCGGGGGTTCACCTCCACCCTATAAAGTCTCAAACCTTTTTATATTATCACCGCTTCCTAGAAATTGCAATACCTTTTTGGAAAATTTTTCAGAGATTGCGCTGATGGGATTCAGAAACCAGTTTTTAACTATTCTGGTTCAATTCCCAATGTGCGTAACTGAGTGGCTAGTCTTTCAGCCCGTTCTTCAGCTTGTTCAGCCCGCCTTTGGGCTTGTTCAGCCTGTTCTTGGGCTTGTTCAGCTTGTTCTTGGGCTTGCCATGCGGCTTCTTCTGGTGTGGGAACTAACTGCCCATCCTGGGTAAAATAGCGCAATTTTCGATCGTAAATCCCCAGATATAATCCTAGTACCTCACTCCACAATCTACCTGATTGATTGGCAACAATGGCTTGATAATGTTGGCCAATTAAACGAAAACCAGCAAATTCCAAATCTTCAGGATCGAACCAAAAATATTCGGGAGTTCTAAACCGATTTTGATACAATATCTTTTTTTCTTTGCGATCAACTCTGGCAGTAGAATCAGAGAGCAATTCTATAATCAGATCGGGGTACTTACCATCTTCTTCCCAAACCACCCAAGACCGACGCGGATGTTTTTGCGTATTCCTGACTAAGAAAAAATCAGGACCGCGAAAATCCCGATTCCGCAATTGTTGTTCGCTGTAATAAACTGTGAGGTTTGCCCCAATAAAAAAGTCATTGCGATCGCGCCACCGCCATTCTAAACAAGCGACTAATAATGCTAATTGGATATAATGAAGGGAACTTTCCATTTCGGGTTCATCACTTTCAATTTTACTAGCATCTGGCATCAATTCGGCCAGTTCTTTGGCTGTAAACACCATCGCTTATTCCTCCCAACTTGTTATATCTTCTAGCGCCAACGTCCTCATTGTCTCCCCAGTCAAATTATATCGCACTATCCTATTTTTGAGGCGATTCACCATGTTCCCCTAATTGCAATACCTTTTGGAAAAATTTTCAAATTATTCCAAGATTCAGCGTAACGCCACTCTCTGGCATTACGCTGAACACACTTAAAACAGTGTCAGAATGTAAAGCAATGTGAACAAAATAATCCAGATGATATCTACGAAGTGCCAGTAAATTTCGGCCATCTCGATCCCAGTGTGCTTAACATTGGAATAATGCCCTTCCCGACGACTCCGCCAGATTACGCCCAAAATTAAACACACACCAATTAAAACGTGCAAACCGTGAAAACCTGTCATCAGGTAAAAACAATTAGCAAAGATATTTTCGGTCAAACCATAACCCAAAGTCAGATATTCATAAGCCTGACCCCCTAAGAAAATTATTCCCATTAGGGCAGTGACAGCATACCAAAGTCGCATTCCTTTGACATCGTTATTTTTGATAGCTGTGTCGCCTTTGTGAATTACGAAACTGCTAGAAACCAGAATGATGGTGTTAATCGTAGGTAGGAATAGTTCTACTTCTGTTCCTTCCGGTGGCCAAACTTCTGTGGCTCCCCACAATAACAGATAGGTGGCAAAAAATCCACCAAACATTAGAGATTCAGAACCCAAGAATGTCAGCAAACCCAAAACTCGTAAATCCTGATGTTCTTCGTGATGTGCGACAGCATGATCTGTCGTTTCTACGGAGACAGGCGAGTTAATAATATTCTCTGGACGATCGACTGTTGAACCTTGCATAAGTCCTCCAATATTTTTGATTTTTTGATTGTTTGTAGTAGAGACTTTAGTCGATTAAATTAGAGAAAAAGCGACTAAAGTCGCTACTACTAAATTAGAGAAAAAAGCGACTAAAGTCGCTACTACTAAATTAGAGAAAAGAGCGACTAAAGTCGCTGCTACTAAATTAGAGAAAAGAGCGACTAAAGTCGCTACTACAAACAAGGAACTACTAACAACTAATTTTTAACGGCTACAGAAGTATTTTCTTTGCCGTTGAGATTCATTCCATAGTCGTAGGGACCATGCTGTAATACTGGCAACACTTCCCAATTTTCAATGCTAGGGGGTGAAGCAGTTGTCCATTCCAAAGTTAGAGCATTCCAAGGATTATCAGAGGCTTTTGGCCCATTGATCCAACTCCAAATAATATTAATGAAGAAGGGCAGTACAGATATCCCTAACAAAATCCCTCCGTAGGTACAAAGCTGATTGAGTTCAGTAAATTGTGGGTCATACATGGCGATGCGGCGAGGCATTCCTTGTAAACCTAAAGCGTGCATCGGCAAGAAGGTCATATTTGTGCCGATAAAGGTGAGGACAAAGTGAAATTTGCCCCAAGTTTCATTCAGCATTCTGCCAGTCATTTTGGGAAACCAGTGATAGATTCCGGCGTAAAGTCCGAATACTGAACCACCAAATAAAACGTAGTGGAAATGGGCAACCACATAGTAACTATCGTGAACGTGAACGTCAAAGGGTGCAGTGCCCAAGGTAACGCCAGAAAGTCCGCCCAAAACGAACATCATCAATAAGCCAATGGCGAATAACATGGCACTGGTAAAGCGGATTTTGCCACCCCAAAGAGTCGCTACCCAGCCAAAAATCTTTACTCCTGTAGGCACTGCTACAATTAGAGTGGAGATGGTGAAAAACATCCGCATCCAAGGAGGTGTACCGCTGGTAAACATATGGTGTACCCAGACGAATAATCCGACAAAACAGATGGCTACACTGGAATAGGCGATCGCTTTATAACCAAAAATCGGTTTACGAGCGTGTACGGGAATTACTTCGGACATGATCCCGAAAATTGGCAGAATCATTAGATAAACTGCCGGGTGAGAATAGAACCAGAATAAATGCTGGTAAATCACCACATTTCCGCCGGCATCTGGTTTGAAGAATGAGGTGCCGAAGTTGATGTCAAATAGCAGTAGAGTTAATCCCGCAGCTAATACTGGAGTGGAAAACAGCGCTAGTAGAGAAGTCGCCATAATTGCCCAGCAAAATAGGGGAACTTCTTCCCATTTCATGCTAGGAATTTTCATTTTTAGAATGGTGACAATAAAATTCAGCGATCCTAAAATTGAAGAAGTTCCTACTAAAACGATCGCCAAAATCCACATGGATTGGGCGGTGTTTGCGGTAATTGCGCTCAACGGTGGGTAGGATGTCCAACCACTTTGAGCTCCTCCGAAAAAGAAGCTGCCTAAAATTAGCAGTCCGGCTGGGGGGTTAACCCAAAAGGCGATCGCATTTAATTTAGGAAATGCCATATCTCTAGCACCAATCATTAGCGGTACTAGAAAGTTGCCAAATCCCCCGATCGCGGCCGGTACAATCCACAGGAAAATCATTATTGTCCCATGATTAGTCAGCAAGGCATTGTATACCTCTGGCGGCATAAAGTCTGAGTCGGGAGTGTAAAGTTCTACCCGCATTGCCATCGCCATCACGCCGCCAATCAGATAGAAAATAAAGGCAGTGACGAGATATTGAATACCAATTACCTTGTGGTCAATGTTAAAGGTAAAGTAGTCGTACCATTTCCACGCCGTCGGATGTTCGTGCCCACCTTGGGGAGTACCTGGATTTTCTGGTGGTGCATTGATTGGAATTTGTGCTTGTGCCATAAATTATGTGGGGAAAAATAACTTTGTTAACTGTTAACTGTTATTTGTTAACTGTTATTTGTTAACTGTTAACTGTTAACTGTTATTTGTTAACTGTTAACTGCTAACTGTTAACTGTTAACTGTTAACTGCTAACTGCTAACTGTTAACTGTTGATTGGGGTCTATTTGTGCAATTGAGCGATGGTTTGGGCATTAATTCCCATTTCGGTGGCGTAGGGAGCCAGAAATTCGGATGGTGGCAAATTGGCGGGGTTAACTGCGACAGTTTTTTGGCTGTCTTCTTGTTGGGCAATTTGGTTTTCTTTGAGCCAATTTTCGTACTCTTCTTGAGTTTCAACTATCACCCGCGCTCTCATTGCGCCGTGATAACTGCCACACAATTCGGCGCAAAATATCGGGTAATCCCCTGTTTTTGTGGCGACGAATCTTAGTTCCGTAGGGATACCGGGAATGGCATCTTGTTTGAGACGGAAACTGGGGACCCAGAAGGAGTGGATGACATCTATGGCCGAGAGGTTGAGTTGTACGTCTTTGCCTACTGGTACGTGCAATTCGGCAGAAGTGACGTTGGCTTCAGGATAGGTAAATATCCAGGCGTATTGCATTCCGCTGACATCTACGGTGATATCTGCGGTTTTGCCTTCTTCTGCTGGTGTTGCTCCTAAGCCGTATTCGGCTTTGGGGGCTGGTGGCATTTCGGCCATTTCTTCTGATGTCATTTCCATGTCGGATTGAGCTATCAGAGGAGCCGCGATCGCGCTATCTCTCGGCAGATTATGGGCTACATGAGATGATGGGTGAACGTGGGCCACCACCTGAGAACCGCCGGGGCTAAAGCCGCCCATGTCCCTGTAAACTTCTACGCTGTAGGCTCCTAACCCAATGACGATAATTGCGGGAATTGCTGTCCAGAAGACTTCTAGGCCGAAGTTTTCTTTGATGGGCAATCCGTCGCCGTCATCTCCCTTACGGTGGCGAAATTGGATGGCAAATAGGATAATTGCACCCTCTACTACGATGAATAGAGCCGTCCCGATCGTCACCATGATGTTAAAAAAATCATCTACCAGGGGCGCTTGTGCTGAGGCCTGCTCTGGTAGCAAGTGGTTGTTTTGTCCGTACCACAGGCTAACGATCGTGATTAGTATGCCAGCAACCAGGGTCAAAAGCGCTCCTGGTACTGTTTGTTTTTCTTTGTGTTCCATGTCTTGACTCCTTGCTCATGGCTGCGACATTTTGGTTAAGAGGTCGCTGATTTGAAGCTGGCTTGTTGGTGGGCTGTCTTGATGAGAGACTTTTATCCCATTTATCAGGGTAGAGCAGGGATTGAATTAGAGTTTGTTACTGGTGCTAATTTTTAGGATTTTTTTATCCTCTCCACCATTGGGCAACAAATCTTTTTCAGGATAAGTATAGCATTCGCGATCGAATGCTTTTGTAAAAATTGCTTAATAATGTAACAAAAGAGAGTAAATCTGAAATCTTTGTAAAAAGGAGATGATCTGATTTTTCCACCGCTAATGTAGTAAAGATGACTGTTTGAGATAAAAATAGACTGTTAAGCTCATGCTTAGTGAACGCTCACTATTTAATGAAGTTTGATTGCTGATTAAGGTTTAAGGTAAAGCTGATGGCTAACTCTGTTTTTAATCAACCAGCCGCGCCACCGGAAGCGGATTGGCAGCCAAGGGATCTGATTCGCAGCCTAGTTGGGAAGATGGCGATCGCTACTTGGCTATTAATGGCTATAGGTAGTGCCACGCGGGTAATGAATGCGGGTCTGGCTTGCCCTGACTGGCCGCTGTGCTACGGTAAACTGGTGCCGACGGCGCAGATGAATTTGCGGGTATTTCTGGAGTGGTTTCACAGAATGGATGCGGCGTTGATTGGTGTGAGTGCGATCGCTTTGGTGGGATTATCTTGGTGGTATCGCGATCGCCTTCCTAATTGGCTACCGATCGCATCCGCAGTTGCTCTATTTTTGATCGTTTTCCAAGGCATTTTAGGGGGGCTGACGGTAACGGAATTGTTACGTTTTGATATCGTTACGGCGCATTTGGGAACGGCTTTGGTGTTTTTTATCACCTTAGTAGCGATCGCGTTAATGCTTACACCTTATCAGCCGACGGGAACTGTGGGTAAATTGCCTTGGGTAAGCGCGATCGCGGTTTTAATGGTTTATCTGCAAAGTATATTAGGAGCATTAGTTGGCTCTCAATGGGCTCTACATCAATGCTTTGATGAGTCGGAGCTTTGCGGAGTAATGAATAGTCATATTATTGGCATTGTACCAGCTACCGTCAGCACTTTAGCAATAATCGCGATCGCGCGGCGGACACCAGCACTCAATACAAAATTGCGACAATTAGCAAACTGGGTTGGTATCATCCTCTTAGCACAATTAATTTTGGGAGTAGCAACTTTCCATTTGCATCTCCAGGTGGAACCGCTAACAGTAGCTCATCAGGCTGTAGGTGCGGCTTTACTGGGAATTTTGGTGGCTTTTAATGTTTTAACATGGCGCGATCGCACCATGTCTATCAACAGTTAACAGTTAACAGTTAACCATTAACAGTTAACCATTAACAGTTAACTGCTAACCAATGAAATTAAGGAAAGGAAATAATGCAGGAAATTCTTACTACCAACCAATCCCGAATCCATCAAAACGTTTTGCAGGTGGTTCAAAGTTATTACCAACTAACAAAACCTAGAATTATTCTATTGCTGCTAATTACCACAGCAGCAGGAATGTGGATGGCCGCGAAGGGAGAAGTCGATCCCCTATTGTTATTAGCAACTATGACTGGAGGTACTTTAGCTTCTGGTGCGGCTAATACGATTAATTGCATTTACGATAGCGACATTGATTATATCATGGAGCGGACTCGCTGGCGGCCAATTCCTTCGGGGCGGGTGAAGCGTCGAGATGCTTTAATTTTCGCAATAGTTCTTGCTAGTTTATCCTTTACCTTGCTGACAGTTGTAGCTAACTTATTAGCTGCTTTATTAGCCATGTCAGGCATTGTTTTTTATGTCCTGATTTACACCCATTGGTTGAAACGTCATAGCGTCCAAAATATCGTGATTGGTGGTGCAGCGGGGGCGATTCCGCCGTTAGTTGGTTGGGCGGCTGTGACAGGAGATTTAAGTTTAACAGCATGGCTATTATTTGCGATCGTGTTTCTCTGGACTCCGCCGCATTTTTGGGCTTTGGCTATGATGATTCGCGACGAATATGCCGAGGTAGGTGTACCAATGTTGCCAGTAATTGAAGGAGATAAAGCAACGGCGGTGCAGATTTGGATTTACACTCTAATTTTGATTCCAGCGACTTTTTTGCTAGTTTATCCATTGAATGCAGCGGGTGTAGTTTATGGAATTGTAGCGACTTTGTTGGGAGGGATTTTTGTACAGAAAGCTTGGCTATTGTTCAAGTCTCCAGAGGATCGGGGAGTGGCGCGATCGCTCTTTAAGTATTCCATTTTTTACATGATGTTATTGTGCGCGGGAATAGTAGTTGATAGTTTGCCCGCTACGCATCATTTTGTTACTGCTGTTGGTGAGAATATGCAGAGTTTAATTAGTGCGATTACGCTGTAGGTTAGTTAGTAGGGCTTCGGTGCTTTGGGGCACTGAAGCTTTACTATTTACTTAAAATTTAACCCTCCGAAAGCGAATGTCGATGCGATTCACATTGCAGCAGCTACCGTTCACGGATTAGATTATATCGTTTCCGGTTGCATCGGAATGATTTAACCACAGAGAACGCAGAGAACACAGAGGGAGAGAAGAGAGATGAATAATTTCGATGCTAACGGATTTGATATTACCTGTTAACGTGGAATTGTAAGCACATTGCTAACGTGCAAATTCAGGGAAAGCTTGCAGAGATCAGTTTGAGGAGTGAAATGCGCTACGTTTTTGATACAATTGCGCTAGGGTTCGCGCAATTTCGCCACGATTTACGGTCATGCTAATGCCGCGTATTGCATGAAAGTTACCGAACCATTTATGAACATTTTCGGCGATAATTACGGGTTCTTTATTTGTTGTATTTTCTGTATTCATTAATCTGCTCCCAGGTTTTACCGTTGTTACGCAAGAAGACAAAAAATAACCCCCTGACTAACACTTATTCAGGGGGTAAGGGTCTTATTTGGTAAAGACATCGATCTCAGAAGAAGGAACAGAAGATTTTTGAGGCTGGGTAGTAACCGTTCCCATAACAAAAAGGATTATCCCTACTAGAATAAGAACAAGTGTTCCTATTCCTATGGAGCTTGGCTGTGCGGCTTCAATGTCGATAACATTAACTTTGCCACAGGCCTTGCAGCAGAAGCTACGATAGCGGGAATCGTTACTAGAGCATTCACTCCAATCGCAGGGTAATTGTTGCAAATTGGAAAATTTTACGTAGTCACATTCAGAGCGTTTATTCATCATCTTAGTCCTTAAGAAAAAAGAGGGAAACGTACAAAACTAATCCCACCAAGGATTATCAAAAACAGCGCCATCTAAATTGGTATTATCTAAGTTGGCACCGGCTAGATTTGCGAAGGTTAAATTCGCAGAACAAATGTGGGAGTAAGACAAATCCGCATTTTCTAGGTTGGCATTTTGAAGATTTGTACCAATTAGCAATGCCCCAGATAAGTTGGCTCCCTGAAGATTTATGTCTCGCAGATTCAAGCCTCTTAAATCTGCGTTCCGTAGATCCCAGTTGGGAAAATTACGTTCTCCTGCCAAATATTGTTGGCGCAGTAAATCATCGGGGTAAATCGGTACAGTTTTGTCGTTAATTGTTTTGGGCTTAGTTTGAACTTGCATATCGTTAACCTCTTATCCTAATAACAAATTTTTTGCTAATGAAAGAAACGGTTGAAATACCCCTATCCGGCGTGTTTATGGGGTAGGGATGTCAAGCAGCCAAGTCAAACTCGCCTCAAGGTTGCCCTCAAAGCTAAGTAAAATCGGTGTCAGAGGTGATTAGAGTTATTTTTGGGTGGTTTTTTAAAGTATAACTTGTGTATGTTGAATGTCAAGATGTTCACCGAATGTTTTTTGATAAGCGTTCTGAATCTTAACGCTCCTTATGTAGCAATCAATAAATTGGGTAATTTTGCCCTCGTTATTAAGCTAGAGATACTTCGGCAATAATATATGTACGTCGAGTGTTCAACTTATGTTAAAGTAAATAAAACTACTAATAATCAACGGCAAAATGGCACGAGTAACGCTTAAAGCATCTTCAGAGAGTCTTCAAATGGCTAAGGCAGCTTTGCGCCACAGGTTCTCAACCAAGATGGCGTTAGCAGAATCAGCAGAACTATCTCGCACAACGGTTCAAGCATTTTTCGCGGGTAAAGCAATTGGTGTGGACAGTTTCCGTCGTATTTGCGAAGTGCTATATTTGCGTTGGGAAGAGATCGCCGATATAGAAACAGACACACCACCATCTGTTACCTCTGTAATTTCAGAAATATGCCCCTATAAAGGCTTATCAGCTTTTACAAAAGACGATGCTCACTTTTTCTTTGGACGTGAGAAATTTACTGCTACCTTGGTGCAAGCTGTACAAACACAACCTTTTGTCGCTGTCATTGGTAACTCTGGCAGTGGTAAGTCTTCGGTTGTTTATGCCGGACTAATTCATCAATTAGAGAAACAGGGAGGATGGAAATTTATTACCTTCAGACCAACAAATTCCCCCTTCTTTCAACTAGCTTATGCTCTGTTATCTTTGTTAGAACCTGAGATAGATAAACTAGAGTCTCTTGCCAAGGCGAAAAAATACGCGAACAATTTTAAAGCCGGTGAATTAACGCTAAAAGATGTTTTAGAAGTCTGTTTACAAGAAAATTCGTCTAATCCGCGTTTTCTGATTTTCGTAGATCAATTTGAAGAAGTCTATACTCTTTGTTCAGAAGATGAACGAAATACTTTTATAGACCAATTATTAGAAGTAGTTAATGCAGAAAGTGAAAAAAGAGCACCTGATATTTTTATGGTAATCACTCTCCGATCTGACTTTTTTGCACAAGCCATAGATTATCAACCTTTAGGAGAAGTATTACAAAAGTGGAAGCCAGAAACAATCCTCTCCATGAATCAAGAGGAATTACAAGCAGTCATTGAAAAACCGGCACAAGCAGTTGGTCTAACAATTCAGGAAGGACTGACACAAATTATCTTAGAGACATTTAAGAGTAATCCTGGAGAGTTACCTTTACTAGAGTTTTCGCTAGAAAAGTTGTGGCGAAAACAAACTAATGGTAAATTAACAATTGCTACTTACAACGAAATTGGCGGAGTTGAGAAAGCCTTAGCGAATCATGCTGAGGAAATTTATCAAAAATTAAATGAAGATGAGCAAAATCGAGTTAAGCATATCTTTACCCAATTAGTCCGTTTTGGGGAAAATACCGCTCCTACTCGTCGCATAGCAACCCGTGAACAAATTGGGGCAGAAAATTGGCTATTAGTTACGGAATTAGCTAATGCTCGTTTAGTTGTTACAGGACGCGATGAAGACAAGAAACAACTAACTGTTGAAGTAGTCCATGAAGCATTAATTAGAGGATGGGATCGTCTGCGGGAGTGGATGGAAGAAGATCGGGAATTTCGGAAATGGCAAGATCGGTTACGCGCTGAACAAGATATCTGGGAAAATACTGGTAAAGATAATGGTGCTTTGCTACGAGGAGCTTTACTGGTAGAAGCTGAAGAATGGTTAAACGAAAGAAGTGAATATATTATTGACCAAGAAGAAGTAGAATTTATCCTAGCCAGTCGTCAGTATCAGGAACAGGAAGATATTGAACGGATTAAAGATTTATTGAATTTATCTCAAAAGGAATTACAGTTAAAACAACATTTAATATCGCTGGTAATTGCGGTGAAAGCTGGTTTTAATTTACGCAATATTAAAGAACCTTCTGAGACATTAAAAATAAATGTTATTGAAAGGTTGCAACAAGGAAGTTATGAGATTAGTGAGAACAATCAATTTGTTGGTCATAAGAGTGAAGTAAATGGAATTGCTTTCAGTCCAGATGGTTTAATGATCGCTTCAGTCAGTAACGATCAAACTATTAAACTTTGGAAATTAGACGGAAAAATATTAAATACTTTTAAAGGACATAGTAATAATGTTCTTAGAGTAAGTTTTAGCCCCGGTGGTCAAATTATTGCTTCTGCTAGTTTTGACAGAACCGTGAAATTATGGAGCCTGGATGGGACACTCTTGCAAACTTTAGAAGGACATACCGATCGGGTTTTAGGAGTAAGTTTTAGCCCTGATGGTCAAATCATTGCTTCTGTTAGTTTTGATAGAACCGTGAAATTATGG
This sequence comes from Oscillatoriales cyanobacterium USR001, assembly GCA_001698425.1. Taxonomy (GTDB): domain Bacteria; phylum Cyanobacteriota; class Cyanobacteriia; order Cyanobacteriales; family Microcoleaceae; genus Kamptonema. Next base: position 6,893 of record MBRE01000025.1, on the reverse strand, counting down.
AGCCTTTATGGGACACTTTTGAGCACTTTAGAAGGACATACCGATCGGGTCTATGGAGTAAGTTTTAGCCCCAATGGTCAAATCATTGCTTCTGCTAGTGCTGACAGAACCGTGAGATTATCGAGCCTCGATGGGACACTCTTGAGAATTTTAGAAGGACATACTGATCGGGTTTTAGGAGTAAGTTTTAGCCCCAATGGTCAAATCATTGCTTCTGCTAGTGCTGACAGAACCGTGAAATTATGGAGCCTGGATGGGACACTCTTGAGAATTTTAGAAGGACATACTGATCGGGTTTTAGGAGTAAGTTTTAGCCCTGATGGTCAAATCATTGCTTCTGCTAGTTTTGACAGAACGGTGAGATTATGGAGCCTCGATGGGACACTCTTGAAAACTTTAGAAGGACATAACGAGCGAGTCTATGGAGTAAGTTTTAGCTCGGATGGTCAAATCATTGCTTCTGCTAGTGCTGACAGAACTGTGAGATTATGGAGTCTTGGTGAGACGCTATTGAAAACATTAAAAGGACATAGTGATTGGGTCTATGCGTTAAGTTTTAGTCCTGATGGTCAAATCATTGCTTCTGCTAGTGCTGACAAAACCGTGAAATTATGGAGCCTTGATGGAATGCTCTTGAGAACCTTAGAAGGACATAGTGATCGAGTCTATGGAGTAAGTTTTAGCTCTGATGGTCAAATCATTGCTTCTGCTAGTTTTGACAGAACCGTAAAATTATGGAACCCCAATGGGAATCTCAAGAGTGTCCTAGAAGGACATACCGATCGGGTTTATGGAGTAAATTTTAGCCCTGATGGTCAAATCATTGCTTCTGCTAGTGCTGACAGAACCGTGAAATTATGGAGACTTGATGGAACAATTTTGAAAACTTTAGAAGGACATACTGATTGGGTCTATGGAGTAAGTTTTAGCCCTGATGGTCAAATCATTGCTTCTGCTAGTTTTGACAAAACCGTGAAATTATGGAGCGTCAATGGGATGCTTTTAATAACCCTAGAAGGACATACTAATCGGGTCTATGGAGTAAGTTTTAGTTCTGATGGTCAAATGATTGCTTCTGCTAGTTCTGATAAAACGGTGAGATTATGGAAAACAGATGGGGCACTTTTGAAAATTTTAGAAGGACATAATGATCACGTCTATGGAGTAAGTTTTAGTCCCGATGGTCAAATGATTGCTTCTGCTAGTTCTGATAAAACGGTGAGATTATGGAAAACGGATGGGACACTCTTGAGAACCCTAGTAGGACATACTGATCGGGTTCATGGAGTAAGTTTTAGCCCTGATGGTCAAATCATTGCTTCGGCTAGTCTTGACAACACAGTAAGACTATGGCATATAGAGCCTGAAGATTTAATCTTAGACTTAGATATTAAACTAAATAACTTACTCAAAAAAGGTTGTAATTGGATTAGGGATTATCTCAAAACTAATCCGAATGTTAGTGAAAACGATCGCCATCTCTGCGATGATATTTGTCCTTAAAATTAGATAAATATGAGTCATAGGAATGAATAGATTACTATGGATACTTAAGTTCTTTTAGGGCTAATTTCAAACGCTAATTCAGAACGATGCTCTGAATTTACCTCAGTAAATCTAAATCTAACTTTATCAGCCATAAGTTGTTACTTTTTCCTCTGCAAGTGCTTGCGCCAAAACAACCGCAGCATCAAAAGAATCATACAAACCTTGACTCCCAGTTATCCCCTGAGTCTCCAAAGGCACTAAACCTGAGTCCTTCAATAATTCAGTCATCAGAAAGTGTAGCAGCAAGAGCTTATCAGAGTGAGATAATTCTTGAATAGTAGGGATAATTTCAGTAATAGACATGAGTTAAAGGTTGGATAAATTTGGCTTCTATATATTCTACCTTTGCTAAAGCGCAAATTTTAGGGCTAAGTTTCCAGGCGATCGCATCCCAAATGATAAAATTTGATTAAATATCAGGCGATCGAACCTCAATGACGCGACAGCCTCACGACCAATTTGCCAAACAGTATTTAGCGGAACTACTCGCACCACTAGGGGAAGTCAACGTCAGCCGGGAAATCAGTGGCGAAGTTCGCCAAATCGATGTCTGGTTTGCTCCCACATCGCCACCCACCGCTGAGCAACAAATATTAGGATTACTAGGTAAAATAGTAACAACTCCCTGTTTGTTGGAACCTTTTCGCAATCAACCTAGCAAAACAGAGATTCGCAACTGTATCCTCAAACTATTTTCCCTGCAAAGCGAATTGCAGCGGCAAGGTAGACGAGAGGAAGATCCAGTGACTGAAAATGAGTTACCTCAATTGTGGATTTTGGCAACTTCAGTTTCAGCTAACTTACTCGATAGTTTTCGATTTACATTAGATCCAGATCGTTGGTGTCCAGGAGTTTATTTTCTAGGGGAAGCGATGAAAACCGCAATTGTCGCGATTAACCAATTGCCAATTACGCCAGACACACTATGGCTAAGAATTCTCGGCAAAGGGAAAACTCAGCAGCAAGCAATTGCGGAAATTATCGCACTCCCAGAAACAAATACCTTACGCACTAATATTTTGGCACTGGTTTCTACCTGGCGAATTAATCTACAAACCAAGCAAGATTTAACTGAAGAAGATCGGGAGTTAATTATGAATTTAACACCAGCATATATCCAATGGCGAGAAGAAACTTTGCTACAAGGCCGACAGGAAGGCCGACAGGAAGGCCGACAGGAAGGCCGACAGGAAGGCCGCTTTGAAGAACGGCGTATTCTTGTAGAAAATTTGTTAATAGCCAAATTCGGCTCTATCGATCGAGCACTGTTAGCAATAATTCAACCAATACTTGAATTGCCGCCCCAAGAATTAACTCGAATTTTGCTTGAATTAGATCGCGAAAATTTGTTGACCAGGTTTGAAAATAGGGAGAATCAATAATAGCGTAATAAAAGCCGCACAATCACTCTTTGCCGAAAACCAATACTTTTTAAGTATATAACAGGAACCAAAATGACCACAAAAATCCTAGTCGTTGATGATGAAGTGAGCTTGGAACGCTTAATTAAACAGCGGTTTCGTCAAAGTATTCGCGAGAATAAATTAGAATTTATTTTTGCTTATAACGGTAAAGAAGCCTTAGCAAAAATAGCCACAGAATCTCCCATTGCCATTATTTTAACTGACATTAATATGCCAGAAATGGACGGGCTGACTTTGCTAGAAAAACTCTTGGAACTTGATAAAACTCTCACTCTTAAAACAGTAGTAGTATCAGCCTATGGTGACTTACAAAATATTAGAACGGCTATGAATCGGGGCGCTTTTGACTTTTTAACCAAACCCATCGACTTTGATGATTTAGAAATTACCATCAACAGAACGTTGGAGTACGTCCAAAAGATGAAAGAAAATCTACATAAGCTCAATCAGGCACAATCTCAATTAGTGCAAAATGAAAAAATGATTTCTATTGGGCAATTAGTAGCGGGAGTCGCCCATGAAATCAACAATCCCGTCGGCTTCATTATGGGGAATATCTCTCATTTACAAAGTTATATTGAAGACTTGTTGAATGTTTTAAAACTCTATAAACTAGAAGTCCCAAACCCTAGCGAGGGACTTCAGAAAAAACTAGCGGAAATTGAGCTAGAATTTATGATAGAAGATTTGCAACACTTAATCGCCTCAATGAAAGCAGGAACAGAACGCATCCGCAATATTAGTACATCTTTGAGAACTTTCTCGCGCAGTGATACTGAGAAAAAAGTGCTTTTTGATATTCACGAAGGTATTGAAAGTACGCTAATGATTTTGAAATATCGCATGAAGGCCAATAATCAACGTCCTGACATTCAAGTTATTAAAGACTACAAAGAATTGCCCTTAGTAGAATGCTACCCTGGACAACTGAATCAGGTCTTTATAAATATTATTGCCAATGCAATTGAAGCATTCGATGAATCTAATCAAGGGTTGAGTTATGAACAAATTAAAGCCAATCCCAATATCATTACTATTAAAACTGCATTGGAAAATAACGAGCAGGGGGCGGCGGAATTAGACTCATCTCTTTCTCAAGTTGTTGTCATTCGCATTTCTGACAATGGATCGGGAATACTAGAAGCAGTAAGACAAAATATTTTTGACCCATTCTTTAGCACAAAACCAGTCGGGAAAGGGACGGGATTAGGCTTGTCTATCTCCAAATCAATTGTAGTTGAAAAACATGGAGGCAAAATTAGCTGTGTTTCTCCTGCTGGGCCTGAAGGGGGGACAGAATTTATCATAGAAATTCCCATAAACACCGCGTTTGGGGGTGGTTAATTATGCCATCTTTCAAAACTGCCAAAATCATTTTAGTGGTTGATGACGAACTCAGTTTGGAACGTTTAATCAAACAGCGGTTTCGCAAACAAATCAAGGCTAAAGAATTAGAATTTATCTTTGTTAATAATGGTCGTGAAGCCCTCTCTTTGCTGGAAATTTCTCCAGCATTTGATTTAATCTTAACTGATATTCAGATGCCAGAAATGGACGGTTTGACGCTGTTGGAGAAAATCAAAAAATTTGACCCAACTTTGAAAACTGTTGTAGTATCAGCTTACGATGAATTGAAAAACATTAGAATTGCGATGAATCGCGGGGCTTTTGATTTTTTGACAAAGCCAATTGATTTTAACGACTTAGAAATTACCATTAATAAAACCCTGGCATTTGTGCGAGAAGTTCGAGAGAATCAACAGCAGCTTCAAAGCGCTCAAGAGCAACTACAATACCAGGCATTTTACGATGGGCTTACTGGTCTGCTAAACCGCAACGGATTTATTAAACAGCTAGAAGCCCATATTCACACTAACCAACAGCAGGCCAATAGTCCCTTTGCGCTGTTATTTTTGGATTTAGACCGCTATCAAGTTGTCAAATTCACTTTGGGGCACGGGGTAGGAGAGGAATTATTAAAACAGGTAGCTCGTCGGCTAGAAAATTGTCTGCCTCCCACCTCAATTATCGCCCGTGTGGGCACTGATGAATTTGCCATCTTGTTGAAAGATATTTCTAATATTCAAGAGGTGAATAATATTGCCAGCGCCATCCACCGTGCTTTAGAGATGCCCTTTATTTTAAAGCAAGTATCGGTATCTTCAACGGTGAGTATTGGCATTGTTCATAGCAATTTGGATGTTGTGGAACCGGAAGATTTATTGAGAGCGGCGGATACGGCAATGCACTGTGCGATGTTACAAGGAAAAGGTAAAACGGCGGTATTTAATGAGGGAATGCTTGTCGGTGCAATTTCTCGCCTCCAGTTAGAAGCTGATTTGCAGCGAGCAGTTTTTAACCACCAATTACACTTAAATTATCAGCCAATTTTCTCGCTAGTTAACGAGCAAATTGTGGGATTTGAAGCGTTAGTCAGGTGGCGACATCAAGTTAGGGGAATAGTTTCGCCAACGGAGTTTATTCCTGTTGCTGAAGAAACGGGATTAATTCTGCCTTTGGGGGCATGGGTGCTCTCAGAAGCGATGGGGTGTTTGAGAAATTGGTTGGAACAGTTTCCGAATGTTAGACCTTTGAGTATGAATGTTAATTTGTCAGGAATTCAACTTTCGAGTCCTGATTTGGGAACATTGATTAATGAGTTGTTAGAGGAGTTTTCTTTAAGTGGTGCATCTTTGAAGTTAGAGATTACTGAGAGTATGTTTATGGAAAATGCTGGTGCAGCGAGTCAGTTATTAGAGGAGTTAAAAGCGAAGCAAATACAATTTTGTATTGATGATTTTGGCAAGGGATATTCTTCTCTATCGTATTTACACCATTTGCCAATTGATACTTTAAAAATTGACAGAGAGTTTATTAGTGGGATGGTGTTCGATAGTAAGGATTTTGATATTGTGAAGACGATTATTATCCTAGCTCATTCTTTGGGTTTGGATGTGGTGGCGGAGGGAATAGAAACGCGAGAGCAGTTTAATCGGTTGAGGGAATTGGGGTGTGAATACGGACAGGGATTCTTTTTTTCTAGGCCACTGGAGACTGAGGATGCTGAGATGTTGTTGGCTTTATTTAATGGGTAAATAGCATAGGAGTTAAACTCATTATTCTAAGCCTCTTTGTCACCCCCTAGAATTGTTAACTCTGACGATAGGCGATCGCAGCATAAAATGGATCGCCGCCACCCATTCCTAACATTTGCAGAAAACTCGGTACATTCGACTGGTTGATAATAATTTCTGGTTGACTAAAACCAGGAATATTTGGCCCTTCTACAGAATCAAAATAACGCTTTACTAATTCTACTCGATCGCTTTCGGAACCATCCCGCCAAGCCGCGATCGCCTTTTGATAAAACATCCGATTAGAAAAGCTAATAATTGCCACTCCTCTCGGCTTCAAAATCCGTCGAATTTCCGCAAAAATCCTATCTGGATACTGCAAATATTGCACAGAAACACAATTAATCACGGCATCAAAATCTGCATCAGGTAGCGGTAACTTCGGATTAGCATTAAAATCCTGCACAAAATAATGATTTAACCGCTCATTCTTAGCTAATTCCTCCGCATTCAATCCGTGTCCTTCCACATGAGCAAATTCGATTTCTGGCGGTAGATGCGAAACCCAACTACTCATCATATCCAAAATTCTAGTATTTGGTTTCAGGCGATCGCGATACAATTGAGTTAATTGCTCAATAAATCCTTCATCCACGTGCGTCACAAAGCGAGGATAAGAATAGAACAAAGAATCATCCGTATCATCTAACTTAGTACGCTGATTAGCTTGGAGCAACATAACTGAGAATCTGAGTAGATTTACCTTTCTAGTTTAAGAAAATTTCTGCCCTCTAAGCAGTCAGACATACATATTATACCATTTCTAAAAAAGTTTTCAACAGTTTGG
>MBRE01000024.1 GCA_001698425.1 Oscillatoriales cyanobacterium USR001 | reverse complement strand
GCACTGATTCAGCAAGCCCTAATTAAGATTATTCAGAGCGCGAATTTGCTTTAAATTCCAGATAATTAATGAGCCAGGATCTCCCCCAGAAACCAGGTAGTTATTATCAGCAGTAAAAGCAGCACTCAGCACCATTCCTTTATGTCCCGGTAAAGTCGCTAGTAACTCTCCATTGGCACTCCATAATTTTACATTAGTATCAACTCCCGCAGTGGCAATTGTTTGACCGTCAGGACTCATGGCGAGGCGATCGAAGCCGTTACCTTGACCGGATACACTCCTTAATAATTTTCCATCTAATTGCCAAAATTTAAGACGATCTTCTCGGCTAGATGTAACGACAAAATCCCCTTGAGGACTAAAAGCTATTCCCCAAACTGAACTATTGTGGTTAAGTGTTGTCACTAATTTACCATTAAGTTGCCAAATTTTAGCCGTGCGATCGCCGCTGGCAGAGGCGAGTAATTTACCATCAGAACTAAAAGCTAATTTCCAGATTACTTCATTATGAGCTTTAAAACTTTGCAATAATTTCCCGTCAAAATTCCAGAGTTTGATGCTGTTATTATCTCCAGAAGCGATAATTTTACCATCAGGACTAATCGCTACAGCATTAATCGGTGATTCATGTCCAACTAAAGTTTTTAATAGCTTTATTTGCGATGTTTGAGGATTCCTCACATCCCAAAGTTGCACGAGTTTATTCAAGCTACCTGTCACCAAAATCTTACTATCTGGGCTAAAAACTGCTGTCCGAAAAATAGCTCCTTTACCTGCGATCGTTTGTAACAGCGTACCATCAGTCTTCCATAATTTTAGCGTTTGATCCTCACTCATTGATGCAATCAATTTACCATCCATACTCGTTGCCACTTCCCAAATCGCCTTCTGATGCCCAGTAAGTGATTTTAATAAAGAGTTATTGAGCTTCCAGAGTTTAATAATACCTCGATCGTTTGCCGCCACTTCCATCAAACCATCCGACCTAATTTTCATGTATCTAACAACACTATTAAGCTCTTTTAATTCTTCAATCAATGTACCGTCAGATTTCCATTTTTTGATAGTATTATCTTCTTGAACTGCGGCAATATATTTACCGAGACAATAAATGCCTCGAAAAATCAGATCGTTTTGAATTGTTGTAACTAAAGTACCATCTAGTTTCCAGAATTTAGCCGTATCATCCTCACTCACAGATGCCAGTAAATTTGTAGAGGGACAAAATGTTAGATTCCAGATAGCATTTTGATGTCCTTCTAGGATTTTCAACAATTTACCGTCCAGACTCCAGAGTTTAATTTTACTATCCCCTCCTGCGGAGGCAATAATTTTACCATCAGGACTAAAAGCAATATTTTGAACGATGTTTTTATGACCGATAAATGTTTTTAATTGTTTCCCCTCCAGCGTCCACAATTTTACTGTAGCATCTCCACCAGATGAAGCAATCAGTTTACTATTAGGACCAAAAGCCACTCCCCAAGCTGGGCCTTGATGTGCCTGAAAACTTTTGATTAATGTACCATCAACCCGCCAAAGTTTAATACTTCCATCTACACTACTAGCAACCAGCAAGCGACTATCAGGACTAAATACAACCCGCCAGACACTTCCTGAATGATTTAAAATATGGAGAAGCGTGCCATCTGGTTTCCAAATTCTCACAGTTTTATCTTCACCTCCCGTAGCAATTAATTTACGATCTGGACTGATATCAACACCCGGCACGCTGCCTTTATGTCCGCTTAAACGGTTAAATTCATAGCTACCATAGACGGCTTGATTTAAGACTTTCTCGACGTTTTTAGTTATTTCATTATCTACAATCCCCAAACTTTCTAATTGTTTTTTGGCTTTAATAGCTGCCAGCATTGCGTCTAATTGACGATTGGCAACCAGCAAGCCTTCCGAGGAAGAAGTTAAGGCTTTAATTTCACTAATTCGGGATTCTCTGTATTGTTTAAAAGCAAATAATCCTAAGCCAGAAGCTACCAGAAAAGCCACACTAATTGCTCCTAAAAATAATCTTTGTAATCGAGCAGTTTTTTGTTCCTGTAATAATCTTTGCTTTTGTTCTGCCAATTGCACTTCAATGGCTTTTGATTCGGCTTCAATAGCTTTAGATCGTTCAGCTTCTAAAGCCATTTGTACTTCTTTTCTATCCCATTCCACAGAAGCGGCTAAAAACTGATAATCTAAATCGCTTAAACTTTTTCCTTGGGACCAGATTTGAGCGTCTTTTAATGCTTGTCCTCTCAATAACCGCGAGTCATCAATTTTTTGAGAAGCTATCCACGCATCAAAAGTTTGCGAATATGGCCGCAATTGACTTAATTCTGTGGCTACCCAGTTCGGATTAAATACACTGGCATAAATTTGATTTTTGACTTGTAAATAGCCTTGATTTTTGACAACTAATCCTGATAATATTAATTCGGTATGTTCCCAACTATCGTTAGTAGTAATTTCTGTACCTTGTAAAATTTGCTGATAAATTCCTAAAAGTCTGCCTTTATGTTCTTGATGATAATTCAGGCGATCGCGTATAGTTCTTAAATGCTCTGGTTCATCTTGGGATTCCCATTTCTGGATGATTTTTGCTTGCACCAAAGACTCCACCCAAAACCCTGCCATCCCCGTCGGAATTGTTAATTTATTGTTGGGATTTTCCTGACTAGCTTTTTGCACTAAAGCGCAGATTTTTTGAGTTAAAAATGGCTGTCCCTCTGTCCAGTTTAAAATTTCTTTTAAGATTTCTGCACCAGACTCTGTATAACTAGCTAATCCTGTCACTAAGGATTGAGCTTCTTCAAATTTAAAGCCTTGAATTTCGATGGCTTTACCAATATTAAAGGGAGTCCGATTTTTATCTTGGATTAAATCTGAGGGTGTAGCTACGCCAAATATAGCAAAAGTTAATCTGTTATATTCGGGATCTATGGCTCTTTGATTATAACAAAAGCGAATTAAGGCAAAAAAATCATCTACGGGAAATTTTAAGCTTAAAATACTATCAATTTCATCGACAAATATGACGATTTTTTCTTGAGGAAATTGCACCTTGAGTAATTGGTCGATAAAATGATTGAGTCGTTGAATTAGAGAAATTTCTTCCTCTTCTTTCCACCAAGTTTTTAAGTTGAATTTTCCTAATAATTTAAAGCTTCTCCACAAATCGGCAACTATTCCTTTATACCATTGTTCCGGGGTAATGTTTTCACTACCAATTTGAGTTATATCGAGAGAAGAACAGATAAATCTTGATTGTTGTAGTCGATTCATTGTTCTCACTAACAAGGAGGATTTTCCCATTTGTCGGGAGTTGAGTACGTAACAAAATTCCCCGTTTTTTAAAGCTTCATAAATTTCGGTATCTGCTTGTCTAGGGACATAAGTAAGATCGTCATTTTTGAGGCTACCACCAACTTGATATTGATAAAGTGTCATAATTTTAACTCATTAACTAAGTAAATCAATCAGGAATTTCTTGGCGATATTTGCTTCTGTTTTAAAAGCGATTGATGTTAATAAAAAAACAAAGATAAACATCAAGAATGGGATGATTGTACCTGAGCTAAAATTTTTTTCATAGATTATGGAAATCAAAGAAAAGATGCAGATATTTCCAACCATTCCCAACCAAAATAATATAAATACAAAGACAAAAGTGTGCAACTTCATTTCAATTTCAATTTTACTACCCATACCTTCTGGGGAAATCTTGCCTTTAATTACGGGTAAAAAAGAGTTCCGATAATTGATAATTCGTGTAATCATAAAAGAATGTTCGCCAATTTCTCCCTCATAAGGTTTTTCAGACTGTCTGAAACCCCATCGAATTGCCTTTGGTGGTTCTACAACGTCTAGTAATTTTTGGCGAACTAGATGGGGATTTAAGAAACTATTAATGGTGAATTTTTCGTAGGGAAACATGATAAAATTTCTCCAATACGGTTTGAGTCAATCCAAATCTTATTTAATTTTTTCTACTTTTGTTCTGGATGTGCTGCTGTGGAGTTCACTCCTAATGTATTAATATCAGTAATTAACTGATAAAGTCGTCCTAAATCCCTTTGGTTAAAATGTAAAACTAAGCGCGGGAGATCGATTTGATCGCCGACTTCTTGAGGTAAAGCTTGACTTTTCTCAATTTTTCCCTTTACTAAAATGTCGCTAAAAGCAGCGTTTAACTGTTCGACATTATGATCTGAAAGTTCTGATTTGAGACGGATGACTAGCCGATCGTCAACATAGCGAGTTGAGTGATAAACTCGATAAAAACTGGCGATCGCTTCACAAGCCACATCTAAATTATCCGTAATTGTATATAAACTGGGATCGTTTTGGCTAATCAACCCCCGTCGCATCATTTGTTTATCAATAAAAGCATTCCAATCATACCAATAATCACCTCCGGGAATATCAATCAACACCACAGGTGCAGGGCCAAACTTCCCCGTTTGAATCAAAGTTAAGCACTCAAAAGTTTCATCCAAAGTGCCAAAACCACCGGGAAATAAGGCTAAAGCATCACTTTCTCGCAGGAAAAATAACTTGCGAGTGAAAAAATATTTAAACGTTAAAAGTTTAGGATCGCCAGCAATAAATGGATTAGAATCACTCTCAAAAGGTAATTGAATATTTAATCCAAAGGAAGATTCAGCACCTGCGCCTTCATTTCCTGCCTGCATAATACCACCACCGCCGCCAGTGATTACCATAAATCCTTGCTTGGCGATCGCGGTGGCAAAATCTCGCGCCATCAAGTATTCTGGACTATCTGAAGATAATCTCGCCGATCCAAACATCACAATTTTGCGAATATGACGATAGGGATAAAAAAGCTGAAATGCTCTCTCCATATCTAACAAAGATGCGGAGATAATTTTCCAGTCTAAGCGATCGAAGTCTTCTCCTGCCATCCGCGCGATCGTCGAAAGCGATCGCCGAATCCAGGCTTGATGTTGTAGATTAGGCAGTTGGTTAATTAAATCCGTCACCTCAGCTTGGAGGGACTCAATTTCTTTGCCAGAGGGAGAAAAAATCATTGATTTTTGCCAAGGACTCAGCTAAAGACTAAGATGTAGAACCCTGATGTAAATTCCAATTTTTTAACACTCCCACAAGTTAACCCTAGCTACCGCAAGCGACAGCCAGGGAATAGTTGCAGTTACAGTTAAAGGTACTTTTCTAAGGTATTCGCTAGTGTAGTTTTGGGAACTGCACCAACCACCATATCAACCTTTTGACCAGCTTTAAATATCATCAGCGTTGGAATGCTGCGGATACCATAGTTGCTGGCGACGTTGGGGTTTTCGTCTGTATTAACTTTAACTACCTTCACTTGTCCTTCATATTGCTGAGCGATTTCATCTACCACAGGAGCGACCATGCGACACGGGCCGCACCAGGGTGCCCAAAAGTCCACTAAGACTGGAACTTCGCTCTTGAGCACTTCTTGTTCAAAGGTAGAGTCGGTAACTTGCGCGGCTGCTGACATCCCTAGCCATCCTCATACATATTATCTATCGGTCTATAAGTTTAACAAAAAGCGTTACGTCTAACACAAAGCTTGGGAGAAATAGATTGGAAATGCGATCGCTAAAGTAACATTGGTGGGTTAGCGGGAAGACTGTGGCGATCGCCCTGCCAACTCCTGAATAAACGCCTGATGTGCCGGTTCAGCCATCCCTACTTGCAGCACATTGAGCACTTCTATCATATTGCCCGACAACAACGCAGACACGGCCAGCCACAACCCAGGAAAAGTGCTGCTACGGATAATGCCATCGGCATCGGGCGCGATTAACACAAATTCTTCGGCTTGCAATCTAAACCAACTGAAGCGATTCTCAAAGGTTTGCCAAACCAAATACTCCTGCACTCCATTGCGGCGATAGGCATTTTTCTTTGCCCCTAAATCAATTGTGGCGCTGCTGGTGGCAATTTCCGCGACAAGTTCAGGCGCTCCTTCAATGTAGCCATCTTCGCTGATGGTAGAGCTACCGCCAATTTTAATCCGCAGCAACGCATCCGGTTGAGGTTCATTGTCCAAATCCAGCCGGGTTGTGGTGTTGTCGGCTATATCAACACCAGGAGTTGCTATCCAATAAGGCGCAAGCCAAGCCATGAGCGCAGCATGGGGTCTACCATGAAAAATGCGAACGGGGGATGCCACGTAAACTACTCCTTCAATTAGTTCTGCTTTGAATTTCTCTGGTGTCGCTTCATAGCGTCGCTCAAACTCAGTACGAGTCAGGCGATCGCCACTTTCCAAGGCGGGAATGGGTATGGAACGGATCGGCTGCTGCAATACCATAATCACACTCTAAAAAGTCAAAGAATATAGTTTAATAAATAGTTTAATTATCGCGAAACTGGTTGCCTATACTGCATTATGTCATTGGCGATCGCCCTGCCAACTCCTGAATAAACGCCTGATGCGCCGGTTCAGCCATCCCTACTTGCAGCACATTGAGCACTTCTATCATATTGCCCGACAACAACGCAGACACCGCCAGCCACAACCCAGGAAAAGTGCTGCTACGGATAATGCCATCGGCATCGGGCGCGATTAACACAAATTCTTCGGCTTGCAATCTAAACCAACTGAAGCGATTCTCAAAGGTTTGCCAAACCAAATACTCCTGCACTCCATTGCGGCGATAGGCATTTTTCTTTGCCCCTAAATCAATTGTGGCGCTGCTGGTGGCAATTTCCGCGACAAGTTCAGGTGCTCCTTCAATGTAGCCATCTTCGCTGATGGTAGAGCTACCGCCAATTTCAATCCGCAGCAACGCATCCGGTTGAGGTTCATTGTCCAAATCCAGCCGGGTTGTGGTGTTGTCGGCGGCGCTCACGCCAGGTGTGGCAATCCGATACACCCCTAACCAGGTGATTAAATCGGCATGGGGAACACCATGAAAAGCTCTGACGGGGGATGCCACGTAAACTACTCCTTCAATTAGTTCTGCTTTGAATTTCTCTGGTGTCGCTTCATAGCGTCGCTCAAACTCAGTACGAGTCAGGAGATCGCCACTTTCCAAGGCGGGAATGGGTATGGAACGGATCGGCTGCTGCAATACCATAATCGACCTCTAAAAAGTCAAAGAATATAGTTTAATTATCGCGAAACTGGTTGCCTATACTGTATCATGTTATTGGCGATCGCCCTGCCAACTCCTTGAAATATTAAAGACTGTGAAGCGGTATCGGGGACAAATGGGTAACAAAGATTAAAGGAATATATAATATGAGAAACCGACAACATACGGAAATTAAAGGCTCTTGCGCTCAGATGTGGGGCAATGTATTAGTTCCAACCAATGGCACAATTACAGTTAAAATTGACGGTGATAACCTTCGTGCTACAACCCAAAGTGGATTGGAGAAGAAAGAATCATGGACACGCATTCAAAACATAGACAGTATAGAGATTCATAGCGCACCAGTCTACCTGCTACTTGTTCTAGGAGTATCGATTGGAATGTCAGGTCTGGGAAATTTTGTTGCTACTTTATCTAATGGTAGTTCTCCCATCTTTGCCTTTTTTTTATTGTTACTGGGAATTGCACTTATTGTTATTTCAATCATCAAGAAGCAGCGCTATGTGGCAATTTACAGCCTGCGCTACACCATTCCTTTATTTATGAAAGGCTCACCAGAAACATATCAGCAGTTTGCTATTCAGGTCATAGCCTTGGCTGATAAGTTAAACCAGTCTAATTAGTTGTCCGTGAGTATATTTTGGCGAACTTTAGCAGTGATGGCACGATCAAAAATACATAGATAATGTTTTTTGTCAATAACATTCACACTTAAAATCCTATGTCAGAATTAAAAATTAATACAGCCAACGTTACTGTCACCAACGGCGAATTAGAAATAGCCGCTTACGTCGCCCTACCCGCGATCGAACAGGGAAAATTTCCAGGAGTAATCGTCATTCAAGAAATCTTTGGAGTTAACAGCCACATCCGCGAAGTTACCGAACGAATTGCCAAAGAAGGATATATTGCGATCGCACCCGCCATCTACCAACGCCAAGCCCCCGACCTCCAACTCGGCTACACCCCAGAAGACATCAAAATCGGCAGACAGTACAAAGAACAAACCACCGCCGCCGAACTCCTCAGCGACATCCAAGCCACCATTAACTACCTCAAAACCTTACCCTCCCTCAAAACCACAACAGGGTTTGGCTGCATCGGCTTCTGTTTTGGCGGTCACGTCGCCTACCTCGCCGCCACCTTACCCGATATCATCGCCACAGCCTCCTTCTACGGCGCTGGCATTGCCACAATGACCCCCGGCGGCGGAGATCCCACGATCGCGCGCACAGCAGACATTAAAGGCACGCTCTATGGCTTTTTTGGTACTCAGGATGCCAGCATTCCCCCAGAACAAGTTGAGCAAATTGAGACGGAATTGCAAAAACACAACATTCCCCATCAAATTTTCCGTTACGAAGCAGATCACGGCTTTTTCTGCGACCATCGTAGTAATTACAACGCTACAGCCGCCGCTGCTGCTTGGATCGAAGTCAAACAGCTATTTGAGCAAAAATTATCCACCTGATGAGAATTGAAGTTCTCGCTAATTGGCTATATTAAATAAACCCAGTGCAGAAGCCGCGCCAACCTAACGCTACTTCCTATAGACTTGACACTTGGGACAAAAATATTAATCCACAGTCTATCATTACAATTGACATGAATTCCAAATCGACAGGTTCTCAAGGCGCAAAAGCATCATTTTCGATGGATGATTTTGCCAAAGCCCTCGAACAGCACAATTACGAATTTCAGAAAGGGCAGGTAGTACGCGGCCGAGTGGAAGAGCACGACTCCAACGGTGCATACATAGACATCGGCGCTAAGTCACCGGCTTTTATCCCTCTTCAAGAGGTAGCCTTAAAAGTGGTAGGGAACCTGTCTGAATACCTACCTTTGGAAGAAGAACGAGAGTTTTTAATTATTCGCGAACAAAATGAAGATGGCCAAGTAACTCTTTCTCTTCGCCAGTTGGCAATTAAGAAAACTTGGGACCAGGTGACTGAAATGTTTAATTCTGGGGCGGTAATTCAGGTACGGGTTACTGGTCATAATAAGGGTGGTTTGACGGTAGATGTGATGGGAATGCGGGGGTTTATTCCGCGATCGCACGTAGTCGATCGCGATAATTTACAATCTCTAGTTGGTCAATTGATTAACGTAAGTTTCTTAGAAGCAAATCGCGAAACCGAAAAACTCGTACTTTCTCAACGCGCAGCTACTAAATCTGCCGGCTTTAGCCAATTAGAAATCGGTCAAGTTGTGGAGGGTAAAATCAGCAGTATTAAACAGTTTGGAGTGTTTCTTGACTTTGACGGCATCACAGGTTTACTACACATTAAGGAAGTTAGCCAAAAGTACATCAACAATCTCGAAAAGTTGTTTGTCGTTGGTCAAGTAATTAAAGCCATGATCATTGGCCTTAATGAAGAACGAGGCAGAATTTCTCTCTCCACCAAGGTGTTAGAAAGTTTCCCAGGGGAAATAGTAGAAAAAATAGATGAAATGATGGCCGCTGCTGAAGAGCGTTCAGAAAAAGCTAGAAAAATCCTATTTGAATCTGAGAAAGTTGACACTTAGGAATGAAAATTAAATAACTTGATGATTTGGTTTGTAGTAAGCGCTTTAGCGCTCTTTGTGCTTACTACAAACCAGCTAATTATTTAATTTCTATTTCATTCTCAGGAAAACGAATTTCTGATATCGGGGCAACCACAGCGCGCTGAAGCGCTTACTACAAACAATCTCTGATATCGGGGCAACCACAGCGCGCTGAAGCGCTTACTACAAACAATCTCTGATATCGGGGCAACCACAGCGCGCTGAAGCGCTTACTACAAACCAGAGGGAGATTGCCCTACAGAGAATGAAACATCCCTGCTCTTAAAAGGGAATCGGATCGTAATCAGGATTCTCACCTTCATCAGAGGTCATCGGTTCTATTGGGGAATGGGTTGGAGATGGATAAGTAGACGGATTTGATTCCCAATCTTGGGTACTATTTGGTCGATTAGCTGTAGTAGAAACGGTGTTTGCTACCCGATTTCGGGAACCCAAAGGTACGACATTATTAGGAGTAGATGGTACAGTTGTGGGTATTGTAGCTGCATTTACTGGCGATATATTTGTCTGAGCAAAAGATTCGATCTTTCCTTCTCCTAGACTGTAAATTTTCTGAGCGGTTAATTCAGCGCGTTTTTCCTTAAAACCTTCTGGTTTTCGCTCAACTGTGTTCATACTCAAACGACCTTCAATAATTACGCGATCGCCTTGGTGATAATTTCCGTGAATTTCTTGCGCCAAATTCCCCCATCCCACCACCTTTAAAGTTGATGGCGGATCTTCGGGGCGACTGCCGGGAAATTGCACTAGCATCTCAGCGATTTGGGTTTGACTTTCAGAGGTGTAGCGTAGTTGTGGCTCTTGTACAATCTCCGCCATTAAAATGCAGCTATTCATAAGTTTTATCTTGGTAATTGACAGTTGACAGTTGACGGTTAACAGTTAACAGTTAACAAATAACAGTTAACAGTTAACAAATAACAGTTAACAGTTAACAGTTAACAGTTAACAGTTAACAGTTAACAAATAACAGTTAACTGCTAACTGTTAATAGTTAATTATAGCACTTTTCCAGCGCTATATTTCCGCTTGGTTAACAAAGTCGTGAATCAGAATGCGGTATTCCCTTAAACTCTGAACTACCCAATCTCGATCGTTGCTGTTAGCAAAGATATTCACAATGGGTTCGCTGGCATCGGGTAGAATTAATACCCAATTGTCATTATTGTAGTTAAAAATCTTCACTCCATCTACCAATTCTAAATTATCCGGTGAGTGAGATTCTATTAGATAGCGCATCAGAGAACCTTTTACTGCCCAGGGGCAACGGACGCTGTAACTGTGATGAGTTACGTGGGGAAGTGATTGCTTAATTTGTCCAAGCGATCGCCTTTGCAGTGTCATCATTTCAATTACTTTAGCAACACAAAACATTCCATCAAAGCCGGGGTGCAATTGCGGAAAAATAAAACCCATTGCGCCACTACCACCCAAAACTACATTAGGATTAGTATGGGCTGCCTCCATTAGCGCTGTGGGATTTGCCTTGGTGCGAATCACATTACCATGATGGGCTCTGGCAATTTCTTCTACCGCAGAAGAAGTATGGACAGGTACTACTACTGTAGCTCTAGGATGAGCAGTTAGCATTAAATTTACCATCAAAGCAGTTAACATTTCTCCTCGAATAGCAATTCCCGATTCATCAACTAAAATTAGCTGTTCTCCATTGGCAGAAACTTGTACTCCAAAGTTAGCATTTAAGGCCTTAACTACGCGACCAAGTTGATCTAGTAAATGCTCTTTTTCTTCTTCAGGAATGGATGTTTGCCTGAGACTAGCATTGAGGACTACGGCATCGCAGCCAAATTTAGCTAGTAGTTGTGGCAGAATTGCTCCAGATACGGAATAGGCATAGTCAATCACTACTTTAGAATGACTTTGGCGAATTACTTCTACATTCATCTGTCTTTCAAAACTACGGCTATAAGCATCTAAGGCTTGATTAAAATAGACCATTTCTCCAATCTCAGAAATTTGCGCTCGCCGCAAATCTTCTTTAAAATAAGAGCCTTCAATTTTTTTCTCAAGAGCTTTGGAGATATTAATTCCCTTGGAGTCAAAAAATTCTATTAAAATATTGTCAGTGCGATCGGGGGAAAGTCGGACATGAATCCCGCCGACAATTGATAATGTGGGTGTGACAGCGCGAGTAATAGGAATGGCGCTGGCTTCTAAATTCAAAACATTAACACCGACGGACATTAAACCGGCGATAAAAGACCGAGAAACCATCCGAGAAATGCTGCGCTGATCGCGGGAAACTAATACTGTAGCTCCGGGTTTTAAAGTGGAGCCATAAGCGGCTCCCAGTTTAACTGCAAATTCTGGGGTAATGTCAATATTAGCTAATCCTTGTACTCCTCGTTGTCCGAATAAATTTCGTTTGGCCTGTTCTCCCCAAATTAAGTTATTATTCAATTGAGCTCCAGATTCAATATTTTTACTTGGCCAGACGCGAACATTGGGGCTAATTTGGGCTTCTTCTCCGACTGCACACATGGAACCGATGACAGCACCTTCTAGGACGTGAGCGCGGCGATCGATTCTAGTTCCTCGACAAATTACACAACCTCGTAAGTGGGCATCTTCGCCAATAATTGCGCCGTTCCAGATAATTGGTCGTTTGAGGTTTGCATCGGGGGCAATAGTAACATTATCGCCGATCGCACTACCAGCATAAATTTTTACCCTCGGTCCAATGCGGCAATTACTACCAATAATTACAGGTGTTTCAATGATGGCTGTTTCGTCAATAAAGGTATTTTGACCTACCCACAGTCCTGGTCTTTGCTCATAATAAGGAAATTCTAGTTTTACTTTTCCATACAAAGCATCATACTGAGCTTCGCGGTAAACATCTAGTTGCCCAATATCGCACCAGTAACCGCTGGCAACATAGCCATACATTGGTTCGTTTTTTTCTAGTAGAAGGGGAAATAAATCTTTGGAAAAGTCGCATTCTTCATTGATTGGTAAATAGTCTAAAACTTCTGGTTCTAGGATGTAAGTGCCGGTGTTGACTGTATCTGAAAAAACTTCGCTGGTGGAGGGTTTTTCGAGAAATCTGTTGATGCGATAATTTTCATCGGTAATGACTACGCCAAATTCCATCGGGTCGGGAACGCGAGTTAAAATCAGGGTGGCTTTGGATTTGCGACTGCGGTGAAATTTGAGGGCTGCTGTTAAATCAAAGTCGGTGATGCTGTCGCCGCTAATGACGAGAAAGGTGCGATCGAGGAGTTCGCCAATATTTTTTACACAGCCGGCAGTACCCAGGGGTTGGTCTTCTTCAACTGAGTAGGTGATTTGTACCCCGAAGTCGCTACCATCCCCAAAGTATTCCTGCATTGCATCTGGTAGGTAGTGAAGGGTGGCGATGATTTCGGTGATGTTGTGCCGTCGTAGTAAATTGATGATGTGTTCGGCAATGGGGCGGTTTAAAACTGGCACCATTGGTTTTGGGAGATCGCAGGTTAGCGGTCTGAGTCGAGTTCCCGAACCTCCGGCCATTAGCACTGCTCGCATAAGTCCTCCTGGTAAAGATAAATGTCTATTGGTAAGTGTTAACTAGAAATTGAATTAGGATCTGTTTTAACTTGTCAGCCATCAGCTTTAAGTCTTTAGCTTTTACGATCTCTGACTGGTCAAAAATCTGGAGAGGTGATTTTCTCTTAGTGGTTTGTGTAAAGTCCTAGCAAAATTATAGCTTTATAGGGGAAAAAAAGTTATAACTTAGTTAGATGTTAATTCCTAGAGCGGTTGCTTCACGGCTAATGGCATTTTTAGCTACAATTGATCGGGAGAAGTTGACTAAAAATCTTATCAATTATTTAGGGGTTTATTTGATGACTGAGTTAATTGGCTTGGCGTTGTTAATTATTTACGGAGGCGGACTCTGGAAGTTCTGGCAGGGATTTGAACGTACAAGTTTTGACCGGAGTTTTCCCAATCGCCTGAAGATGTCGCTGTTGTGGCCGGCGTTGATTTTCAATCGTTCTTATCGTCAGAATTTTACGAAGGCTTTGAAAGGTTCTAATAAGGGGTATTAATTGATGTCCAAGAAGCTCAACCGTGCGGCAATAAGTCAACAGTCTGAGGGCGATCGCTCTTGGTTTTCTGAGGCTCATCCTCAAGTTTGGCAGGCTCTACTTTCTCAAGTTTCTTTGCGTTTCGATCGCGAATATCGCGGAGAACATTTTGCTTTACCCGAAGAGGTGGAGGCGATGCCGATTTTTCGGGATTTGGCGGCGGGGACTCTGATGGCGAAGGTGACATCTCCTTTTTGGGAGGTGGCTAAACCGCAAAAAAATCAGCGCTGTTTGGATATTGGCTGTGGGGTGAGCTTTTTGGTTTATCCTTGGCGGGAGTGGGAAGCATTTTTTTACGGACAAGATAGTAGCACTGTGGCGCGGGATGCTTTAAATGCTCGCGGTCCACAGTTAAATTCTAAGTTATTTAAGGGTGTCAATTTGGGGCCGGCTCACCGTTTAAATTATGAGGAGGGATTGTTTGATTTGTGTTTGGCGACGGGGTTTAGCTGTTATTTTCCTCTGGAATATTGGACGGTGGTAATAGGGGAAGTGCAGCGGGTTTTGAAACCTGAAGGTTATTTTGTATTTGATGTTTTGAATCCTGATGCTTCTTTGGCGGAGGATTGGGCGATTTTGGAAACTTATCGAGGGGCGGAGGTGTTTTTGTCGGCGATCGCTGATTGGGAAAAGTTGATTCAAGCTACTGGTGGTAAGGTGGTTAAAAAGAGAAATGGGGAATTATTCGATCTTTATAAAGTTAAGTTTTGAGTGTTTAAAATTAGGCGATCGCTTTTGAAATACGCCCTAGTTCCTAGCGATACAATAGCGATCGCGTCCCTCCTTCTTCGCTTGATAAAGCGCCGTATCAGCATCCTTAATTAAACTTTCTGGAGATGTTTCGAGACTTGGCATTTTGCTAGAAATTCCCAAACTCAATGTAATTAAATCACTACTCGGATATTGAGCGTGGATAATCTTCAATTTTTGCACCTCTAACTGAATATTTTGAGCTACCTTAATCGCGCCTTCCAAACTTGTATTAGGCAGAATAGCCACAAACTCTTCCCCTCCATAACGCGCTACCAAATCACCCGGATACTTAAGCGCAGACTTAATTGCTTGTGCAATCTGCTGCAAACAAACATCACCCGCTTGATGCCCATAAGCATCATTGTAAGCTTTAAAATAATCAATATCGCACATAATTAATGACAAACAAGTTTGCTCTTGAATCCCTCGCAGCCACTCTCTATGCAAATATTCATCTAAATGCCGACGGTTAGATATTCCTGTCAATTTATCTGAAGAAGCTAAATGCTGCAATTTTTCGTTAGCTGTCCGTAAAGCTTGCTCCGCTTCTCGACGTTTTTCTATTTCCTCAATTAATAAATTATTTTGCTCTTTTAATTGTTTTTGGAGCCTCTTAATAGTCAGTTGATTCTCAATACGCACCAACACTTCTTCTACATAAAATGGTTTAGTAATATAATCAGAACCACCCACATGAAAAGCCTTAATAATATCTAAAACATCATCTAAAGCACTAATAAAAATTATGGGAATATCGCGAGTTTTTTCCTTCTGTTTTAAATAAGTACAGAGTTCATAACCATTCATCTCAGGCATATTAATATCAAGCAAAATTAAATCTGGTAGCGTCTTCTCGCAGGCAATTAGGGCAATCTGCCCATTCAAAGCTTTACGAACGTGATACCCGCGTTCATTCACTAGCATCGAAGATAAAACACGCAGGTTATCTGGCGTGTCATCAACTATCAGAATATTGTTTTTCTGAGACGTTTCTATATCTTTACTCATTGCTATCCAATTGTGAAATTAAGTAGCATATTTGATAAATCGGCAGTAAATATATCGGAAAATAGTAGATATACTCACTGCCAGTCATTTAAAGCATTTTAATTGTATTTTACCATTTTCAAACCAAATTGAGTTAATAACATGATTTGGACAAACTCAAAATTATTAGCCAAACTCTTGAGAGCGCTTGCTAGAGCAGCATTCTCAGCAGGAAGCTGTTCGATTAGTTCTAACACCAAATCATCGCTGCACTCAGAAGCGGCTTCATAGACTTCCACAACCCACTCTGGCGGCATTTTAGACAACAAATCCTGTAAATCTAAATTTGTGATTTTTTCCAGGGGTTTCTGGATAACTTTAGCCGCTGCGTTTTCTGCTTCATCTTCATATTCATATTCTAATCCGAGATGGAGGCTGATTTTTTCTAATAAAATTTCTGGTTGAAAAGGCTTGCTCAAAAAATCATCACAACCCACTTCTAAAATAATTTTTCGGTTTTCTTCAAAAGCAGTAGCCGTCAACGCAAAAATGATAGTTTTGGTGGAAATTGGCATCAGGAAAAACTCAGAATCTTGAGCTTTTGGCTGATTTCTTAAAAATTCCTGTCTTTTCTGCTCCTTGGCTCGAATTTGTTGAGTTGCAGTGTAACCATCCATTCTTGGCATTCGCATATCCATCAAAATTAAATGGGGTTGCCAATCTTGCCAAATTTGTATGGCTTCTTGACCATTTTCAGCTTCGCGAATCGAAAAGCCAATTGGTGCGAGTATTCTTGAGAGCAAAAGATTATTTTCTTTCACATCATCTACGATCAAAATCCGGTATTCAGATTGTTGGGGAGCTAAACCAATAACTTTTTGATATTTCTGGGATGTTTTCACTTGTTCGCTCTCAGATAATCCGATCGAAATATCAAAACTAAAAATGCTACCCTGACCTGGAATACTGTTAACTGTAATTTTTCCTCCCATCATTTCTACATATTTCTGACTAATTGGTAAGCCTAAACCTGTACCTTGCTGAGATTTACGACCAGTTTCTGTTTGTCCAAAAGTCTCAAATAATAGGTGCATTTCTTCAGGGATAATCCCCGGACCAGTGTCTTCGACTTCAAAATGCAGAAATCTTGGTTGTTGGTTGTCAATGCTTGATAAATACTCTTCTATTTTTTCCTGTATTCGTAGTGTCACGCTACCAGATTCGGTAAATTTAATGGCATTTCCTAATAGGTTAAGTAAAACTTGGCGTAGTTTACCCTCGTCGGTTTTTACATACTGAGGAATAGGGCTATATTCAAAGATAAGTTGCAATTTTTTAGACTGAGCTTTTTGTTGCAACATTTGTTCTAGGTTATCTAACATTTTAATTAAATCAAAACTATTTTCATTAAAATTAGTTCTGCCTGCTTCAATTTTAGACATTTGTAAAATGTCGTCAATGATTGTGAGTAAATGTTCGCCAGAACGATTAATAATGCCGATATTTTTCTGATGTTCTGGGCTGAGGGAGCGATCGTGGCGCATGATTTGGCTAAAGCCTAAAATAGCATTGAGTGGGGTTCTCAATTCATGGCTCATGTTAGCGATAAATTCACTTTTAGCTTGGTTAGCTGCATCGGCAGTCAAAACTGCTTTCTGTAGTGCTTCTTCTGCTTCTTTAACATTGGTAATGTCTGTATGAGAACCGATCATCCGTATTACTGAACCTTCAGCATTTTTGAGGTGAATTGCACGGGAGAGAATATAGACTGTTGAACCATTTTTATGGTAAAAGCGTTGAGTTGCTAAAAACTGGTTAATTCGACCGGAATTATAATCATCGAGCATTTTTAATGCGTCAATATAATCTTCTGGAAAAATTACTTTTTCCCAAGCAGATAACTGATTAGGAAATTCATGATCTTGATAGCCGATCATTTCTTTCCAACGAGGGGAGAAGTAAATTTCTCCTGTCACGAAATCCCAATCCCAGAAGCCATCCTGTGAAGCTTGCAGCACTAATTCAAAGCGTTCTGTTGTGGCTTTAATTTTTTGTTCTGTTAGCTTGCGATCGGTGATATCTTGGACAATACCAAATAGTTTAATTACTTGTCCAGTTTCATTGATTACAGGTTGTCCTTTGCCAAAAGTATATCGCATGACACCATCAGGTCGGACAATCCGAATTTCATGTTCGTAAGATTTCCCCTCAGTAATTGCCATTTGGACATTCTGCATAAACAATTCTAAATCATCAGCATAAGTTAGCTGTAAAAGCTGGTTATATGTAGGTGTATCTTGATCTAAATCGAGTCCATAAATGCGGAAAACTTCATCAGACCAAAAGATTTTGTTGGTGATGATATCAAAAGACCAGCTTCCTAACTGGGCAATTTTTTGTGCTTCAATTAGAGCATTTTCGCTTTGGCGTAAGGCTTCTTCAGATCCTTTGCGATCGGTGATATCCCTGGCTACCCAAATTATTGTAAAAGTTAAAGTGATCAGGCTAAATAAAATACAGATTAATGTATGAGCAACAGGCAAGTTTTTTTCTGAAGATGATAATAGTGCTAATGTTTCATGGGGTAGTTGAGTTGCTAAATCTATTACTGTTTGTTGTCCATTTTTATCCAAAAAATACCCAAGTAATCCCACTGTCACGACAATTTGTAGAGTCCAGGAAACTATCAGAATAGTTTTTTTTATATAATTCCTCATAGAGAGCCTAAAAATTTTTTTAATCTGAGTGGATAAACGGTTCATTTTTAATTGAGAAGATTATATGAGCAAAATCAAATTGTTTTTTACTGACTCCAGATGATTAACTCAAAACTTGACTTAGCATTGATGGCTCTTTCAACTCTTGAGTCAAACTTTCTGGTGGGCGATCGATTGTATTATCTCTGCCCAGGTTTAGAGTATAGCAATGATTGGGTTAGGGTACTGGGGAAAATAGTTACTGATTGTTATTTTACCTTAACTCATTTGACGACAATAATAGTATAATGGTAAATGCCATCGAAAAGTCTGCTTGGTTCTGGCAATTACCCCTAAAATATTCTAGGGAAGTAAGAATGAGAACTAGCTGTTGTTACAAGGTTTATAAAGATTTGTTAAAGAAGTCTTCGATGGAAATGTGAATATTAATTCAGCTAATACCATAAGACAAGGAGATTTTAAAATGTCTATTAACATCAATGAAATTCCCGAAGGGGGAAGAGGTTTAAAACTGATGTGGCAGCTTGCTGATGAGCTAAGTTATATAAGGACTGATGGGAGTCGGAATTGTTTGGTGATTAGAAAAAATTATGAACAAAGTCCAGGTGCGCCGCCGAAGAGCGAAAAAGGAAATGTTTTAGAAATGTTAATGGAGTGTTTTTACCATTGGAAGTGGTTTAAAGAGTGCGATCGCAAATTGGGTACTACTCCACCGATTAAAAAAATTCGCTTGCAAGTTAAAAGTGATTTGAGTGCTTTGACGGAAGTTTTGCAATGGTACGATCG
Source organism: Oscillatoriales cyanobacterium USR001 (assembly GCA_001698425.1). Taxonomy (GTDB): domain Bacteria; phylum Cyanobacteriota; class Cyanobacteriia; order Cyanobacteriales; family Microcoleaceae; genus Kamptonema. Next base: position 16,612 of record MBRE01000024.1, on the reverse strand, counting down.
ATTAAGTCATTTACCAATTCCTAAATTAGTTTGGTGGAAATGTCAGTTAGCTTTAGCAGAAGGCTTTACTAATGCAGTGCGTCACGCTCACCGAGGGATGCCTTTGGAAACTCCTATTCAACTAGAAGTTAGGGTGTTTAAGGAACAGTTAGAAATCAAAATTTGGGATTACGGTCAGCCTTTTGATTTTGATACTAAGGTGAAAGCAATTCAGGAAAGAGAGGAAATAAATTGCTTAGAATCTGAAGGTTTGATCTCTGATGGTGCGACAATTCTTGGCTAGGTATAGCCTCTATCCGTAGGGTATGTTAGCGAAGCGTAACGCACCATTATGATTTGGTTTGTAGTCATTGGTGTCAACTTAAGGTCAAACCCTTAGTCCGACAGGGACTAAAGTCCCTGTCTCAAAGATCAAGTCCTCTTAAGAGGACTAATGAATTTAACAATTTTCTTCAGTCCTCTTAAGAGGACTTTACCTATTAGACAGGGACTTTAGTCCCTGGCGGGTTTCAGATGGCAGTTGACACCAATGGTTTGTAGTAAGCGCCAAGCGCGCTAAAGCGCTTACTACAAACGATCTAGCCTCTACAAATTTGAAATTGTCAGGCCTTCAATTAAATCTACAATCAAATCAAACCGAAAATTATTAACTAAATCTTCTATAGCATTAACAACTTGCGGATATTCTAATCGAATTTGATTTAACAGAATTAAAATTGCTTTTTCGTCGAGTTCAGTGGCAGCTTGTCCGAGTGCTGCAATCCAATTTTTAGGCATTGCTGCTAGAGTTTGTGGGGTTAGCACTTCTCCAAGTTCTAATATTTGATGTTCTGACAAAATGGTATCTTTTGAGTCTGGATGTTCTTGATAAAGATAGCGAACTTCTAAATGTTTGGCAATCATTTCTAATATGTCTTCATCTCGGAAAGGCTTGCGTACAAAATCGTCACAACCTGCGGAAAAAACTAGAGAGCGCTCTTCTTCAAAGGCGCTGGCGGTAATCGCAATAATTACTGTTTTCTGACCTTTTAAATGAGATTTAATATGTTTAGTAGCTTCGTAGCCGTCGATGATTGGCATTCTCATGTCCATCCAGATTAAATGGGGTTCCCAATTCCACCACAATTCAATTGCTTCTTGACCATTTTCGGCTTCGCGTACCTCAAAACCAATAGCTCTAATTAAAGCAACTAATAACAAGCGACTTTCGTAACGATCTTCAACTACTAAAATCCGATATTTGGGATGATCTGGAGCTAAACCGATGATTTGGCGGTGAGGTTTTGCAATTTTAATATCTCTCTCTTCTACGAGTGTTACTGGGATATCAAAACTAAAAGCTGTTCCTTGACGAAGAATGCTCCTAACTGCAATATCTCCGCCCATGAGTTGTACAAATTTCTGACTAATTGCTAAACCTAATCCACTTCCTTGCTGAGATTTTTTCCCGGTTTCTGTTTGTGTAAAAGCTTGAAATATCTGTTCTATTTCTGTGGCAGAAATGCCGGTTCCTGTGTCTTGAATTTCAAATAATAATTGAACTGATTGGGGGAGGTTTTGGCTGGGGAATTTGGTTGAATTTTCTTCGGTTTCTAGCCCAATTCGCACTCGGAGCGTGACGCTGCCTCTTTCTGTAAATTTTATGGCATTCTCCAAAATATTGAGTAAGACTTGGCGCAATTTTCGTTCATCTGTTTGTATATATTTGGGAACGTTGGGGGCAATATCAAATATTAATTGTAAGCCTTTAGATTGAGCTTTTAAAAGCAGCATTTCTTGTAAATCAAAGAGTAGATAAATTAAGTCAAATCCGCTGAAATTTAATTCGGCTTGCCCTGCTTCAATTTTAGATACTTCTAAAATGTCGTTAATTAAATTGAGTAGGTGTTCGCCTGCGCGATTGATAATGCCTAAATTTTCTTGTTGTTGTTGATTGAGAGAGCGATCGCGGCTCATTACTTGGGTAAAGCCTAAAATGGCATTGAGGGGGGTTCTCAATTCGTGGCTCATAGCTGCTAGAAATTCGCTTTTAGCGCGGTTGGCATCGGCGGCGGCGATCGCAGCTTGTTGTAAGCCTGCTGATTGTTTTTGAGTTTGTGCTAAAAGTTCGGCTTGCTGTAAGGTAACTCCTAATTGAGTGCCAATTTGGATCGTAGTATTAATTTCTGCTTTGCTCCAATTGCGAGGGGATGAATTTTGATAACTTGCTAGTAAACCCCAAACTTTAGCGCCGCAAAAAAACGGAAAAATTATATAAGCTTTGGCTTGTAAGCATTTTAAAAAGTTTACATAGCAAGGCGAAAAATTCTGGAGTTCGATATTTTCAACAACTAAACAAATGAATTGAGAAATATTTTCTTCTCTATTGTTTTCAGGGGGGCGTTGTAAATAATTATCACCCACCATTCCTAATTCACTAATCAAGATTTTGGCGGCGCAATTTTCATACTCTAAATAACTATTTGTGGACTGAGTTTCGCTTTTGATTGCGTGAAGGACAGAACTCCAGCCGGGAGCTACTGACTCGGCGACAAAATCACCGCTACCATCAGAATTGAAGCGAAAAATAACGGTGCGATCGCAATTAAGTAATTGTCGTATTTCAAGGGCTACGTTATTAAATATAGTTTCAAAATCTAAGGTCTGGCGCATATTTTGGAGAATTCTGGCAATTGATTTCTCCCGTTCCGCAGTCTCCTGTAATATTTTCTCTGCGTGTTTGCGATCGCTGATGTCGGCAATCCGAACTAGATAGATTTTCTGACCGTTGACATAAATTGACTTGGCAGCTAAGTCACCCCAAAATAGCTTGCCTGTTTTGGTGGTATATTCCAATTCTCCAGTCCAAAAACCGTGATTGTTGATGGCTTGTAAACCATAGTTTAACTCTTCTGTTGTATAATCTTTCCTGTGCAGCGTATGACCTTCAATATTCAGCAATTCTTCTTTGCTTTGGGCTTCAAACATTTCTATTGCCCGTTGATTGCAGTCAAAGATCAAGTTAGTTTCGGGATCTACCATAAAAATTGCATCGGCGGCGGCTTCTACGAGGACGCGGTATTTGCTTTCGCTTTCAGTGAGGGCAATTTCTGCGGATTCGCGATCGCGAATTTCTTGTTGTAATTGTAAATTTTGCCGATCTAGTTCGAGATAAGCTTGTGTTTTTTGCTCTAGTAATTTGGCGTGAGCGATCGCGATACCTAATTGAGCGGCAATCTCTTCTAATAATTCAATTTCTTCTGGCAACCACTCCCGATAGCGATCGCATTGTTGCAAACCAATAATACCATTTGGCTTACCTTTATAAGAAGTGCGAACGCTTAATAAAGACTTGAGATTAAACTGTTGACAAAGCCCTTGAACTTCTTGAAGCAGAGGATCTTTAGTGACATCATTGGTGGCGATCGCATTTTCTTGTGACAAAACCTGTTGAGCGTGTCGGTTGCCCACAATAGGAATCTCAATCACTCTAGCCGACTCCCAACCAATCGCCAAATATTCTCCAGCCATCAACAATCTTGGAGCAGGTATTTCTTGATAGAAAATAATGTGGGTTCGGCTACTACCAAAAGCCTTTCCTATTTGACCTGCGGCAGTTTCAAAAATTTCCTGTGGATCGATATGAGAGCGAATTTGCTGAGTGATTTCTCTTAATAGATTGCTGCGGGAAAGTTGCCGAAAAAGAGCAATTTCTGCTTGCTCGCGATCGCGTACCTCCTGAAACAGCAACGCATTCTGCTTTGACAACTGTTTTTGCAGTCGGGAAATTTTCAGTTGATTCTCAATGCGAGCCAATACTACTTCTGCTTGAAAAGGCTTCCTAATATAATCCGCACCGCCCACCGCAAAAGCCTTCACCTGCTCTAAAACTTCATGGTTAGCCGTGAGAAAAATCACAGGTAAATCGCAAGTGCGATCGTCCGCCTTTAACTGAGCAAAAACTTCCCAGCCATCCGGTTTTGGCATTATAATATCCAGTAAAATCAGATCGGGTAGTTGAGTCTGCGCGGCTTTTACCGCCAAGCGACTATCAGACACCGATCGCACCACATATCCTCTGTTAGTCAAAACTAACTCTAACAACGACAAAAGATCGCGATTGTCATCAACAACTAAAATATTAGCAGCCATCATAGCTTGATTGTAAATCATGGTTTCAACAATATAGACTCAAATTATAGTCAAAAAATTATATGCTTCAGGCAAAATTGGATTAATACAGATTAAAATTGAGAAAATCTGGAATTAGCAGAGCAAAACTAGCATGAATAACCACCAAGATGAAACCCCCTTGGGATACATTTTAGTAGTTGACGACCAGCCAGACAACCTCCGGGTTTTATCTGCATTGTTGAGACAGCGAGGATATGAATGTCGCCGTGCCATCAATGGGCAATTGGCACTTAGAGCCTGTAATTCATATCCACCTGATTTAATTTTACTTGACATTGTAATGCCCACAGTAGATGGTTATGAAATCTGTCAAAAACTTAAATTAAATGAGAAAACCTGCGATATTCCAGTAATTTTCTTAAGCGCCAAAGGAGAAGTCTTTGACAAAATAAAAGCCTTTAACGTAGGTGGCGCTGACTACATCAGCAAACCTTTTCATTCGGAAGAAGTTTTAGCCCGCGTAGAGCACCAATTAACTATGCGGAAACTACAAAAGCAACTCAAAGAACAAAACAAAGTCCTGCAAGCAGAAATCAACACCCGTGTAGGATTTGAAAAAACCCTACAAGAACAAAATAAAATCCTGCAAAAAGAAATCAGCGATCGCAAACAAGCAGAAGCCGCACTCCGAGAAAGCCAAAGATTTGCTCAACATATAGCCGAAGCCAGTCCTAATATATTATATATCTACGACCTAATCGAGCAGCAAAATATTTATATTAATCGCCAAATCGGTGAAATTCTAGGCTATACACCAGAAGAAATTCAAAAAATGGGTGCAACATTATTCTCAAATCTCATGCACCCTGAAGACTTCGCCAAACTCAACGAATATCAACAAAAAATTGAAAATAGCAACGACAGAAACATCTTTGAAATTGATTACCGCATGAAGCATCGAGACGGCTCTTGGCGCTGGTTAAAAAGCCGAGATGCCGTCTTTGCCAGAACCCCAGAAGGCAAACTTAAACAAACTCTCAGCGCCGCCAGCGACATCACCGAACAAAAACAAGCAGAAGACAAAATTCGCTTACTACTCGCCACAACTCAAGCAATAAACTGCTCCCTCGACTTTCAGGATGCTTTAACAGTAATTCTCGGCTTATTTTGCACAACAATTGGCTGGGATTTTGCCGAAGCTTGGATTCCCACAGAAGGAGAAAATAGCGTTTTAATTTGTAGTGAAGGTTGGTATGCCAGCGATCTCAATCTTGAAGAATTTCGCCGCTTTAGCAAAAGATTTACTTTTGCCAAAGGAGTAGGATTACCAGGGAAAATTTGGTTATCCGCACAGCCAGAATGGATAGAAGATATTAGCAAAGATCGCACACCTGTTTTTGTAGACAGAATAGGAATTGCCACCAAAATGGGATTAAAAGCCTGTTTTGGTGTACCAATTCGCACCAGCGGACAAATTTTAGCCATTTTAATTTTCTTTAAACGCTCAAAAACCGTACAAGAACAGCGTTTACTTGAGCTAGTAAATGCTGTGGCTACCCAGTTAGGTTCTCACATTCAGCGCAAACAAGTAGAAGAAAAATTGCAGCAACAATTTTTGCGCGATCGGCTAGTAGGAGCCAGCATCGAACGGATTCGTCAGTCTCTGAAACTAGAAGAAGTATTAAAAACTGCTGTCGAAGAAGTGCGTTATTTTTTATCAACCGATCGGGCAGTAATTTACTGTTTTAATCCTGATGGAAAAGGGTTAGTAGTAGTCGAGTCAGTAGCCGAAGGATGGATATCTATTGCCGGTCAAGATATTCAAGATGACTGCTTTTTAGAACGCTATATTTCTTTGTATCAAGAAGGTAGAATTTCTGCTATTAATGATATTTATACTGCTGGTTTAAAAGAATGCTACGTTGATTTACTGAGTGAATTGCAGGTTAAAGCTAATTTAGTAGTGCCAATTTTGCAAATGCAAAATAGCCAGGATTCTGAGTTTTCTGCCACCAACATCAAGTCAAAAATTAAAAATCAACTGTGGGGTCTATTGATCGTACATCACTGTAAAGGTCCCCGTGATTGGCATTCTTCGGAAATAGAATCTTTAAGACAATTATGCGTGCAATTAGCGATCGCCATCCAACAATCAACACTTTTTGAACAAGCTCAAACCGAAATCGCCGATCGCAAGCAAGCCGAATTAGCCCTACAACAAGCGAAAGAAGCCGCCGAAGCCGCTAACCGCGCCAAAAGCGAATTTCTCGCCAATATGAGCCATGAGTTACGCACACCTTTAAATGGCATTTTAGGCTATGCTCAAATTCTGAAAATGCACAATAATTTAACCAGCAAGCAGCAAGATAACCTAACCACAATTCAAGATTGCGGCAGACACTTATTGACACTCATTGATGATATTTTAGACCTGGCAAAAATAGAAGCTCAGAAAATGGAACTCCATCCCGTAGAGTTAAATTTTCCTGAGTTTATTAAAAGTATTAGCGACCTATTTCAAATGCGAGCCAACCAAAAAAATATTACCTTTACTTGCCAACTCTTATCACCTTTACCAAACATTCTTTATGTTGACGAGAAAAGATTGCGGCAAATATTGATTAATTTATTGGGGAATGCAGTTAAATTTACCAATAAGGGCGGCGTAACTTTTAAAGTTTGGCGTGTAAAAAATAGCGAACTATTGAGCAATAAATCAGGAGAAGAATTAGCAATCAACAATTATCGCTTACCAATGACTAAAATTCGGTTTCAAGTAGAAGATACAGGCATTGGAATTGAGGCAAATAAATTAGAAGAAATATTTTTACCATTTCACCAAGTAAGCGAACCTAATTATGCTAATGAAGGCACTGGATTAGGACTATCTATCAGCCAGAAATTAGTCAAGATCATGGGTAGCGAAATTCACGTTAACAGTATTTTAGGAAAAGGTAGTGTTTTCTGGATGGATTTAGAATTACCATTAATCCAAAACTACTGTCCGCTCCTCAAAGCTCAGGAAGAAGAGCAGATTATCGGTTTTGTCGGTAATAAATCTAAAGTGATTGTTGTGGATGATAATCAGGTAAATCGCGATATATTGCGAAATATTCTTGAACCTTTAGGCTTTAAAATTATTGAAGCAGTAAACGGTCAAGATTGTCTGAATAAAGCTAGAGAATTTAAGCCAGATATTATTTTAATGGATTTAGTAATGCCAGTGATGGATGGCTTTGAGGCGATCGAAAGGCTACGACTTATACCAGAGGTAAAAGATGTAGTTGTAATCGCCATTAGTGCTAGTGTTTTTGATGATACTAAATTCAATGATATAGTTGGAGGTAGCGATAATTTTCTCCTCAAACCGATCCAGGTAAAACAACTTTTAGACAAGTTGCAGTTACGTTTGGGATTAGACTGGATTTATCAAGGCAAACAAGAAAAAGTTTCTCACAAAAATGAATTTGGAGAGTCAGTTACGACCGCATCTTTCCAGTCTAATTCAGTCGCCACATCCTTTTTTTTACCGCCTTCTAAAGACTCAATTATAACGTTGTTAAGTGCAGCGGAGATTGGCGATATCGAAGAAATTTTGGATCAAACTCATAGGCTAGAAAACTTAGATGTTAAATTAGTGCCATTTGCCAAACACTTGCAGCAATTAGCCAAAGGATTTCAGCTTTATAAAATTCAAAAATTTCTTCAGCAATATATTTCAGAATATGATTAATTAATTATAGTCAGGACAAGACATTGCCGTGCCCTTATACCAATTCTCCAAAGTTATGCAACAGTATGTCGATCCCCCTAAATCCCCCTTAAAAAGGGGGACTTTGATTAACTCTTGTTCCCCCTTTTTAAGGCAGTAGGGGGGATCTTCATTGTTGCATTCTTTTTTAAAATTGGTATTACCCACGATCTGTACTTGCGTAAGTCCTGATAGTCTATAATATAGAGTCTCAACCCTCAAATTAAAACTGCCATGTCTTTTGTCGGCCTGCATACTCATAGCGACTACAGTCTCCTCGATGGTGCATCTCAACTACCGCCGTTGATAGACCGGGCTGTAGAATTAGGAATGCCCGCGATCGCGCTCACAGATCACGGAGTCATGTATGGCGCGATCGAACTCATTAAAGTCTGCCGAAATAAGGGTATTACTCCCATTATTGGCAATGAAATGTATGTAGTAAATGGCGATATTTCAGTCAAAGTTAAAGGCAGAAAAAAATATCATCAAGTAGTTTTAGCTAAAAACACCCAAGGCTATAAAAATCTCGTCAAATTAACCACAATTTCTCACTTACAAGGAATGCCGGAAAGAGGGCTTTTTGGCCGTCCTTGTATTAATAAAGAACTCCTAGAACAATACCATGAAGATTTAATCGTCACCAGTGGTTGTAGAGCAGGCGAAGTCCCCCGCGCGATCGAACTTGGCAACTTAGAAGAAGCCAGAAAAGTTGCCAAGTGGTACAAAGATTTATTTGGAGATGACTACTACTTAGAAATTCAAGATCATGGTTACTGGGAAGAGAGAATAATCAACGTTGAACTGGCAAAAATTGCCAAAGAACTAGATATTAAAATAGTAGCTACCAATGATTCCCACTTTACCGCTTGCAGCGACGTTGAAGCTCACGATGCTTTACTTTGCATTCAAACTGGCAAACTAATTGAAGATGAAAAAAGGATGCGTTACAGCGGAACTGAGTATTTGAAATCTGCCGAAGAAATGGCGCAATTATTCAGAGATCATTTACCAGATGATATCATCAAAGAAGCCATTGATAACACCTTAGAAGTTGCTAATAAAATTAAAAAATATGAAATTTTCGACGAACCACGTATTCCCACCTATCAAATTCCTCCAGATCATACCGCCGATACCTATGTAGAGCACGTTGCTTGGGAAGGCTTACTACAAAGACTCAACGCCAAAGAACGTAAAGAAATTAAACCAGTTTATCGAGAAAGACTGGAATATGAATTAGCAATGATTCAGAAAATGGGTTTTTCCACCTACTTTTTAGTAGTTTGGGACTACATTGATTATGCTCGAAAAAGTAACATCCCTGTTGGGCCAGGACGAGGTTCGGCCGCAGGTTCTTTAGTTGCCTACGCCATGAAAATTACTAACATTGACCCAGTGCATCATGGCTTACTATTCGAGCGTTTTCTTAACCCAGAACGTAAATCTATGCCAGATATTGATACCGATTTCTGCATAGAAAGACGGGATGATATGATTAAATATGTTACCGACAAATATGGTGCTGAGCGTGTAGCCCAGATTATTACATTTAACCGTTTGACATCAAAATCTGTTTTAAAAGATGTGGGTAGAGTTTTAGGCGTTCCTTATAAAAAAGCCGATGAAATGGCAAAGTTAATTCCTGTATCGCGGGGAAAACCGGAAAAATTATCAGTAATGATTTCCGATCAAACACCTGCACCAGAGTTTAAGCAAGCTTACGATGAAGAGACAGTTTCAACTAAAAATAATGATGAAACTGAAGAAAAAATTATCGCAGTTCGTCAATGGATTGACATGGCAATTAGGATTGAGGGAACCAATAAAACCTATGGCGTACACGCCGCCGGGGTGGTGATTTCCGCGCAACCATTGGATGAAATTGTCCCGCTACAAAGAAATAATGAGGGTGCTGTAATTACCCAATATTACATGGAAGATTTGGAATCCCTTGGTCTATTAAAAATGGATTTTTTGGGATTGAAAAACTTAACAATGCTTCAGAAAACTGTTGAGTATATTAAGCAAACAAACGATCTTGATATTGACCCAGAAACACTACCTTCGGATAGAGAAAGAAGAGCCCAAGAGGTTTTTGCTAGAGTTAAAAAATTACCGGAAGATGTTGAGAAGACTTATAAACTCTTAGAAAGAGGAGATTTAGAAGGTATTTTTCAGTTAGAATCTTCAGGAATGTTAGATGTAGTTAAAAAGCTCAAACCTTCTTGTTTAGAAGATATTTCTTCAATTTTGGCACTGTATCGACCGGGGCCTTTGGATGCAGGTTTAATTCCCCAATTTATCGATCGAAAGCACGGAAGAGAGTTAGTTAGATACGATCATCCGCTATTAGAGCCAATTCTCAAAGAAACCTATGGAACGCTTTGTTTTCAGGAGCAAATTATGCGGGTGGCTCAAGATTTGGCGGGTTATTCTTTGGGTCAAGCTGACTTATTGCGTCGCGCAATGGGGAAGAAGAAAGCGGAGGAAATGCAGAAGCAACGGGAAACATTTATTGATGGTTCAACTAAGAATGGTGTGAGTAAAGTAGTGGCGGAAAAATTATTTGAACAGATGGTTCAATTCGCTGAGTATTGCTTCAATAAATCCCATTCAATGGCCTACGCCTATGTTACTTATCAAACGGCATACTTAAAAGCAAATTATCCTGTAGAATACATGGCTGCACTTTTAACTGCTAATAGTGGCGATCAGGATAAAGTACAGAAATATATCGCTAATTGTCTCAAAATGAGGATTGAAATAGAACCACCAGATATTAATCGTTCGGAAGTGACTTTTACTCCACTTCCTCAACAATTTACAGGGGCAAAAACTGATAAAATATTGTTTGGATTGTCGGCGATCAAAAATTTAGGAGAGAATGCGATCGAGAATATTTTGAAAGTTCGACAAGTAGGCGGTGAGTTTAAGTCTCTAGCTGATTTTTGTGAAAGGGTGGATTTAAAAGCAGTTAATAGCCGCGCTTCTGAAGCTTTAATTCAATGTGGTGCTTTCGATCATCTTAATCCTAATCGCAATCAATTAATGCACGATCTTGATGGGGTAATTAAATGGGCTCAGAATCGGAAAAAAGATCGAGAAAGCGGCCAGGGAAATTTATTCGATTTATTAGGAATGAGTTTTGATAATACCCAAAATAGCTATGATTCTATTCCAAAACACAAACCTGTACCAGATTTTCCTAGTCAAGACAAGCTGCGTTTAGAAAAAGAATATTTGGGTTTTTATGTTTCAGATCATCCGCTGAAATCTGTATTACTAGCCAACCCAATTGATGATGCTATTACTCTGGAACAGTTGAGTGAAATCAAAAAGAAAGAGGTCAAAGTTATTGTTATGGTGGTAGCGATTAAGCTGGTGACAACTAAGAAAAACGAGCGTATGGCGATTTTACAAGTAGAAGATTTGACTTCTCAATTAGAAGCTGTAGTTTTCCCCAAGATATATGAAAAAATTCACTCATTATTAGAAGATAATGCTTTGCTGCTGATTAGTGGTAAAATAGAGAAGCGTGATGATGGTATACAGATTCTTGTCGAAGATGCTAAACTGATGAAATTAGAACAAAATGGTCAAAAAGAGGAGGAAAATAGCATAGAATCTACGCAGATTTTCAGAGAAGCAGAAGAGGAAAGGTTTATATCATCATACATGGTAGAGGAAGTAAAGCACGCGATCGCAGGTCAAATGGTGATGTTAAAATTAACAACGCAGGAAGTCGAAAATATTGAAAGGTTAAATTCTTTAAAAGCTATTTTGGAGGAACATTCAGATCGTAGAGATAATATAAAAGTACCAGTTAGTGCTATTGTGGCGGGTGAATATTGCCGTAAAAAAGTTCGGTTTGGGAATCAGTTTTGGGTGGAGAATGCTGAGGAAACTGTTAAGCGTCTTGAATCTTCTGGATTTTTGGCTGAGGTTTCTAGTTTATAGGGCAATATATTTCGGTTTATGCTGTTAGCTTTAACTTAAACCTTATTGGATTATGAGATAAAATTTAATCCTTCAAAAATTACAGCTAAAAGCCTACAATTCGTCTTATATAGTGTGCCTGCTTAAGTCCTTTATTAGCTATTCTAAACGCCAAATCCGAATCGTTTTATCCTCGCTACCGCTAACAATTGTCCTCTCATCAGAACTAATTGCCACAGAATTTACCGAAGCAGAATGACCAGAAAAAATGTGCAGTAATTCTCCATTACTCAAACGTCGCAGCTTAATTAAACTATCATAACCACCGCTGGCTAAAAGTTTACCATCGGGGCTAATTGTCACCGAATTAACTGCATAAGAATGACCGGAGAGAGTACGCAAAACTTTGCCCGTGTGTAAGTTCCAAATCCTGACAGTTTCGTCTTTACTACCACTGACTAAAGTTTGCCCGTCGGGACTAATTGCGATCGCCAAAATATCTCGCGTGTGACCCGCCAAAGTGCTGATTAATTCCTCTGAACCCAAACGCCACAACCTAATAGTATTATCTGCCCCATCACTGGCTAAAATTTCACCGTCCGGGCTAATCGTAAAAGCCTTAACTGAACCTGCGTGACCTGTTAGCGTACCGCTTAATTCTCCTGTATCTATTCGCCATAATTTGATAGTTTGACTGTAACTACTACTGTGACTCGCGATCGTTTTTCCATCAGGGCTAATTGCGACCGGCATTGAACCAGAATCTAACCGTGATAATCCAGTCACAAAAGTACGAATTAATTCGCCTTTACTCAAATTCCAAAGTTTAATTGTACCGTCGCCGCCGCCTGTGGCAAAGGTTTTTCCATCAGGGCTAATAACAACATTTTTCACGCCATAAGGATGACCTGTCATCGAGCGAATTTGTTCGCCTGTAGTCAAATCCCACAGCTTGATTTTACCGTCTTCGCCGCCGCTGACAATTATTTTATCATCGGGTACGATCGCTACTGATTTTACCCCGTCTGCATGACCTGTGAGAGTTTGAATCTCCATTATTGTTGTGATGATTGTCGAATTAAAATTACTGCTTGTCTAAAGCCTAGCACTATCAAAATATTAGATAATGTTAAGAATAATTCTGCACCGCCATGTAGCCAATCGATGTTCGCTAAGGAATCTTTGTATGCTAATTTTGCATAAATTCCGGCTGGAATAGTAATGGCAACAAATACTAGAGTACCATAAAATCCAATTAAACCCAAGCGAGGTACTTGGCGCGATCGCGTCATAAACCATAGAAAACCTAAGTAGGGAAATAGTGATAGAGCAAAAATAGTTTCTTTAGTCATTGGTTATTGGTTATTGGTTATTGGTTATTGGTTAACTGTTATTGGTTATTGGTTATTGGTTAACTGTTATTGGCAATTAGTAATTCCCTTATACCATATACTCTCTATTATTTTCCATCTTCCCCTATTCCGGGCTGAGATTTTCGCCAAATCCACCAACCAGCAGCACAGAGAGTAAAATTACCAATCAAAGTCATCGTAGCTTGAAGAGTAACCATCCATTCCAAGGAAGGATCGTTGTCAAAATAATGCCATGTACAAGCGCACATTGCACTAACGAGAGCCGGTAACATACCAAAAGATAAAGCCCACCAAGCGCGATTTCCAGTGACTTCACCGTAAATCCAAATGAACCAGAGGGCTGCAATCCACTCAATGACACTAGAAATATGAATAATCCAGGTAGGTATAGACAGAGCGTGCATAAAAAAATTAGATTTGAGATGAGATTTGAGCTTGAATAGAAACTAATTGATTAGAATATCTTAAATTCAAAATGGCAAAAATGCGGGCAGTTTTATCAGGCTACTACGGTAAAGGCAATGGCGGTGACGAGGCTCTGTTAGCATCGCTACTGCAAATGTTACCCGATTATATCACACCAATTGTGCTTTCTGGCAATCCTACTCAAACAAATCAATGGTATGGGGTAGAAACTTGCGATCGCATGAATGCTTTACAAATTCTCCAAACTTTGCGTACCGCCGACATCCTAATTTGGGGCGGTGGTAGCCTCATTCAAGATGTTACTAGCCTAGCCAGCCCTTTTTATTATGGCGGATTAATGGGAATTGCCCAACAAATTGGCTTAAAAACTATTGCTTGGGCTCAAGGAATTGGTCCATTAAAACGTCCGATTACCCGCCATTTTGCCCAGCGTTGGTTTAGAGGTTGTAACACCGTTACCGTGCGCGATCGCGCCTCCGCATCCCTACTTGTTGATTGGCAAATCCCCTTCACCTTAGCACCCGATCCTGTGTGGGCATTAGATACTTTACCAGTACCTAGATTATCAGATTTTCCATCATCCAGAGTCGCCGTCAACCTACGATCGCACTCCAGCCTCACCCCCGCCAGATTAGCCACATTAACTCACGCCTTAATTGACTTCCAAAAAGCCACACAAACCTTCATCTTACTCCTCCCATTTCAAAAATCCCACGACCTACCCATTGCCAAAACTCTTCACAATGCTATCCCCAACAATAGTCAAATTATCACCCTAGAAAACCCCAGAGAATTAAAAGGCATCTTCCGACAAGTAGAAATGATCGTGGGAATGCGCTATCATAGTTTAATCATGGGATTAGCCGAAGGTTGTCGCAGTTTTGCCCTCAGTTACGACCCCAAAGTAACCCAATTAATGGACGAATTAGAAATTCCCGGCTATTTATTATCTGAATTGCCAGAAGATCGTAATTCAATCAGTCAAAATTGGATCGAAAACTACCACAACGGCAAATCACTTTCACAAAACAAGATAGAATATCTAATAGAGCGATCGCTCATTCATCAAGAAGTATTACAGCAAGCCCTCCATTAGTATAATTTAAGAGGTAAAACCATGCCAACAACCACAGCCGAATTAAAAATTTCCTGGGAAAAACTACCCGATAATTTCATTTTAGATGAGGAACCAGTGGAAAACATCGACCAACCCATTCTCGCCGCCGCCCTACGCGAAAGCCTAGAAATTGCCCAACTAATTTCCGAAAATATATTAATAGCATCAAACATGGGAATTTGCGCCACATTAAACGACAAACTCGCCATCAAAGCCCCAGATTGGTTTTATGCACGCAATGTCGAACCCCTAGCTAATCAAGAGGTACGCCGTAGTTACACCCCCAATTTAGAAGGAGAAATTCCCACAATTGTCATGGAATTTTTATCAGCCACAGAAAGCGACGAATATTCCAGCAAACAAAGTTATCCCCCCGGTAAATGGTTCTTTTACGAACAAGTATTGCGCGCACCATTCTATGCTATCTTTGAACCTGTAGAGGGTTTATTGGAATTATATCAATTAAATTCATCGGGACGGTATGAATTACAACCCCCTAATGCAAATAATCACCATTGGATTGCCGGAGTAGGGTTATTTTTGGGAGTGTGGCAAGGAACAAAAGCTAATCGGACAGGTTATTGGTTACGTTGGTGGGATGAAAACGGAGAAATGTTATTATGGGGAACAGAATCGATCGAAAAAGAAAGACAAGAAAAGGACATGATACAACAACAAATACAACAGGAACGACAACGTTCGGAACGATTAGCAGCGCAATTAAGAGCCGCAGGAATTGAACCAGAAGTTTAGAGAATGACAACTTTAAGACTTACGCAAGTGTTACACGGGGTTAATTTTTAGGTACGTTGTTGCGCTTCAGCCCAACTACGTACCTAACCTACCTCCGAAATTATTAGAATTATGAGGAGTTATCAAAATTGGCAAGAGTTCGAGTCCGTCAGCACGTCAATCCACTCTGTATTAAATATCAAGTATCGGCAAATCCTCCAGAGTGGAATCAAATTTATTCTAACTTAAATTTACCCTTACATTTAGATATCGGTTGCGGTAGAGGGCGATTTTTATATCTTATGGCACAAACACACCCTGAGTGGAACTTTCTGGGTTTAGAAATTCGCGAACCCTTAGTAGAAGAAGCCAATGCTTGGCGAGACGAAAAAGGCTTAACAAATCTGCACTATCTATTTTGCAATGCGAATAATTCTATCCAACCAATTTTAGCATCTTTACCTACTGGTGCATTGCAGAGAGTAACAATTCAATTTCCCGATCCCTGGTTCAAACAAAAACATCTAAAAAGGCGGATGGTACAACCAGAATTAGTTAATGAATTGGCAAATTATATAGCAATTAATGGTGAAGTTTTCATCCAATCAGATGTCAAAGAAGTCGCAACAGAAATTCACGATCGTTTCTCATCTCATCCCGCTTTCCAGTGTCAAAGCGATGATTATTGGCTAACAGAAAATCCCTTACCAATTCCCACAGAAAGAGAACTTGCTACCATGAAGCGTGGTAAACCTGTATATCGGTCATTATTTAAAACAAGACTTACGTACATCTAATCGCGACTTATGCAGCTTTTCAAAAATTACAAAACTGTAATCCAAGCAGCATTGTTATTGTAATTTTCACCACCGTTAATAGTAAATAAGCTAAGTTGTTAGTTCTAGCTTACCAAGACTATTAAAGTAACAATTCCTTGAATTATGTGTATTCTTGGAATAGTCGAAATTAGAAACTGGTAACTATACAACTTAACTTAAAAAGTTTATTAAGAATAAGAGAGATTTTACTATGGCTACACCACAAACTCTGCTTGCTAATCAAGTACAAAATCCCCAAAATGGACAACAACCTCCGATGGGTAATCCACCACAAAATCTTCAAAATGGACAACAACCTCCGGTTGGTAATCCACCACAAAAT
>MBRE01000023.1 GCA_001698425.1 Oscillatoriales cyanobacterium USR001 | reverse complement strand
AGAAGAAGTCTGTTTGTATTTACAATACTCCGGACAGTTTTCAAATAGGGTCGCGATCTTCAGGGGGCGACAAGCGCCCCCAAACCATTGCAGGGAGGATGTTTTCGGGCTTGAACCATCTCAAAAAAGTGAGAGCTTATTGAGAATAGACTCTCAATAGAAGAATCAGCCCCTAGTTGTGATAAAAAGGAAAGGTCTCGTTAATACCACAAGACCAAACATAATAATATGTTACCATCATTCTATCACAATATTCTGGAAAAATATCTCAACCCAAAACAATTACTTACCCTGAATATGCTAGTGTGGTTGTTACAATCCCAAAAACAAGTTAGAATAGAACGATTAGCCGCCACCCTGCCATTAACGATTTTACAAAATAGTTGCCGCCGTCATATACAACGGTTTTTATCTATTAAAGCACTCAGCATCCTGGTGATTTGGTTCCCGATCATTAAAGAAGTAATAGCTCGTCAAATTAAAGCCGGAACTCAATTAATTATTGCCTTGGATAGAACACAGTGGAAGGAGTATAATGTGTTAATGGTAAGTGCCATTTATCAAAAAAGAGCTTTCCCGATATTCTGGACATTATTAGATAAACAAGGTGCTTCTAATTTAGCCGAACAGCAGCAAGTATTACGTCCAGTTATTCGCTTGTTTAAAAAATATAAATTAGTGATTGTTGGCGATCGCGAATTTCATAGTATAGAATTAGCAAAATGGTTACACCGTCAGCATCTCAGCTTTGTACTTCGTCAAAAAGGAAGTACAACTTTTCGAGAAAAGAAACAGCCATTTAAAGCCCTAAATACCATTCCAGTTCAACCCGGAATTCATCTCTTTTTTTCTCAGATAAATTTAACTCAAAATCCAGGTTTCTCTCGCTTTAACTTAGTTGCTTCTTGGAAAAGACAATATAAGGGTAAACAAGAAGATGAACCTTGGTATCTATTAACTAATCTCCCAGATATGAAAAGCAGTATCAAGATTTACGGTCAACGTTATGGCATAGAAGCGATGTTTAAAGACTGCAAAACCGGAGGATATAACTTAGAAGGTTGTCAAGCATCACCTGATAGATTGATTGCGTTAATAATTTTAATAGCTTTGGCGATGACTTCGGCATGGTTACAAGGAAAAAGAACTAAGCTTCAGAGACAAGAAAAATATGTGTGTCGTCCCCAAGAGACAGGTAGAACAAGAAGAAGACATAGCAATTTTTGGATTGGTTTATATGGTGAAAATTGGCTAATTGCTTTTAATGAATGTCAGGAATGGGTAGAGTCTATGATACGTTTGGTTCGCAATAAGAAATCATTTTATCAGAGGGGATTGAGAGCTATAAAGCTTATCCAGCAACCGCTTTAGCCTCGTTGTCGCCCCCTGAACAGCAAGCCCTATTATAGGCAGGGCTGTTTCATTCTCGGGTACGATCGCGAAAAGTAAAAGCGATCGCTTGTCTGATAAGATTTTAGCGATCGCTTAAAAATAAATATATATGCTGACTCTAATCCCCTTTTTGAAA
>MBRE01000022.1 GCA_001698425.1 Oscillatoriales cyanobacterium USR001 | reverse complement strand
TTAGTCCTCTTCAGAGGACTTGATCTTTGAGACAGGGGTTTTAACCCAGGGCGGTTTCATTATCGGGTGCGATCGCGCTTAAGTAAAAGCGATCGCGCAATCTGATAAGATTTTTAGCGATCGCTTATACAGCAATAAATTCGATTAACAACTAACAACTAACAACTAACTAATAACAACTAACTACCAGGTAACTCAAGCACTTTTTCCTCTGACGCTTCTAAGACTTCTTTCTCTGGTAATCCGAGAACTTCCCTGTACAATTTGACGTATGCTTCCGCAGAAAGATCCCAACTAAAATCTTGTCTCATACCGCGCTGTTGCAGTTCTTTCCATTTATCTTTATAACGGAAACCTTCCCAAGCACGAATCATGCAGGTAAAGAGGTCTAAAGGTTCATAGCGATCGAAGCAGTATCCAGTACCCAAATTATTAATCGGATCGTGGTGAGAAACTGTATCAACTAAACCACCCGTGCGACGCACTATCGGCACGCAACCATAACGCATAGAAAGCATTTGGCTGATACCACAGGGTTCAAAGCGAGATGGCATCAAAAAGGCATCGCTACCTGCATAAATCCGCCGCGAAAGAGGCTCATTATATAGTAGTTGCGTAGCCATGCGACCGGGATAGCGAGATGCCATTTGCCAAAGTTGGGTTTCGTAATAGCGATCGCCTGTTCCCAATACAATAAATTGAGAGTCAGTGTAGGCCATAAACCGATCCAACATTTGAATCACTAAATCCAGCCCTTTTTGCTCAACCAAGCGTGTCACCATGCCCATTAAAAAGGCATTTTTATTTACTTCTAAGCCAACTTCTTCTTGCAGAGCAATTTTATTAGGTGGCCGCTTATCAATGGTATCAGCCGTAAAATTTTCGAGAATGTATCTGTCAGTAGCAGGATTATAAGATTCGGTATCAATACCGTTAATTATCCCCGATAATCTGCCGCTGATAAATGACATTAAACCTTCTAAAGTTTCGCCATAAGCTGAAGTTTTAATCTGTTCAGCATAGGTAGGAGAAACAGTTGTTACTCGATCGGCAAATTGTACTGCCGCAGCCATTGTATTGTGACCTTGCATATACCAAGGACACCAGGTCATTTGTTCCAAACGCCAACGCCAAGGGCCTTGATAGGCAAGGTTGTGAATGGTAAAAACTGTTTTAATATTTGGGTCTTCGTGCATCCAAACAGGGATCATGCCTGCGTGCCAGTCGTGACAGTGAATGATGTCAGGTTTCCAGTAATTCCAAGCAAATTCCGAAGCAGCATTGGCAAATAAGGTGAACCGCCAGTCTTCATCTTCACCAAAATAGATGCGGCGAGGCATGAAAGAGGGATGTCCAAATAAGTATAGAGGGACATCGGTTTTGGGCAGTATGCCTTCGTAAATACTGAAATTTTGGAACATTGCCGAACTTGACCAAATGGGAGTTTGAGGGATTTCCATTTTGTCAGGCAAGAAGCCGTAGTAAGGCATGAAGATGCGGACATCGTGACCCAGACGGCGCAGAAATTTGGGGAGTGCTCCAACGACATCGCCCATGCCGCCTACTTTAGCGAGGGGTGATGCTTCTGCTGAGACGAATAAAATTCGCATTATTGCGTTTCACTGTAGAATTTTCTTCTTAATTTTATAACTCACTGGCACAATTATTATTTCTTATTTATTGGTGATTCATACCAATGATAAAATCGCAGCTATGACCAATCAATCTACCCCTAACATCCCCCCCCAAGCCTGGAACCGTCCCATCGGTCTCGGTTGGGAAAAACCCTATACTGTCCGCTACGCCAGCAATCTCGACGATGGCCCCTGTCATGGAATGCCTTTGGGTGGCTTCGGTGCTGGTTGCATCGGGCGATCGCATCATGGTGACTTCAATCTGTGGCACATCGACGGTGGGGAACATTTATTCCGCACGTTACCAGCCTGTCAATTCAGTGTTTTTGAAGAATTTGGTGGGAAAAAACAAGCTTATTCTCTATCAACAGAACCCCCTACAGATGGCAGTCTTTCAAGTTGGAAATGGTATCCGAAGGTAGGAAGAAAGCAGAAGGAAGAAGGAGAAGAATCGGTAACTACGGGGACTTATCATGCACTTTATCCTCGGAGTTGGTTTGTCTATGAAAATGTATTTCAAGCTGAATTAAGTTGCGAACAATTTTCGCCAATTTGGGCGGGAAACTATCAGGAAAGTAGCTATCCTGTGGCAATGTTTGAATGGATTGCTCATAATCCTACCGATAAGCCGATTACCCTGAGTATTATGTTAACTTGGCAAAATACTGTGGGCTGGTTTACTAATGCGAATAAGTCCCCAGAAATTCAAGTTAGAGATGATGGTAGTCCAGTTTATGAATATAATTCTCGTTGGGGAGAAAGTGGCGGAAATTGTAATCGATTAGTGGAAGATTTTCATCGAATTGGCTGTGTAATGACACGGTTAAATGCGGCCGAAGAAGCGCAAGAAGGGGAGGGACAATGGGCGATCGCTACTGTCACAAATCCGGCAGTAGAAGTTTTTTATCACATTAGTTGGAATCCTGCCGGGAATGGGGAAGAAATTTGGCGACCTTTTTCCCAGGAAGGTTTTTTATTAGATAGTTCTGATGAAACTCCTGCGGCGGCTGGAGAACAATTAGCCTGCGCGATCGCAGTTCGTTTTACGATTAGACCGGGAAAAACTCGCAAAATTCCCTTTGTTTTAGCATGGGATTTTCCCGTTACTGAATTTTCCCCCGGAGTTTGGTACTATCGCCGCTACACAGATTTCTTTGGTAGAAATGGCAAAAATGTTTGGTCAATAATTCGCACCGCTTTAAAACATTCTGACACTTGGCGAGAAAATATTGAAGCTTGGCAAGCACCAATTTTATCACGATCGGACTTGCCAGACAGCATAAAAATGGCCATGTTTAATGAACTTTACACTTTAACCGATGGCGGAACGCTTTGGAGTGCGGCCGATGAACGCGATCCCAAGGGTCAATTTGGAGTTTTGGAGTGCCTAGATTATCGTTGGTATGAAAGTTTAGATGTGCGTTTGTACGGTTCTTTTGCATTATTAATGCTATGGCCAGACTTAGATAAGGCAGTGCTTTTAGCCTTTGCGCGAGCAATTTCTACAGCAGATAATACACCGAGAGTTATTGGTTGGAATCAAGCCTCAGCAGTCCGTAAAATTTCTGGGGCAACACCCCATGATTTAGGGGCTCCTAACGAACATCCTTGGGAGAAAACTAATTATACTAGCTATCAAGATTGTAATCTGTGGAAGGATTTACCCTGCGATTTTGTCTTGCAAATTTATCGGTATTTTCTGTTAACTGGTAGCACAGATTTTGAGTTTTTGCAAGAATGTTGGCCGGCGATTGTGGAAGCTTTAGCTTATCTGAAAACCTTTGATTTAGATGATGATGGCATTCCCGAAAATTCTGGAGCTCCCGATCAAACCTTTGATGATTGGCAAATGCGAGGCGTGAGTGCTTATTGTGGGGGTTTGTGGTTGGCGGCGTTAGAAGGTGCGATCGCGATCGGTTCTTTACTCATTAATCACAATCAAAAAAGTGGCAAAGACTCCAACGAATTACCAATTAACGATTACCAATTACCCATTACTAATTATCAAAATTGGTTAGAAAAAGCCAAACCAATCTATCAGGAAAAACTTTGGAATGGGCAATATTACCGATTAGATAGCGAAAGCGGTTCAGAAGTGGTAATGGCCGATCAACTATGCGGTCAATTCTATGCCAAATTGTTAGGATTGCCCGATATTGTACCGCAGGAATGTGTCATTAGTGCCTTAGAAACCGTCTATGAATCCTGTTTTCTGAAATTTAATCAAGGTGAATTTGGCGCGGCGAATGGAGTAATGCTGGATGGCTCCCCAGAAAAGCCCGGTGCAACTCATCCTTTAGAAGTTTGGACAGGGATTAACTTTGGTTTAGCTGCTTTTATGGTGCAAATGGGAATGCAGGAAAAAGCTTTAAAATTAACGGAAGTTGTGGTTAAGCAAATTTATGAAAATGGGTTACAATTTCGGACTCCCGAAGCGATTACAGCAGCGGGAACATTTCGCGCTAGTCACTATTTGAGGGCAATGGCAATTTGGGCAATTTATCATCTGATTAAGGTGGTTAATTTTCAGGAAACATGAAGACATGAGAGCTAAAAAATGAAAATCACCTGCAATTTCCAATCTGAATCTTGACGGACAATTTCAATCTTACTAATAAATTCTCGAAAGTAAAATCGACGCTCCGATTCTGACAAATCTAACCAAAATTGCGATATAGAAACAGCTTGAGCAATTGAGCGTAAATTAACTGGCGGAAGTTGGGCAATTTTGCTTTGCATTTCAGAAATTTCTGTGCGAAGTTTGTAACTGCGTAATTCTGCGGTTTCTGCATCTAAAATTCCTGTTTCTATTAAAATAGGCAATTGCTCGATGATTTCTTGTTTCGCTGCTATTTCACTCTCCATTTTTCCTTTAATTCCATCCATATCTGGCATGGTTAATTTGGCTACAGCTAGAGGTAATTCGTGACAAATTATTTCTATAGTTTGTGACAAGATTTGCTGATAGGAGATGGCTTTACAATGGGGATTTCGATGACAATTAATTGGTCGCAAGTAAAGATATTCTTTAGTTTTGCGCCGCGATGTAACTTTCGCAACTGTCATAGTTGAACCGCATTCTTGACAAACAACTAAACCTGCTAGGGAGCGGGGCGCACTAGCAGTGCGGGGCGGGAGTTTTTTATTGCGGCGTAAGAGTCGGTCTATTTGGGCTGCTTCTTCTCTGGAAATAATGGGAATGTGGGTATTAGAAATTACTTGACTATTTTGATATTCCAAATCACCGCGATAGACGGGATTTACTAACCAGCGATGGCCTGTGCTGACGGAAATTTTTTTACCATATTTTTTGGCTAAATAACGCACAGCACCTCGCAAGGAACCATATAGTAAAAAGCGATCGAAAAAGTCTTTTACAGCCGGAGAAGCACTACGATCTAAGATGTAACGATCTTTACCTCGTCGATATCCGTAGGGGGCTTTTCCAGGAGGCGGAAGTGTTTTGAGGCGGTTTCTGGCGTGTCCTTTACGAATGCTACGACTGCGATAATTCTGCTGAATTTCATTTAGTAATTTGAGTAAATCTGTGGCGGTTGATTGTTGATTATTGGTGGTATTTCCTGAGATAATTAATTTAATGCCAAGGGTTTCTATTTGTGAAAGAAATTCGCAGACTTCTTGCACGGTGTCTCCGAGTTGTTCTAGTCGCTGAATTAATATGCAGTCGGGGGGTGTTGTTTGGCAATCTTTTAAGAGTTGTTGGAGTTGTTGTCTTCCTCCTAAATCTTGATAAATTTGATGAATTTCTTGTCCCCAATTTGAGGTTATGGGTGGAGTTTCTAGCAATGGATCGCTATAGGAGTAAGCAATTATTTTCATTTATTCGCTGAGTTCAATTATGTTACCGTCGGGATCTTGAGTAAATAGGGCTGAACGACCGGATGCACTCATTTGAATGGGGTAATTATGAGCAATTAAGTCTTTTTTGGCTTGCTCTATGTTAGTGACGGAAAATGCTAGATGTCGGTTGCGTCCCCATTTTTCTAAGTCTACTCGATCTGGGATAATTGTGGATGCAGCGATTAGGTGAATTTGAAAGTTTCCGATTTGATACCATGCACCGGGAAATTTTAAGTTTCTATCAATTTTTGATAGGTTTAAAATAGTGCCGTAAAAGTGTTCTGATTGGGCAAGGTTGCTAACAGTTATGGCGGCGTGAAGAAATTGATTGATTTGCATAGTTATTAGTGTTGAAGGAAGAAGGAAGAAGGAAGAAGGAAGAGGGAAGAAGGAAGAGGGAATAGGTAATAGGTAATAGGGAAAAACTGGAAATTACTTAACTTGTTCAGAAATCCATTGCAGATAAAGGGGGTTGCCATTGATGATAGGAAGGGCGATAATTTCTGGTACTTCGTAGGAGTGGAGTTTCCGTACTTTTGTGGCTAAATCATCAAATTTTGCTAAGTCGGTTTTAATGATTAGCTGCCATTCTTCTTCTGAATTAATTACTCCTTGCCAAGTATAAATTGAATGTATTGGTGTGAAACTGACACAAGCTGCAAGTTGAGATTCAACTAAAGCTTTGGCAATTGTTTCTGCTTCTGTCCGCGAACTTGCTGTCACCAGTACCACGCCATAATTGATGTTAGTCATTCGTTGGTTGTAAATGAGTTAGGAATAGAAATTAAATAATTAGCTTGTTTGTAGTAAGCGCTTTAGCGCTAAAGCGCTTACTACAAACCAAATCATCTATTAATTTATTTTACCAAAATTGCACGCACTACCCTAAAATAATTGAGTTGGAAAATAGTAGGCAGTTGATGATGTTGGCAGCGGTACTTTATGGTCGGGAAGATTTGCGGTTGGAAATGGTTGCCGATCCCGTACCGGCGGCGGGTGAAGTGGTAATTCGTGTGGCGGCGGCTACTACTTGTGGCACTGATTTGAAGGTTTGGCGGCGAGGTGGACACGCGAAAATGTTGCGTCCCCCAACTTTGTTTGGCCATGAAGCGGCGGGAAAAATTGTGGCTGTGGGGGAGGGTGTGAAGGGTTGGCGGGTGGGCGATCGCGTGGTTGCTAATAATTCGGCTCCCTGCATGAAATGTTTTTTTTGTCAATATCAAGAGTATTCTCTTTGTCCGAATTTAACTTGGAATAATGGAACTTTTGCTGAGTTTTTAAAGATTCCTGCACCTATTGTACAGCATAATTTGTTATTAATTCCTCCTGATTTGTCTGATGATTTGGCGGCGATGACTGAACCTTTGGCCTGTGTTTTACATGGAATTGCGAGGTCAAATGTGAAACCTGGTTGTCGCGTTTTAGTTTTGGGAGATGGCGCGATCGGATTGATGTTTGTTGCGGTACTTGCCTATTTGCAAGAATCTGGAAATGGGATAAGGGAAAGCAATAATTTATTGTTGCCTCATGGGAAAGTTTTGTTATTTGGTGGGAACGATCGCCGATTGGAAATTGGGGAAAAATTAGGTGCATTTAAGACGTTTAATTATCACCAAGTTGCCGATATTCCTGGGGTGGTGAAAGAATTAACTGATGGTTGGGGGGCGGATGTGGTTATTGAATGTACTGGGGTTCCTGCTGTTTGGGAAACTGCGATCGCCTGTGCTCGCCCTGGCGCAACTGTTAATTTATTTGGTGGTTGTCCGAAGGATACGACAATTTCGGTGAATACAGAGAAATTACACTACAGTGAATTGACGCTAAAGGGAGTTTTTCATAATACGCCGCAGTATGTTAGAGAAGCGCTATCACTATTAGCAACTCAGAAGATTCCCTTTGAATTGCTAATTAGCGATCGCCGTCATTTAAAAGATTTAGAACAGGTTTTTCAAGATATGCGCGATCGCAAAGTAATCAAGGTAGTTATTAACAGTTAATAGTAACAGTTAACAAATAACAGTTAACAAATAACAGTTAACAAATAACAGTTAACAGTTAACTATTGCCAAACTCCAGAAAAAATATTCTTAACTGCGATCGCAATTCGTTCCACATCTTCCTTTAAAACAGGCGGCCAAGCGATACCTCTATTGCTACCTGCGGCAAACTGCTGCGTACTTTCAACTGCAAGTAAATGCAAAGCATAAATTAATTGCCGATCCAGCATCGGCGATTCTTGCAAAGTCTCAAAAACAATTTTCAGCGCTAACAATATATTAGTCACTTGTCCCGGAATTGGCGCACTCCCCTGTTTAAGACGCATCAAGAAAGCGTCAGGATTTCGTTGAGTTTCCAAGGCAGTTCCCTGATCGATTAGGAAATTACGGGCTGTTTTATAATCCATTAGAAATAAAATGGGGATTCTGGTATGATCTCAATTATTACCATATTATGCAGAAAAATTATCCTTATGGCAGACAATTGGAAAGAAGACAGAATGCGATCGCCACGTCGGATCTTAATCACAGGCGGAGCCGGATTTATCGGCTCAAATTTTGTGCATCACTGGTGTAGCAACTACCCCAACGATCGAGTAATAGTTTTAGATGCCTTAACCTATGCCGGAAATCGGCAAAACTTAACCAACTTAGAAAATCAAAATAACTTTCGATTTGTCCAAGGAGATATTTGCGATCGCACCTTAATCGACAATCTACTACAAACAGAAAACATCGATACCATCGCCCACTTCGCCGCCGAATCCCACGTCGATCGATCGATCTTAGGACCAGCAGCCTTCGTACAAACCAACATAGTCGGCACATTTACCCTATTAGAAGCCTTCCGTCAACATTGGTACAACTTCACACCAATTCAACAGCAACAAGGACTATTTCTTCACGTTTCCACCGACGAAGTTTATGGTAGTCTCAACCCAGAAGATCCAGCTTTCACAGAAACCACACCATACTCCCCCAACAGCCCCTATTCCGCCTCAAAAGCTAGTAGCGATCACTTCGCCAGAGCCTATTTTCACACCTACGGAGTCCCCACAATCATCACAAATTGTTCCAATAATTACGGCCCCTATCATTTCCCAGAAAAGCTAATTCCCCTCATGTGCATTAATATGCTTTTAGGCAAACAACTACCCGTTTACGGAGACGGGCAAAATGTCCGAGATTGGCTTTACGTTATCGATCATTGTCGCGCTTTAGATTGTGTAATTCATCGAGGAAAACCCGGAGAAACATACAATATTGGTGGCAACAATGAAGTAAAAAATCTTGATTTAGTCCGAATGTTATGCAAACTAATGGATGAATTAGCCGACAATTTACCCATAACTCCCTGCGAACAATTAATTAACTTTGTTAAAGATCGACCCGGACACGATCGCCGCTATGCTATTGATGCCAACAAAATTAAAAATGAATTAGGTTGGACCCCCTCAGTCACAGTTGAGCAAGGATTAAAGCGCACAGTAGAATGGTATTTAACTCATCGCCACTGGTGGGAGCCCCTACTATCTGAAGAATATCAAGCCTATTACCGAAAGGTTTACGCTTAGAAGCCAGAAACAAATCACACTCTCATCGGCTTATCATTACTTTTCCAATTTGTCAAGTTTATTAAGATTCCGTGAAGCTCGATACCAAAAGGGATCGTATCTAGTGTTTGTAGTTGATAATTTGAATAGCGATCGCCACTATCCGGTGGACAAGGTATGCTATGAATAATCGCGATCGGCAATCACAACCATTGCGGAGGCTTTAACTGCAAACGGGAGACAGAGATGACTGAAACCAACTGGCTAAAATATGCCCAAGAACCTAAATACTGGCTGTTAGCAATAGCCGCCGGTTTAATCTCGCTGCAACTAACCCTAGCCTCCAGAACCAA
The DNA here is from genome assembly GCA_001698425.1 of Oscillatoriales cyanobacterium USR001. GTDB lineage: Bacteria > Cyanobacteriota > Cyanobacteriia > Cyanobacteriales > Microcoleaceae > Kamptonema. The sequence goes on along the minus strand of MBRE01000022.1, from coordinate 143,035 downwards.
CGACATTGACTCATTTGGTACAATGTTTATGTTTTGGGGCATTGTAGCATTTCTAATTTGGGAAAAACAGGAAAATCTTAAATTAGAAAGCGGGATTTTCGCCAGCTTTTTTGGCATAACCATCATCGCTTTAATCCTCCTCAAAAGTTCATCTATCTCCGGCTATGACGTATTTATCAGGATTTCACCTTTACTATCTGGCCTGAGTTTAGGTATTCTCGCTTCTGGGATCAAAGGATTAAAACAATATTGGCAAGAATTGATCGTTCTTGCTTATTTAATCATTCCTCCCGGATTGATTGGAGTCTTCGTTGACGTATCATTGCTAACAGCCAAATCTTCCGCCTTCATCCTTCATTATGTAGGATTTAACGTAATCCGCCAAGGCATTTATTTGCGTCTACCAAATGGTTCAATAGAAGTTTATCACGGCTGCTCAGGGGTTCATGCTATCCTTCAGTTACTAGGTTTAGCCATAGTTTTCTTACTAATGTTTCCAACTACGCGAAATCAAAAAATCATCGTCCCAATTGTGGCAGTAATCGTAGCATTTTTCGTCAACTCGGCGCGAATAGCTCTCCTGGCGGTACTCGTATCATTATCTCAACCAGAAGCCTTCAAATACTGGCATCAAGGCAATGGTTCGGTTGTTTTTTCCATGATTTCCGTAGCAGTTTTCGGACTATTCTGCTGGTTTTTTATCCTGCGAGAACAAGAACAGCAAAATAAGGAAAAACAGAACAGCTAATGGTGAACGCTAACTGGAAAACATTAAGAATTTCTCTCCTAGCCATCACCTTCGCAGGTGTTGCATTATTTACAGGAAAGTTTATTCTTTATCCCCCTGCGGATAAGCATACTGTGACAAAATTTCAATTTCCTGAATCAGTCCCTTTACCTGAGTGGCAGCAGGTAAAAAGTAAGCCGATAGACATCAGTAATAATTCAGGAGTCAACGCAGCTAGACAATATAGCTATCAAAAAAATAGCATTTTCCTAGAGATAGAAATGCGCTATCTAGTTGACACGATCGCTGAAGTTCAAGGCATGGTCAAAGCTCATAATGTTCTCAAATCATATCCTGGTAAACTAACAATAGCGAACGCTCAAGGAGTAGGATTTTATGGAGTTTTGCAGCACCAAAACCGAGCATATCTGACTGCCTGCATCAACCCTCGTGGTGGTTCTACCGTCACCAGCGAACAATTTAGATACAATCGCAATACCTATGACGTGAATTTCACTCGAATTGTACCTTGGTTGTTAGGTCAAATCAAACTACAAGACCGTCGCTGCTTATGGGCACAAATGTCCATTTCCTTAGATCGAACAACACCAACAGATGCCAACAAAATCCTCGAAAAAACTTGGATTTCCTGGCATCAATGGTGGCAACAAAACTTTCCCAAGCCCTAACTTGGGGCAAACACTATTTCTATCACAAAAGGTGCAAATTTTATGACTGGAACACAAGGCGAACAACCTTTTTCTATATATAGATTTCGGTGGATAGGCTACGGCCTCTTAGTGTTGTCATTCTTTGACATTATTGCCACTTTTACCCCACCCAATTTTCTTAACCCAGTTTGGGAATTGCAGACAATTGGCGCACTGGTGGAACGAGTACCCGTTCCTTTGTTGGGACTAGCACTAATATTTTTTGGCGAAGAAATCGACCGTTCTAACTTGGAAGATTTACTTTTGAAGTTCTTGTCTTGGCTGTGCGTGTTACTGGCTTTGTTGTTTCTATTGATGATTCCTTTGGGAATTGTGAATACGCTAAAAATTAATAATCAAAACAATCAGCAAATTTCACAACAAGCTAATCAACAACTGTCACAACTGAAACAAGTTGAAGAGAGGCTAACTAAAGGTACGCCAGAAGATTTAAAGAATCTGGCAACTGAACTGACTAAGTTAGGCGTACAAACAAATACCCAAAACCCAGAGGAACTAAAAAAGCAAATTCTTTCGAGAATCGATCCGGCTAAACAGCAGTTAGAAACCCAAAGTAAAGCGGTACAATCAAATCAGCGTTTGGTATTGCTAAAGAATTCTGTCAAATGGGTACTGGGTGCTCTAATCTCTAGCGTTTTATTTTTTACTATTTGGAAAGGTACAGATTGGGCTCGATAGGCTGTTGTTAATCGCAATAAAACCCTATTTAGTTAGGATTGGGAACCCTGGAAGCAATTTTGAGTCATTAGGTTGTAGGTCAAACCGATGATTCAGAATTATTCAGACAGAAAAAGCTGAAACCCCTGCTTAAAATATCGGATTACAGCTTTTTCTGACTATGTTTCTGGTCACAGGGTAATGCTTGAGTAGGTGATTTCACTTACTCAAGCTTTTTAATGAATAACAATAAATTGCTCAATCTATATTTTTTCATTCAAATATCGATTCAAACTATCGGCTATTTTATCACTAATTCCCTCAACCCAATTTTCATCCTGTTTAGTATAACTACGCGGCGCATTAGCACCTAAAATTAACACACCACCGTTACCAATTGGCTGACAAATCACTCCCTGAGTATTTTCTGGTAAATAATCAAACTCTATGCGTCCCGGATAAATATTCAGATTTACCAAATAAACTGGCTTTTGTTTATCCAATACCCGTTGTAAAATTGGTCCTGGTTTCACTTCCAGGTTAACTCCTAAAATTCCCCGCCGTAAAATTACTTTGCCACCATACCAAATAACCAGCGATCGCGTGGCAGTATTAGTTAATAATAAATGAGAAGCCCAAGCTAACTCTGTTTTCACAACATCCGGTAAATCCGGCGCTAATTCAAACCCCTCAACTCCAATTAATTGGACTGAATCAGGCGATCGCGCCTGTACCTGTTGCCACAGCAAACCTGTTAAAATTAGTAAGGCACTCAAAATAACTCCCAAAGCATCAGAACGACTTTGAGAAGCCGTTAAATCTGATGTTAACAAGCGGTTAACCATCAACAAAACACCTGCTAAACCACCAGTTACCAGCGGTAATAACCTTAAAATTCTATTGGGGTCAGATTTAGCCATATAATATCCAAGCAATCAAATTTCATCAGGATTAACACCTAATTCCCTTAACTTAGCCGCTAACCGTTCTTTTTGTTGTTTTTCAATTTCTAATTGCTGAATAGCCTGCTCCTTCTGCTGTTGTTCTAATTCTTTCTGCTGAATAGCCTGCTCCTTCTGCTGAATAGCCTGCTCCTTCTGCTGTCGTTCTAATTCTTTCTGCTGAATAGCCTGCTCCTTCTCCAGTCGCTCTAATTCTTTCTGGTGAATAGCCTGCTCTTTCTCCAGTCGCTCTAAATCCTTCTGCTGTCGCTCTAAATCCGCTCGTTGAGCCTCCGCTTCATCAGGCAACAAAACTAAACTACCATCCCCCTCAAAAAACCGCAACCAATTCCCCTGAAAATTCTCTATCTTACCTTGCCAAACACCCAACCATAATCCTAAAGACTCACAATATAATCGCCCTTGCTCATTCGCAGATAAAGACTTATATCGACGATTAATTAACGTCCAACCTTTGAGCAAACTAGGATTATTAGGATCGCAGACAAAATAATCTTGAGTTTTTAATGTTCGCTCATAAATATCTTTTTTCGTTGTCAAATCAGCTTCGGCTGTCGAGGGCGACATTAATTCAATTACCACATCTGGCAGACGGCCATCTTCTTCCCAAGCAATCCAAGCATCTCGATGGCGAGTGCCATCTACATCTAATACCACAAAAAAATCTGGGCCTTTGAAGTCTTGATTTTTCACTTGGTTAGGGCTGTAATAGACAAACATATTACCACCCACAAAAAAGTCAGAGCGCTCTCGCCAATGATATTTGAGCGACTGGATCAGTAAATTCATTGAAATTCTATGGTTATTGCTTTCCATTGGCTCACCATCATCGATAATTAAGGCTGCTGATATATTTTCTATGGCTACTGACATAGCGATCGCTCGTTAATTTAATATTTTTATTTGACTCCAATTATAGCACATTATCAGAAAGCTCTAATTTCATTCCATAAAGGCGAAGCATTGTAGTAGTAAATCTCTGCTTTTAACTAATAACTTATCTACTAAAATACTTCGCCCCTACTCGTAATCAACTGATTTGAAATCCCTTGAAACTTACTAACTAACCTCCCCAGGTTCAATAATTCTCTGGAATAAATAACCAGTACCACGAGCCGTCAAAATTAACTCAGGATTACTCGGATCGTCCTCCAATTTCGCCCTCAACCGCGAGATATGAACATCCACCACGCGGGTATCTACGTGACGTTCAGGCGTATATCCCCAAACTTCCTGCAAAATCTCCGATCGCGAAAAAGGTTCCCCAGATCGACTTACTAACAACTCCAAAAGACTAAACTCCATCCCCGTTAACCGAATCCGCTCATCCCCCTTATAAACCTGCCGCTTATTCGTATCAATCCTAATATTTGTGACATGAATTACCCCAGAACTTGGAATGCCCGAAGCGCCATTTTTGTCAACCCGTCGCAACACCGAACGAATCCGGGCCTCCAATTCCTTCGGAGAAAAAGGCTTGACTACATAATCATCGGCCCCTAACTCCAAACCCGTAATCCTGTCCGCCACATCCCCTAATGCCGTTAGCATGATAATCGGCACGTCAGACTCTTTCCGCAACTCCTGACAGACACCGTAACCGTCCAGTTTGGGCATCATTACATCCAACACCACAAGGTCGGGATCGGTGTTGCGAAAGATATCTAAAGCTTCTTCGCCATCAGAGGCTGTCACCACATCGTAGCCAATCATTGACAGGCGAGTTTCGAGAATGCGGCGGATACTGGCTTCGTCATCGACTACCAAAATTCTTTCTTTGTTATTTTCCAACTTCCCCAACACTCCTTAAGTTACATTACAGATAAGTTAATTTTTTGTACCCTACTCATTAAGACACAAACTTTTTTAATTACTTGTGTTTTGCCTGAACGTCTCATTATTACTTTGATTCAGGCTTTTTCAAATGTTAAGGTTACTATATATTATTGTAAACAATGGCAAAGCCTCGAACACAATATGTTTGTCGGGAATGCGGTGCAGATTTCCCGCAATGGCACGGTAGGTGTCCTAGCTGTCAAAAGTGGGATTCTTTTGACGAACAACTAGAGATCGTACCAAGCTCCTCATCGGGGCGAGTTGGTTTGACTGGTGTAACCACGAAGGAAGTGGGTAACTCAACACCTGATAAGTCTTCAGGCCAACCTAGAGCATCTTTTAAGTTATCACAGATTGCCGATCAATCCCAATCTCGTTTGCCTTCTGGTTATGGGGAATTGGATCGGGTGTTGGGAGGGGGGATCGTTCCGGGTTCTTTGGTGTTAATTGGTGGGGAGCCGGGAATTGGGAAGTCGACGCTGCTGTTACAGGTGGCGAATCAACTTTCTCGTAGGGATCGAATTTTGTATGTGAGTGCGGAGGAGTCGGGACAACAGGTAAAGTTGCGATCGCAGCGTTTGGGTGTTGCTAATCCTGTGAATATTTCCAATAATGGTCAACCAAATTCTAATGGGGGTAAGGAAAAAGGGAAAATTTCTATTGAGGAATACCCCGATAATTCGGCGGAGAATTTTTATTTACTCCCGGAAACTGATTTAGAAGTAATTTTGCGGGAGTTGGAATCGCTGAAGCCAAGTTTAGCAGTAATTGATAGTATTCAAACAGTTTATTTTGCTAGTTTAACATCGGCTCCGGGTTCGGTGGCGCAGGTTCGGGAATGTACTTCGGCTTTGATGCAGGTAGCAAAACGGGCAAATATTACTTTATTTATTGTCGGTCATGTGACGAAAGATGGGGGATTGGCGGGGCCGAGGGTGTTGGAACATTTGGTGGATACGGTGTTATATTTTGAGGGCGATCGCTTTGCTTCTCATCGGTTATTGCGATCGATGAAAAACCGTTTTGGCGCAACTCACGAAATCGGTGTTTTTGAAATGATTGCTAATGGTTTGCGAGAAGTTGATAACCCTTCGGAGTTATTTTTAGGTAATCGCGATGAGTTTTCTCCTGGTACTTCGACGACGGTTGCTTGTGAAGGTACTCGCCCGATTGTTGTAGAAATTCAGGCTTTAGTTAGTCCTGCCAGTTTTGGTTCGCCCCGTCGTGCTACTACTGGGGTGGATAATGCAAGATTGCAACAAATTTTGGCAGTTTTGGAGAAAAGAGTGGGGATTCCATTATCTAAATTGGATACGATTGTGGCAACTGTGGGCGGGTTGAAAGTGGAGGAACCGGCGGCTGATTTGGGAGTCGCGATCGCGGTAGTTGCTAGTTTTCGCGATCGCGTTGTTGATGCCCGAACTGTGCTATTAGGAGAAGTGGGTTTAGGTGGCCAAGTGCGACCGGTTTCCCAATTGGAATTAAGGTTAAGGGAGGCGGCTAAGTTAGGTTTTAAACGGGCGATTATTCCTCACAATCAAACGCCCCCAGATTTAGGGATGCAAATTATTCCCGTAGCAAAAGTAATTGATGCCATTATCGCGGCGATTCCGGCAACTCCCCGCCAGTTGGAAACGGATGAAGATTAGTGAGTATTTTAACGTGAGTTCGATGCTACCGGACAAATAATCAATATCATTAGCTTCCTCGAAAGTATCTGCATTAATGACGATTTTGCTCTGCAAACCTAGACAATAATTCTTCACGGGATAATTGCAGAAGCAAAGGGGTAAACTCCTCTGGCGGTAAGGCCAACAATGGTGATATGATTGCTGCTAATTCCTCATCTAAGGAACCAAAGCGCAACACCAATAGATTTTCTATAACGCCGCGCTGTCCCTGCTGGAGTCCCTGCTGGAGTCCCTGCTGGAGTCCCTGCTGCTGTGCTTCTTGTCTGGCCTCTTGTCTGGCCTGTTCCAATTGTTGATCGTAAATGGGTGATAATCGCATAGCTAACTCCTGATCTTCGGGATGTTTATTTTGGTTTGTAGTAAGCGCTTTAGCGCTAATTATTCAATTATAATTATCACAACTGCACGGTGGGATTACCGGATTCCCATTTGGGGTATTTCTTCATCACACGGTTGTAAATTTCAGAATCTATAAACCATGATAACCAAGTTTGTAAATAAGGCCAAGATTGTGAATTAAACCAATCTCGATCGGTGTGGGCAAATTGACGAATAAAAGGCGCGATCGCCATATCTGCCAAGGCAACACGATTACCAAATAAATATTTTTTTGTCCTTAACTTTTCATTTAATTTATCTAAATATAAACTGCCTTCAGTACGATGAATTTCTGTATCAATTTCTGGGTAACGATCGGGATATTTATAACGATCGAGATGATATTTAAAACCGTTATCAAATTGAGCGATTAGTTCCAACATTTCCGCGATCGAACCTGTTTCTGGCACTAACCATTTTTCAGGATCGTATTGCGTCAATGCCCACAACATAATATCAATACTTTCATCTAGTATCCTCCCATCAATATCAATCAATATCGGCACAGTACCTTTAGGGGATACCTGCAACATTTCCTGTGGTTTATCACGCAATACAACTTCCCTTAATTCACACGCGCGATCGCTAACAATCAATGCTAAACGTGCCCGCATCGCAAATGGACACCGACGGAAAGAATACAAAATTGGATAAGTTATTGACATAGGCGAAGGAAGAAGGAAGAAGGAAGAAGGAAGAAGGAAGAAGGAAGAAGGAAGAGGGAAGAAGGAAGAAGGAAGAGGAAATAATTCCCAATTACCAAATGCTATACATAAAATTATTACTTAGATTTCTCCTTAGCATCATAGCTTGCACCAATATGTACTTGGTTGCGACTCTTAGCAAGCTCAATTTGACGCTGACGCTCAGAAAAAGCTTTTTTTCGTTCTTCCGTTTTTGAATCATGGCAATGGGGACAAGTTACACCCAAAACAAATAATTCTGAAGCCTTATCTTCCTTACTAATCGGATGACGACAAGCACGACAAAGCTCATAAACACCAGGCTTTAAACCATGACCAACCGAAACCCGCTCATCAAAGACAAAACATTCACCTTCCCAACGACTTTCGGCTTCTGGAACTGTTTCCAAATACTTCAAAATTCCGCCTTCCAAGTGATAGACTTCATTAAAACCTTGACTTCGTAAAAAAGCCGTAGATTTCTCACAGCGAATACCTCCCGTACAAAACATTGCTACTTTTGGCTTATCGCGCAAAGCCTTTTCTCGCTTTACCCATTCCGGTAATTCAGAGAAACTTTTTGTTTTGGGATTAATCGCACCTTGAAACGTCCCAAGAGATACTTCATAATCGTTACGCACATCAACTACCACCACATCGGGATCGTCAAGTAACTGATTCCATTCATCAGGTTTGACATATTTACCAGCCATTTTAGTTGGATTAATATCACGTACACCCATCGTCACAATTTCCCGTTTTAAGCGTACTTTCATCCGATAAAATGGTGGTTTTTCCGAGAAAGATTCTTTGTGAGTTAAATCAGCAAAACGCGGATCGCGACGTAGAAATTCTAGCACTGCATAAACGCCTTCGGGTAAGCCTGCGATCGTGCCATTAATACCTTCTTCGGCTAATAGAATAGTGCCTTTGACTTGGTTTTCGTTGCAGCAAGCGAATAAGGGATCTCTCAGCTGGGCAAAATCTGAGAGTTCAACGAATTTATACAATGCGGCGGTTAAGAAGTAAGTCATAGATAGTATCGAGTGGATTATACTAATTACAATTGTACTCCATACTGGACAAAACCAGGGGAACTTAGATAATTAGTTTGTTTGTAGTAAGCGCAAAGAGCGCTAAAGCGCTTACTACAAACCAAATCATCAAGTTATTGCATTATCTAAAGGGTTTGCTCCAATTTGCGACTCGCTAAGGACATTGAGTAACAAAACAACCAATAAATTACACCAATAAATACATAAACTTCTGCATAAAGACCACTATAGGATGGATTTGATAAAACGGTGCGAGATATGCCTACTAATTCTAATATTCCAAATAGAGAAAGTAGGGAAGTATCCTTAAACAATCCGATAAATTGACCGACAATCGCCGGAATTACTGCTCGTAAAGCTTGGGGTAATACAATTAATAGAATTACTAAGGGTGTATTCAAACCCAGGGAATGCGCTGCCTCTACTTGTCCGCGTGGTACTGATTGCAATCCCCCCCGCACATTTTCAGCTAAATAAGCCGCACTAAATAAAGTTAAGGCCGCAATTGCCCTCACTAATCTATCTAATTTCGGAGTGCCGGGTGGTAGAAAAAATTGCAACATTACTTGACCTAAAAATAAAATTCCAATTAATGGTAAACCTCGGATAATTTCAATATATAATATTGAGAATATTTTGACAACTGGCAAGCTGCTTTGTCTTCCCAAGGCTAACAATACTCCAAGGGGAAATGAAAGGGTGATGCTAATAAATGCGGTGAAAAGAGTTAACATTAAACCGCCCCAGTCATTTGTCGGGACTTCTTTTAAACCGAAACCGCCTTTAATTAACCATAAAATTATGGGAAATGAAAATATCCAAGCTAAGGGCAACCAGTTAGTTATTTTCTGCTTCTGAAATTTTCTCAAAGTTAAACAGCTAAGTAATAAAATTATGGCCAAAATTATCCACAGTCGCCAGTGCAATTCGCGGGGAAATCTCCCGGCTAAAAATAGTGGTAAATTTGCACTGATTACTCGCCATTGAGCTTTTGTTGTTACCCAAATTGCGAATCCTTTAAAGGATTGGAAGATGACAAATAAGCAAATAACTGTGAGAATGCTATTATACCAGGTATTAAATAAGTTTTTTCTCACCCAATTGGCAGGGGTTGGGGAATTGCTAATTGGTGGTATGAATAAAGGGGGAGTTTCCATCTGTGTTTAATAATTAATGTTAAATTTATTTTAATTGTATTATTTCAGTTGTACGCTTCGATTATATAAATTCATCGCGATCGCAATGACTAAACTAATAGTAAGATATATTATTATAATTAGCAACATGACTTCTACGGCTCTTCCTGTTTGATTAAATGTAGTAGATGCTACAAAATATACATCGGGATAGCCGATCGCAATTGCTAAACTAGAATTTTTTGCTAAGTTGAGATACTGACTGGTTAAGGGCGGTACAATCACTCGTAAAGCTTGGGGTAAAATTACTAATTGCATCATTAATCCAGACTTTAATCCTAAAGCTTTTCCGGCTTCCCATTGTCCTTTTGGTACTGATTGAATCCCCGCACGCACAATTTCCGCAATGAAACTGGCTGTATAAAGGGTTAATCCTGTTAGCAATGTTGTAAATTCTGGGGTTAATTTTAACCCGCCTTCGAGTTCTAAATTTTCTGTAATGTGGGGAATATCTAAAGTAAAGGGTAAATTTTGAGTGATAATTAAAGCTATAATTACAGTTAGTAAAATTGCGCTTGAAGCCCATAAAAATTGTCTTCCCGCTTCCCCTGTTTCTACTCTAATTTTAACCCGCCACCGCCAAAGCCAAGCGGAGGCTAAAATTCCGACAGTTAATAAAATTAACCATAATCCTGTATTTGAATTACTTGCTATCCAAGGGATAGCGATACCCTGATTAGTAAAAAAATAAAATGGGTTAGAAAACTGCGCGTTACTTTCAATTTTTGGGAGTGAGATAAAGACGGCAAAATACCAGAAAAATAATTGCAGTAGTAAGGGTGTATTTCGCAAAACTTCTACATAAATCATGGCTAAGTTTCGCACTAACCAATTGTCAGAAAGTCTGGCAATTCCTACTGTTAATCCGACAATAGTTGAGGTGATTAAACCGATCGCCATGATGCGTAATGAGTTTACTAAACCTACTAACATTGCTTGAGCAAAACTGTTAGAAGGATCGTAATTAATGATACTCTCGCCAATATCAAAAGATGCCTGAGTACCTAAAAAGTCAAAGCCTAATTTAATGCCTAGTTGTTGCAAATTAGCATTTAGATTACTGCCAATAACTGCGATAAAAATCAATACTAAAATAACGGCTATAATTTGGATGGCAATTTGCCAAAACCGTCGATCGCGTAACATCTGAGATAAGTTTTGAAAAATAGGTAAATTTAGCAAATCTAGTTAATCTCCCCAACTCAATATTAAATCAATACTCACAAAAAAATCAGGAAAAGCCAAGGGGGAAACTATTTTTCCTCCCTCAAACTTTTGCATAAAACTATATCCATAAGCTGTTGGTAAACGGTAAACTTCTAAACAGTTAGCCTCCAGATCCCATAACCAAACTTCCTGAATACCAGAGCCAGCATAGTTAGGTATTTTCACATCGCGATCGTAGTCAATGGTAGTATCGGCAACTTCTACTAAAAGCCAAATATTTTCACTATTTGGTAAGGATTCTTCGTAAAAATCAGCGCGGGGTTTTACTAAAGCAATATCAGGTTGAGGTTCAGATTTATCATTGAGACAAATTGGATTTTGTACGCGGATAATAGCACGTTTTCGTACCTGTTCGTAAAATAAATTTGCCAGGCGATCGACACGGGCGGCGTGACGTTTACCAATTGCGGCCATTTCGATAATTTCTCCTTCTATAAGTTCGACTCTTTCATTATTACCAAAAATACCAGCTTCGCTCATTAAGTGATATTCTTGTACTGTAAATAGTCGTTTTTGCATCTGAACAGACATAACTATGCTCCTTTTTAAAGGCTAATCTCCCCAACTCAATATTAAATCAATACTCACAAAAAAATCAGGAAAAGCCAAGGGAGAAACCATTTCTCCTCTCTCAAACTTTTGCCTAAAACTATATCCATAAGCTGTTGGTAAACGGTAAACTTCTAAACAGTTAGCCTCCAGATCCCATAACCAAACTTCCTGAATACCAGATCGAGCATAGTTAGGTATTTTCACATCGCGATCGTAGTCAATGGTAGTATCGGCAACTTCTACCAAAAGCCAAATATTTTCACTATTTGGCAAGGATTCTTCGTAAAAATCAGCACGGGGTTTTACTAAAGCAATATCAGGTTGAGGTTCAGATTTATCATTGAGACAAATCGGATTTTGTACGCGGAAAATAACCAAAGACTCTGGAATCCGACTGAACATTCGGGCAAGGCGATCGACACGGGCGGCGTGACGTTTACCAATTGCGGCCATTTCGATAATTTCTCCGTCTATGAGTTCCACTCTTTCATTATTACCAAAAATACCAGCCTCACTCATTAAGTGATATTCTTGTACTGTAAATAGCCGTTTTTGCATCTGAACAGACATCACTATTCTCCTGAGATAAAACTTAGCGGAATGGAGGTGAATAAAGTAAACCACCATCTTTCCACAGTTTATTTTGCCCTCTTTCTAACTTAAGTTTACTATTTTGACCGAGATTGCGATCGTAAATTTCACCATAATTACCAACATTTTTCACAACCCGAAGCGCAAAGTCATTAGGTAAATTTAAACCCTTGCCTAAATCTCCTTCAGTTCCTAATAACCGCTTGATATTAGGGTCAGTTGTAGTTTTTGCCAATTGCTCAATATTCTGAGAATTAACGCCTAAATCTTCCGCTTCAATTGTAGCATAAACAATCCACCTCACCGCATCTGCCCACTTAGAATCACCACCACTTACAGCGGGGGCTAAAGGTTCCTTGGACATCACATCGCCTAAGATGATATTTTCATCGGGATTAGGTAAAATAGTCCGTTTTGAAACTAATTGAGAGCGATCGGCTGTAACTCCTTGACAGCGACCTTCCTGATAGGTTGCGAATGAAACATTCACATCTTCAAATACAACTGGTTTGTATTTAACACCAAGTTTTCGCATTTGATCGGACAAGTTTTGTTCGGTACTCGTTCCCGTTTGAATACAGATAGATTTTCCAGTAAAATCTTTTAAAGTTTTGATCCCGCTATTCTTTTTTACCATAATCCCTTGGCTGTCGTAAAATATAACTGGTGCAAATTCTAGGCCAGTAGCAGCATCGCGAGAGAGCGTCCAAGTGGTATTACGACTGAGGATATCAATTTCCCCAGATTGCAACGCGGTAAACCGTTCTTTGGCGTTAAGATTGCGGTATTCAACCTTATCTGGATCGTTAAATAATGCAGCCGCGATCGACCTGCAAATATCCACATCTAACCCAGAATATTTACCTTTTTCATCAACAAAACTAAATCCAGGTAATTGACCGCTAACACCACAAATTAACGTCCCACGATTGATGATTTTTTCTAATCGATTCTGACTCTGAGAACTGCTAGTAGTTGCGGTCGTTGGTTTAGCCTGTTCTGTTGACCCCGATGAGCCGCCGCAGGCCGTTAACGGTGCTACGAACAGGACATTTGTTAGTAATACAGAAGCCCATTTACGCAAATTTTTATCGATCACAAAAAACCCTTTATTTTTATTTTAAGTATCACCATTGTAATACTACCATAAACCTTTTGTTTTCCAATATATATTTAGGCTTAATTTTTAAAGATGATTTTTACCCAAATCACTGCTGTAATTCCCAATAGGAACCAAATTATGATAATCACGCCAGCAGCTACCCAATTTTTCGGCTGCCTCTCAGATATTTCTGCGGCTTTTTCCCGACAATCGGCTAAAATCCCTGGGGGAATTATCTTTAGTAACAACCAAATTCCACAGGGCACAATCAGCAAGTCATCCAAATAACCAAGAATTGGAATAAAATCGGGAATCAAATCAATTGGACTAAAAGCATAAGCAACTACACAGATCGCTAAAAATCTAGCATACCAAGGAACTCTAGGATCGATACTAGCAAGATATACAGTATAAATATCTTGTTTAAGTTTTCTGACGAGTTGTTTTAATTGCTGCATAGCTTAATAATTTATTGGATGTTTTGTTCACAATTCCTTCAGCCTTAGCACTTGCCAACTCGCCAGCATTACTCCTTCAAGATTTCCTGTCTTTTTCTGTCATCGAGATGATAGATTGTTGGGGATTAATTGACACACCTCTATATTTCATCCCTGGTGTCAGCGTCACTGTATTTTGGGGCTTCTGATTTCTCCAAATTTGACCCCGATATTTTCCCGCGATTTCAGCTTCGGTTCCTTCAACATTTCTTTGAACGGTTGGATGGCCAACTTCGTAATTGACACCGCGATAAAGAAGTTTAATGTTTGTGTTTTCTTCATCATCAACAGGTAAAAAGGAAGCGAGTAGTCGTCGGCTGGCTAAAATTACCAACACCAAAAGCAATGCCTTGATTTGCCAAGGTGCTAACAATAAGCTCAGAATTAAACAGAATGCAGCAATGGAAACTGCAAAGTATGCAGGTTCGTCAGCGCAATTTTTAAAGAGATAAGTGACTGCGAAAGCAATTACCAAAGGAGTAAGAAAAAGCCAACTCATTTAATCACCTCTGAGTGAAAAGCAATAATTTGTATAAGACTCAGACAATTTGGTGAAAAAACAGTCCACTCATATAAAAGTAAGTTTTTTCCACAAAAAAATTGTCTGGTGTGAAGATAGACTGAGCTAGATTGACACTTTCGCCGCTGAAGCGACTGAGATTCTTAAGAAATTTCGTTCTTAAATATCCCTATTGCTGGGGTTCCTGGGCGCAATCTTTTTAAGTCTATGGGAGATAAGTTTCTAAAAGTGTAACCAAACTAACATTTGGTTATTGTCGATCGAGATCAAAATTATACCATCTGTTGTAAGTAAGCAAGCAAGCAAGGAAAACGAGGCCTTTAATAGCCGAAGCCGCTGGTAAACAGATTTTATACCAATTCTCAAAAATTTGGCAACAGTTTGGTAGGGGCGGGTTCACCCAAATCCCTGCGATTCACCAAAATATTAAATAACCCGCCCCGAATACTGTTGTCATTTTAAGGCATTACTAATCCATTCCATCAGAGTAGATTTTACATCATCAATGGCAATTTCTTGAGAGTTATGGGTAGCTCTTTCGACAACTTCAACTTTACCTTGTTTGAGGGAACGACCGGGGACAATTCGGTAGGGAATGCCGATTAAATCAGCATCTTTGAATTTAACTCCTGCCCGTTCGTCTCGGTCATCTAACAGAGTTTCAATACCAGCTTGATTGAGTTCTTGATAGAGTTTTTCTGCAACTTCTATCTGTTGAGCATCGCTAATATTGGGGATGCTAATAATTGCATGATAAGGTGCGATCGCCACAGGCCAAATTATGCCATCTTTATCGTAGGATTGCTCCACCGCAGATTGAGCTAAACGAGATACACCCACACCATAACAACCCATCACTAAAGGAACTTCTTCCCCTTGTTCATTAGTATAAGTTGCCCCCATTGCTTGAGAATATTTTGTACCCAGTTGGAAGATATGACCGACTTCAATTCCCCTGGCACTTTCTAGGGTTTGTTCGGGATTATGGAGAGCGCGATCGCCTTTTTTTGCCTTTCTCACATCCACTACTTTTTCTGGCAATGGAAACTCTTTACCCCAATTTGCACCAACAACATGATAGCCTGATTCATTAGAACCAGTAATGAAATTCTTTAAATCAACCGCTGTTCGATCTACTAACCGTAAAAACTTAGCATTTACCTGCTTACTGTTAGCAATGTAATCATCAGCAAGATTGGGAGCAATGTAACCTAAAGGCAAAGGTTTCGTCGCCCATTTTTGTTGTGCCTCAGCATCGGGAACTGTCAGAGAAACTATCGTTTTTGCTTGGTAATTATTGGCTAACTTAGTTAATTCATTTACCAACTTTACCTCATTCACATCCTGATCGCCGCGAATAATTACCAGCACCAAAACTGTAATCCCATTGTCATAAACCACTTGGTAAAGTACATTTTTTACCACTTGAGTTGGAGAAGACTTGAAAAATTTGCAGAGTTTTTCGATCGTCTCAGTTCCCGGCGTTTCCCGTTTTTCATAACTTGTAAAAGCTGATATTTCAGCATCCGCAGGCATTGAAACAGCCTTTTCCACATTAGCCGCATACTGACCATCTTCAGTATAAAGCACTTCATCCTCACCCGCATCTGCTAACACCATAAATTCTTGAGAACCAGAACCCCCGATCGCCCCAGAATCAGCATCAACACCTCGGAATTTTAAACCACTGCGACGCAACATATTACTGTAAGCTTGAGCCATATCTTGATAAGTTTTTTTCAAACTTTCTTCATCTTTATGGAAAGAATAACCATCTTTCATAATAAACTCGCGGCCGCGCATCAAACCAAATCTAGGACGAATTTCATCCCGAAATTTAGTTTGAATTTGGTAAAGATGCAGAGGTAATTGCCGATAAGAACGAATCATATCCTTAGCAATTGTAGTAATCACTTCTTCGTGAGTTGGTCCCAAGCCTAATTCACGATTTTGTCTATCAGTAAGAGCAAACATAATCCCCTCAGCTTTAGTATAGGTTTCCCATCGACCAGATTCCCGCCACAATTCAGCCGGTTGTAATTGAGGTAATAGACATTCTTGAGCACCAGTTGCATCCATTTCTTCACGCACAATTTGAGAAACTTTTTTCAGCACTCGCCACATTAACGGGAGATAAGCGTAAATACCGCTACCGATGCGACGGATGTAACCTGCACGTAGCAATAGTTTGTGACTGGGAATTTCCGCTTCTGCGGGATCTTCCCGTAAAGTAGCAAAGAGCATTTGAGAGAGTCGCATAGTTTGTTTCCTTAATAGACAGGATACTTATTGTATCAGGATTTACGCAGCAATAAGTTATCCAGCAAGGTATCCAGCAAAACTGATTATGCAGCTTAATCGTGAGGAATTATTAGCTTGTTTTACTCAGAAAAACTCAGAGGAATCTTAACTCGCCAACAGTCCCCTCATAGTTTAAAATGCTAAAGGTCTTCTAACCCTTAATTTTCCTGGAGGCTTAACCCTGACTACTCGCGTTATTCTCGTCCGTCATGGACAAAGCAGCTTCAACAAAGAGCGCCGCATCCAAGGCCGCCTCGATAAATCTGTTTTGACAGAAAAAGGCTGTACAGCCGCCACTCAAGTTGGCTCTGCACTTAACAGTCTTACCTTTGATTATCTCTATTCTAGTCCCCTACAACGAGCTAAACAAACAGCAGAAATTATTCTCTCTTGTTTTGATACTCCCCCCCCTTTGCAGGCGACAGATAAATTAATGGAAATTGATTTACCTCTGTGGGAAGGAATGCTTCGCCAAGACGTAATTAATCAATTTCCAGAAGATTATCGCCGCTGGCAAGAACAACCAGACAAATTCTCAATGGCGGTATCGAATAATGGAGAAAAATTTGATTACTTTCCCGTTTTAGCATTGTTTGAAAATGCTTGTCTGTTTTGGCAAGATGTTTTGTCTCGTCACGACGGGCAGACAATTTTAGTAGTGGCTCATAATGGTATTAATCGGGCTTTAATTGCTACGGCATTAGGGATTTCTCCTGCTTATTATCATGCAATTCAACAGTCAAATTGTGGTATTACCGTTTTAAATTTTAGTGGGAATTTGGGAGAGCCAGTTCAACTAGAATCAATGAATCTTACTTCTCATGTTGGTGAAATTTTCCCGAAGCCCAGAGAAGGTCATCATGGACCACGTTTATTGCTAGTACGTCATGGTGAAACTGAATGGAATAAAGCTGGTAAGTTTCAGGGACAAATTGATGTTCCTCTCAATGAGAATGGCAGAGAACAATCCCAACGAGCGGCGGAATTTCTCAAGGAGGTTAAGTTAGATTTTGCAGTGAGTAGTTCGATGTTACGTCCGAAGGAAACGGCGGAAATTATCTTACAATATCACCCAGAAATTCAATTACAGCTAAAAGATCGATTGAGAGAAATTAGTCATGGTCTTTGGGAAGGGAAGTTTGAAAGTGAAATTGAGGGGGATTTTCCTGGGCTTTTAAATGAGTGGAAAACTGCGCCAGAAAATGTTCAAATGCCGGAAGGTGAAAATTTACAGCAGGTTTGGGAAAGAGCAATTGCGGCTTGGCGCGAAGTTGTGGCTTCTGTTTCTGGTGTGGGTATTGTTGTGGCTCACGATGCCATTAATAAGGCTATTCTTTGTCATTTGTTTGGCTTGGAACCGGATCGTTTCTGGAATTTTAAGCAAGGAAATGGGGCGGTTACTGTGATTGATTATCCCAATGGTTTAGATGGTCTTCCGGTGTTACAAGCGATGAATATTACTACTCACCTTTCGGGTGGAGTGCTTGACAAAACTGCCGCAGGTGCTCTGTAGTTTTAATTGTTAACTGTTAACTGTTAACTGTTAACTGTTAATTGTTAACTGTTGGTTTTTGGTAGTTGGTTGCTTCTTCCATCTTCCCTCTTCCTTCTTCCCTCTTCCATCTTCCATCTTCCCTCTTCCCTCTTCCATCTTCCCTCTTCCCTCTTCCATCTTCCCTCTTCCTTCTTCCTTCTTCCTTCATTTATGAATTGCGAATTAATGCAAAAAGTCCGGGTGCTCGATCCTCTTTCTGGAACAGATACAATTGCGGATGTTTTGATTGAGGATGGTAATATTAAGGCAGTTGAGGAAAATATTTCTGAATTGCCAATTAATGCTCAAGTTTTAAACTGTAAAGGTTTAGTTTTAGGTCCTGGTTTAATTGATATTTATAGTCATAGTGGTGAACCAGGTTTTGAGGAACGGGAAACCCTAAAATCTTTGATTGAATCGGCGGTGGCGGGTGGTTTTACTCGGTTAGCAATTTTGCCGACAACTGCGCCACCTTTAGATAATCCAGGGAATTTATCGCGACTCAAATCGAAAGTTTTAAATGTTAAAGCCAAAATTGAATTTTGGGGTGCTTTAACTTTGGCGATCGAAGGGCAACAGATGGCAGAGTTAGCAGATTTGGCGGATTCAGGGGTGGTGGGATTTACTGATAGTTTACCGCTGTCTAATCTAGCTCTAGTAAGATATTTGTTGGAATATATTAAGCCTTTAAATTTACCTGTAGCTTTCTGGCCGTGCGATCGCTTCTTAGTAGGTAATGGAGTAGCGCGAGAGGGAGTACAATCAATAACTTTAGGCTTACCAGGAAATCCTGCGATCGCCGAAACTTCAGCCTTAGCAGCCTTATTAGAATTAGTCGAAGCAACTGGTACTCCTACCCATATTATGCGAGTTTCCTGCGCTCGCAGTGTGGCTCTAATTCAAGCAGCTAAAAAGCGCGGTTTACCCGTAACTGCCAGCACCACTTGGATGCACTTATTATTAAATACCGATGCGATCGCCGGAGGAGTAAATAATCTTTCTTGTCCCTACGATCCCAGTTTACGCTTAGAACCACCCTTGGGCAACCCCAACGATCGATTAGCATTAATTAAAGGCGTAAAAGAGAGAGTAATTGATGCGATCGCCATTGACCATAGACCTTATACTTATGAAGAAAAAACAGTAGCCTTTGCCGACGCTCCCCCAGGCGCGATCGGATTAGAATTAGCTTTACCCTTACTTTGGCAAAATTTAGTGACAACAGGAGAACTAACTGCCTTAGAATTATGGAGAGTTTTAAGCACCGGACCATCCATTTGTTTAAGACAAAAACCGATGGCAGTAACACCAGGAATATCTGCGGAATTAACCTTATTTAATCCTTTAGAAAATTGGCAAGTAGAAGCAAAAACCCTTAAATCTCTTTCTGTAAATACTCCTTGGTTAAATCAACAAATTACAGGTAGAGTTGTCAAAACTTGGATTAGCTAAAGAAGAAAGAGTTAAAAGTTAACAGTTACCAAATTCAGAAGAGCGTGCTATATTTAAACTTGTCCCAGTAGTGTCTGGGAATGTCAAGCTCAAAAAGCAAGCGAGAAAGCCCTAAGTAAAAATGAGTAAACCCCCAGTTCATGCCTTTTTTGTCGGCAGAGCAGTTGCAGAAGCACTCTACGAGCAACTAGAGAGTGCATTAACCGGTGCCCTCGCCGAGCTTGGTAAATTTGATGCCGAACAACGCGATCGCCTACGGCAATTCTACGAGCGCATCGAAGAACGAGCCAACAAAGAAACCGCCGCAGTCATGCAAACGCGGGAAAGCCCGATCGCAGACATAGACTCCCAACCCCCAGCCGACTTACAAGCAACCATCGACCAACTCAGGGCAGAAATTGCCCTCGTTAGATCCGAACTCAATGCCTACCGCAGCCGTTTGTAGTAGAGTCATTATTGGTCAACAAACTGAAAAAACCAATTTGGAAACCCAAGTGTCTGCTCTCTTTGATGACGACCCGATCCACAAGCGCAGCGCGAAGCGTGCTGGCATTAACCTAGATCCCAAAATTGCCGGCAAACCAGATCGGAATAAATCCTACCGCTGGAATCGAGAAAACTACTCTCGTAACCGCCGCTTCATCGACATTTGGGCCTTTGTTTTAACCTGGCTAAGTTGGCTATGGCTAGACAGCAAAGATTGGAGCTATCGGCAAGGTGTTACTGAAGAAAAGAAAAACACCAGACGACGCATACAAGCAGCCTGGGTGCGAGAAAGACTTCTGGATCTAGGGCCAACCTTTATTAAAGTCGGGCAATTATTCTCGACGCGGGCGGATTTATTTCCCACAGAATACGTCGAGGAACTTTCCCAACTGCAAGATCGAGTTCCTGCTTTTAGTTTCGAGCAGGTAGAAACGATCGTCCAACAAGATTTAGGTCGGCCAATTACAGAACTTTTCCAGAACTTCGATGCCATACCTTTGGCCGCCGCCAGTTTAGGTCAAGTCCACAAAGCTCAACTCCATTCTGGTCAAGAAGTTGTAGTAAAAGTACAGCGCCCTGGATTGCGGAAACTGTTTGAAATTGACCTAGAAATTCTTAAAGGAATTGCCCGTTATTTTCAAAACCATCCGAAATGGGGACGCGGCCGCGATTGGATGGGAATTTATGAGGAATGTTGTCGCATTTTGTGGCTAGAAATTGACTATCTCAATGAAGGCAGAAATGCTGATACTTTTCGCCGGAATTTTCGTGCCTTTGATTGGGTACAAGTACCGCGAGTTTACTGGCGATATGCCGCTCCGCGAGTGTTGACTTTAGAATATTTGCCAGGGATTAAAATTAGTAACTATGAGGCCTTAGAAGCCGCCGGATTAGATCGTTCCGCGATCGCCCAAATGGGAGCTAAAGCCTATCTGCAACAGTTACTTAATGATGGCTTTTTCCACGCCGATCCTCACCCCGGAAATATCGCCGTCAGCGCCCAAGGAGGGCTAATTTTCTATGACTTTGGCATGATGGGAATCATTGAAGCTAACGTCCGAGAAGGACTAATGGAAACTCTCTACGGCATTGCTTCTAAAGATGGACAAAGGATTATTGACTCCTTAATTAACTTAGGAGCATTAGTACCTACAGGCGATATGGGACCCGTGCGGCGATCGATCCAGTTCATGCTGGATAACTTTATGGATAAGCCTTTCGAGGCTCAATCTGTAACTAAAATTACCGACGATCTCTATGAAATAGCCTACGATCAACCCTTTCGCTTTCCTGCAACTTTTACCTTTGTCATGCGAGCTTTTTCAACCATTGAAGGAGTCGGTAGAGGTTTAGACCCGAAGTTCAATTTTATGGAGGTGGCACAGCCATTTGCTATGGAACTGATGAAAAGTGGAAATCCCCAAGATACAACCAGTAGCATTTTTAATGAGCTTGGCCGCCAAGCTGCTCAGGTAAGTTCAACCGCCTTGGGTTTACCTCGCCGGATTGAGGAAACTATTGATAAATTAGATCAAGGTGATATTCGTGTCCGTGTCCGCGCCTCGGAAACCGATCGACTATTACGCAGATTGAGTATCGTACAGATGGCAACTAACTACACTCTGCTATTCGGGACTTTTATTTTATCCGCGACAATTTTGTTTGTCTTCGATCGCATCTGGTTAGCAGTTCTAGTGAGTTTGTTGGCTGTGGGTATGGGTTTTATTTTGTGGCGACAACTCCGCAGGCTCGATCGAATCGATCGAGTCGAACGAATATCTTAAATTGACATTCCCCCGGTCTAAAATTTTAAGCGTAAGGAGATTAGGGGGTAATTTGATATCTAACACCATGAGGGTTCGATCGTGTTAAGTGGCATTAAACAGCAAGTGGTCGTTGGCAAGGATGGCAAAATCGAGATTCAAACTTCTGAGTTAGCAGAAGGAACGGTTGTTGAAGTGATTGTTTTAGTTGAGCAAGATGGTATTGAGACAAATACAAACCAATCTATTTCTCAAGATGCGACAGAATATTTGCTGTCTACAGAAGCCAATCGTTACCACTTAATGACGGCTATTCAAAACCTCGAAACAAAGACCAACCTGGTCAGTTTTACGCTTGAGGAATGGAATGAAGAATATAACATTCGCTCCTACTGAGCGGATATTGGTCGCGACGAATTACGGATGAGCATCGTTTAGTGTATGCAGTGACTGACACTGAAATCATCATTTTGAGTTGTCGATTTCACTATGATGACTGAAATAGGACTTACACAACTGTCCTTCAGGGGGTGACAAATATACCCAAAAGCTTTACAGGACAAGGTTCTCAAGCTACCAACATCCTGAAAAATTGGCGAAGAAATCTGGTCATTGGCAGGGAAACCTGGTGGTCGAAAACCAATCCGTGAGACTTGTCGCTGCAAGCAAAAGAGAATTTGGAAATAATGACATCTACAATTTATAATTGAGTAGGCAGGGCTTAAAATTTTACCTGTCAAGCTCATTTTTCAGTTTTATGATTTCCATTGCCAATCTATGAAACGCTCTTTCGCAGGTAAGACGGACACGGGACTGGTTCGTGCCGTCAATCAAGACTCTTATCATATCGACCCGGAGGGGCGATTCTTCATAGTGGCTGATGGTATGGGAGGACACGCGGGCGGCCAGGAAGCTAGTAAGCTGGCTACTCAGGCAATACAGCTATATTTTAATAAACATTGGAACGATCCCCTGGAAACTCCAGAATTGCTGCATAAGGCTTTTTTAGCGGCTAATCAGGCAATTTTAGAGGATCAGCAAGGTCATCCAGAACGCTCCGATATGGGAACTACGGCAGTAGCAGCTATTTTTCGAGATGAGGGAAAACCCTGGTGTGCGAATATTGGTGATTCTCGCTTGTATCGGCTTAGGGGTGCTGATTTTGTGCAAATTACTGAGGATCAGACTTGGGTGGCTCAGGCGGTGAAGAGAAATGCTTTGACTCCCGAACAGGCTAAGGTTCATCCTTGGCGGCACGTTTTGTCCCAGTGTTTGGGCCGTGAAGATTTGGGCGATATTGATATTGCACCGATGGATGTGCAACCAGGCGATCGCTTACTGTTATGTAGTGATGGTTTGACGGAGGAACTTTCGGATGCCTTAATTGCTTCGCCTTTGAAATCAATTCGGGCTTGTGAAATGGCGGCGACGACTTTGGTGGATGCTGCTAAGGAAAAGGGTGGTCGCGATAATATTACGGTGGTGATTGTGGCCTTTGATTTACTTAAATAATGGTTAATTGTTAGTTGTTAGTTGTTAGTTGTTAGTTGTTAGTTGTTAGTTGTTATACCATTTCTAAAAAAGTTTGCAACAGTTTGGGTAGGGGCGGGTTCGCCAACAATCACCGCAATTCGACAAAATCTTCAAAAACCCGCCCCGATAACAAATAACAAATAACAAATAACAAATAACAAATAACAAATAACAAATAACAAATAACAAATAACAAATAACAAATAACAAATAACAAATAACAAATAACAAATAACAAATAACAAATAACAACTATGGTTCGCGCAATCGGTTTAATTAGCGGCACTTCTGTAGATGGTATTGATGCTGCATTGGTAGATATTTCGGGGACAAAAAGGGATTTAAAAGTCGAACTTGTGGGAGGAATTACTTACCCATATCCGGCGGATTTGCGATCGCAAATCTTGGCAGTTTGTAGCGGAAGTTCTCTGAATATGGCAGAACTAGCTCAGTTAGATGATGCGATCGCGATCGAATTTTCCCAGGCAGCATTGACAATTCAAGATAAGTATGGTAAAGCAGAACTAATTGGCTCACACGGTCAAACAGTCTATCATCGGCCGCCCAAAAATCACCAAACAACAAAAGAAATTACCACCGAATTAAGACTTGAAACTCAAAATACTTTAGGTTATAGCTTGCAACTAGGACGCGGGGCTTTAATTGCTTATTTAACAGGAATTACTACTGTAAGTAATTTTCGAGTCGCTGATATTGCGGCGGGTGGTCAAGGAGCACCATTAGTATCAATTGTTGATGCTTATTTATTGCGTCATCCTACCTATAATCGGTGCGTGCAAAATTTGGGAGGTATTGGCAATGTCACTTATTTACCGCCAAAAAAGAGTGAAGAAAAAGAAGGGGAAATAAATCCCAGAAGCCCAGAGTGGGGATCGGGTATTTTGGGATGGGATACTGGACCTGGAAATAGTTTGTTAGATTTGGCAGTAGAGCACTTTTCTGGTGGCACAAAAACTTACGATCGAGATGGAGCTTGGGCAAAAAGTGGCACTCCCTGTTTAGCTTTAGTAGATCAATGGTTACAGCAAGAGTTTTTCCTGCAACGACCGCCTAAATCTACCGGTAGAGAATTATTTGGCTGGGATTATTTTCAGGGGTGTCTCGCTGAAGCAAAAAGCGAAAATTTGACTCCGGCCGATTTGTTGGCTACTTTAGTGGAATTAACTGCGGTTTCCATTGCTCATAGTTACCGTAACTTTTTACCACAGATCCCAGATCAAGTTTTGTTGTGTGGAGGAGGTAGTCGTAATCTATATTTAAAAGAAAGGTTGCAAGCTCAGTTAGCGCCTGCGGAAGTGTTGACAACCTCAGAAGCGGGGTTGAATGCAGATTTCAAAGAAGCGATCGCCTTTGCGGTGTTAGCTTATTGGCGTAGTTGTGGAGTTCCAGGTAATCTCCCAGAAGTTACAGGCGCATTTGCCAGCGTACTTTTAGGAGAAATTAATAATTGTCAGTACAATCAGGCGTGATAGCATAGAATTTCAAGGGAGACCTTGGTTATTTGTTGCATCAGCTTTGTAGCCAGCACGAAAAGCATAGGATATTGTGGCTCATACCTTTTTAATGGAATCAGGGCAATGGGCGCTCGAAGGCAGTTGGATAGAGCGCAATGGATTGCCAATTACGGTCAAAGGGAAAACTTTAGTAAGCTGGAACCGCACAGATTGGTTCAGTATGGTAACAAAGCTTGTGTTTCCCGGAGGCGATCGCGAAGAGATTATTTTGCAGTACCGGGGTCATCTCGATAGCGACGAACGGCAGTTTACTTTTGTCCTCCAACACAGCGAACTTGGCAGAGTTGAGGGTGAAGGCTGGATTGCTCCTCAATCTATTATCCAACGTTATTGGGTTTTAGGAGACGAGCGCCAACGTCGTACTGGTTTTGAGACTTTGCACTGGGTTAATGATAATAAATATTATCAATGTAGTGGTTTGATGGCTGGCCATTACCTGACGAGCGCAATGGAGGCGACTATTGAGCGTCAACCGGATTAATTAACTTCCTAATTGCTAGGTAAATACCTACCAATGACCAATGACCAATTACCAATTACCAACTATTTTTTATGAAGCAACAAATAATCGAATTAGGTGGTGGCAAAAGCTATGATTGGGCAAACGATCGGATCTGTGTGAAAACAAATTGCGATTGTACAGATGGACGCTTAACGATGGTAGAAGACACCCTAAAACCTGGATTCCATCTTGCGTGGCACTACCACAAGAAAATGACGGAAATATTCTACATTCTTGATGGTGAGGCGACTTTCAATTTCAAAGATGAAACTGTTGTTGCTTCGAGTGGAATGACGATAACTATTCCGCCAAATGTCACCCATGAAGTCATAAGTGAAAAAGGGGCTCGACTGATCACGATATTCAGTCCTGGGGGGTTTGAGAATTATCTTGAGCAAATGGCAAATATGACTGAAGAGCAATTTGCAGATGAGGCGCTTATACGAAGGTTGGGGGAGGAGTACGACATCTGGGTAGTTTGAGTCAGTAAGCTGTTCTGAATTTAAACCATGCTAACCCAGCCAGCAAGCTGCTGGCACTACATTGGAGGAGGTTTTGGTTTCGGAATAATTAGGGTGGGTCTTTTATTAAAGCTCACCCGATCCCAACTTAAACTAATAAAGGTGAATAATAATTTTAATAATGGTAATCAAAATCAAAAAAGGCAAGAAAAAATCAACCAATTATTTCAATCTTGGTCAGAATTAGATGATGAGAGTGAACAAAAAGAAACTTTAAAAATTATTGAATCTAAAATCTATAAACTCGTAAATTAAGTGAATTTGCGATCGCTTAGATTAAACATCTATCTTAAAGAGAGCGCTCTTTACTTGACGCAAAAAAAGATGGGTGAAAACTCTTAACTAGCCCCATCTTTATAATAATGTTTCCTCAATTTTACCTTCTGAAAGGGTTTAAAATTTTTTATAGCCCCCTAACAGAACTTTAAATTAACTGCGGGCAATCCCCTCATTCCGAGCAGCTAATTGTACAGCACCAGCAACGGCATTTACTACTCGCTTGTCAAAAACTGAGGGAATAATGTGTTCTTTGTCAAGGTCAGAAGGCAAGACTAAAGAGGCGATCGCCTGGGCTGCTTCGAGATACATTGTAGTAGTAATAGTAGAAGCACGACAATCTAAAGCACCGCGAAATACGCCGGGAAATGCTAAAACATTATTGATTTGATTCGGGTAGTCGCTGCGTCCCGTTGCCATCACAGCCACATCATTAACTACCAATTCTGGTTGAATTTCAGGAATAGGATTTGCCATTGCAAAAACAATGGGATTTTTGGCCATTGAACGCACCATTTCTGGGGTAAGAACTCCGGGGGCACTTACGCCTAAAAAGACATCAGCACCGATAATTGCACCGGCTAACGAGCCGGATTTTTCTACAGCAAATTCTAGTTTTTCTGGGTTTAAATCGGTGCGATTTTTGGAGAGAATGCCTTTAGAGTCGCACATAACGATGCTTTTGGCTCCGGCTTTTTGTAATAGGCGAGCGATCGCGACTCCCGCAGCACCGGCACCATTAATTACAATGCGGATTTGATCCATTGATTTACTGACAACTTTTAAGGCATTAAATAAGGCGGCTAAACTGACAATTGCTGTGCCATGTTGATCGTCGTGAAACACTGGAATATCTAAGGTTTCTCTTAGTTTGGCTTCAATTTCAAAACAACGGGGGGCGGCGATATCTTCCAGGTTTACACCACCAAAAACTGGGGCAATATTCTGGACTGTACGGATAATTTCGTTAGTATCTTGGGTGGCTAAACAGATAGGAAAGGCATCAATTCCAGCAAATTCTTTGAATAGCATGGCTTTGCCTTCCATGACTGGCATGGAAGCGGCCGCGCCGAGATTTCCTAAGCCTAAAACTGCGCTACCGTCGGTAACAATTGCTACAGTATTTTGTTTAATGGTGAGATGGTAAACTTGGCTGGGATCTTGTGCAATCGCAGTACAAATTCTACCTACTCCGGGGGTGTAAGCCATTGCCAAATCGGATTGAGAAGTGAGGGGAATTTTACTGGCAATGGTGATTTTACCGCCACGATGGAGATTAAATGTGCGATCGTAGATGTTGATTACCTTGATTTCTGGTAGTGCTTTGACAGCATCAATAATTTCCTCATTGTGCTCTGTGCTGGAAGCATCAACGTTAATTTCGCGGATAGAAGTGTGGCGATTTTGCTCGATTAAATCGATTTGACCGAGATTTCCACCTACAGATGCGATCGCCTGAGTGACGCTGGCCAACATTCCGGCACGGTTGGGAAGTTCAATACGAATCGTTAAACTAAAGCTGGGATTGGGTGTTAATGCTACCATAGTGCCTGAATTTGGAATTTTTGATTTCTAAGATTTAGATTGTAGATTGAATTTTCAATTCTGAATCTAAAGTTAACAGAATTTACACATTTTGGTACAGAATATGGGAAATGTATCGAAAGAAACAGTTTGTTTTTGATTTACGAGTGATAGTTCCCAAAAAATTAACCTCCAAGTGGGGATATGATGACATTTGAAGTGCAATCTTGAATTTCTTTACGGTTAATTGCATTGGTAAAGTTTGCAGTATTACGGTTAATAGCTCCAGATAAAACTGCTCCTGTTATGTCAGCTTCTGTAAAGTTTGCACCCTCTAAATTGGCATTATTAAATGTGGCACTATGAAGGAATGCACGTTGAAAATTTGCATGAGATAAGTTAGCATTGTCGAAAATCGCTCCGTTGAGATTTGCATTACTCAAATCTTTCCCACTAAAATCTTCACCCCTAAAATCTGGCTCTGCTACATAGTGGTACTCTCTCCATTTATTCCAATGTTCTACACCTTGTTTGATATTGTTAACAACAATTAATTTGCCAAGTTTTGAAGCATCGTCCGCATAAATATCTATTTCATCTAGGGTTTTTGCGTCTAGTTCAAGCAAAGGTATCGTTTGGTCATATTGCTGCCATTGACCTCTGGGAAAGCCCCCAATAGCAAAATCAAAAAACCCATGTTCAGTAGAGAATATACCACCGCGTTCATACATTTTGATGAGCGGTTCGTAGGGTTCAGGTAAAGTAAATTCACTTATTTTCGGTAAATTTTTCACCCTCTCCCATTGGATGAACCACTTGCAGGTTTTCTCAATAATACCCGCTACATAAAATGGTGTCTGCATGAAATGAGTATTAAGCTCTTCCACCTTAGCCTCATCATTAGGTTCTAAAGGATAGAGATGAGTCGCCACATCAAAAAAAGGCCATTCATCTATACAATTTAAAGCTTTTGCCCACAGTGCAGCGCGTCTCAGATATTCTCGCAAGAGGGCAATATGAGAGTCAACGCGAGTATCGTCCGGCTCCCATTTAATTGCTAAAATTCGTTCTAATGCAGTATCGGTCATTTTCAAAGTCCTATCCTTTCTCTAATAGCTTCAAGCAACTCGTCAAGATTTGAGATATCGTCAGCAAGCGTTAGTCCTTCCGCTGACTTACCTATTCTATCCCAGTGGGAGAATGGGTTGGGATTTTCGGCATGGGGAGCCATATCGTGTGCTCCGTAATGCTCCGAGGTTGGCGAGTTGCCAAAACCCCGTATCGGATGATTTCTCCAAGCTTGAGGCGAGCGATAAGGAAGTCCATCAGCCATTAGCGCCTGCTCTATATACTCATGGGCGATCAACCTCTTAAACTTAGTAAGTTCTCTGGGTGGTAAACTCCGATCTGTTGCTTTTAGCCATAAATCAGCAATTTCCCAATCAGGTGTAAAATTACCTTTGAAATGGCTAATAGTGTTTGCCTCATAATTGGGGATATCAAGTTCGTGTTCATTTATAAATATGTGTTCTTTTACTTTGTAAATAATCTCTGATGAAATTTCTAAATAATTAGCAATTTTAGACACATCATCCGTCAGCGCTATAATTTCTGCATATTGACGAATTGCTTTTGGCTCTGCATCCTTAAAATATTTTGGCACTGTCAAACACCATTCTCATTTTTTTGTTCTTGTTAATCATAGTACCTTCATTTGGCTCGGCTGGCTAATCATCTAATTAATCATCCCCATCAAGGTACATTCCCAAACTAATCGGGGTTGAACATAACTAAGTAAATATTGCCGCGCTTTTTCTAATGGTTGAACCGGAGATTTACGAATATCTCCTGATAAAAATTGCTGCCAATAACAATGCTGCAAATAATCTACTAGCCACAATTGAGCCTCTGAATCTAAGGTTTTATCAATTTCTTTAGCTAATTCTAAGGCCGATCGCAAATTCTCCGGCCGTTGCTTTGCTTTTCGTAGCAAATTCTCAGGAATATCGCTAAGTTGCTGCCAAATTTCTATGGCATTGCCGGCACTTCCTTGAGCCATTGCCATTACTTCTGGATGGGCGACAATTTCTTGATTTCCAGTGCGTTTTAAGATTTCTTTGATGGCATTTCGATCGAGCCGATAAAAAGGAATACGCTGACATCTCGATATCAAAGTTGGCAATAAAGATTCAAAGCTAGGAGCTATTAAAATTAGTGTGGCTCTCCCCGGTTCTTCTAAGGTTTTGAGTAAGCCGTTGGCGGCTCCTTCTGCCATTGTTTCTGCTTGTTCTAATACTACTACGGAGCGTGATGCTTCTAAGGGTGGACGACCGAGAAATTGGGCGATTTCTCGGATTTGTTCTAGGCGTATTTGTGGGGGAGCTTTGCGCTTTAATCCTGCTTCTTCGGCTTCTTTGGCTGACAATCGTTTACCTTGATGTAAATAGGTGGGTTCTATCCATAATAAATCGGGGTGATTGCGTTCTTTTATGCGTTTTTGGAGGGTGGCAATTGTTTTTGATTCGGCTAGATTGATGGAGAATAGGAGTTCAATAAAACATTGGGCGGTTAAACTTCTACCTACTCCGGGAGCGCCAGCAAATAAATAACCGGGAGCAATGCGATTTTTAGCTACTGCTTGGGTTAGTAATTCTACTGCTTGATTTTGTCCAATGATTGGTGAAAAATAATTCATGGAATGGGTAATGGGTAATTGGTAATGGGTAATTGGTAATTGGTAATTGGTAATTGGTAATTGGTAATTGCTTCGTTCCTTGCAATGACAAGTAACAGTTAACAAATAACAGTTAACAAATAACAAATAACAAATAACAGTTAACAGTTAACAAATAAATTTTGGGTTAAAATATCCTGAATTTCTTGTGTAACTTCTGATTCATTACGATTAGCATCAACTCGAAAAATGCGCTGGCGATTTGCAGCAGCTAACTCGGTAAATCCTTGCTTTACCCGTCGATGAAATTCTAAATCAGCTTGTTCAATACGATCGCGAATTCCTCGACTTTTCACCCTAGATAAACCTACTTCCACATCAATATCTAGCCACAAAGTTAAATCGCTTTGTAACCCACCCGTCGCAATCTCATTCAGTTGATTAATTAAATTCAAATTTAGACCCCGACCGTATCCTTGATAAGCTATAGTTGAGTCAGTAAAGCGATCGCATAAAATAATTGACCCCTTCGCTAACTCAGGTTTAATTAAATTTTCGACGTGCTGAGCTCGATCGGCCGCATACAATAGTAATTCTGCGCGATCGCAGATATTTTCGCCCCCTGATTCTAACAACAACCGCCGTAACCCTTTCCCTAACTGGGTTCCACCGGGTTCGCGAGTTACGATAATGCGCGGGATATTCCCACTGTGAAACCTTGATAGCAGCCAAAGACGCGATCGCTCGATTTGCGTTGTTTTTCCACCCCCTTCGACTCCCTCAAATACAATTAATTTACCACCCATTGTCTTGCCCTTGTACCACAATAAATTTTGACACTATTTATGTATTTACTTCTCGTTATTTCCCGATCCTTTCGTTATTATAGGTAAGTCTAAGTGCCTCTACGCTGGAGTTTCATAATGGCCCGCTATACTGGTTTTTTTATTGTTGCAGTTCCGATCGAACGCCTCCGGCAATTAGTTATTGAGATTTTGCAGTCTTGTAATCTGGATATTATATATGATAGTGGTGACTATTTAATGGCCCGCGAACTACCAGGGATGGTTCCTCTCCCTAAACTGGTTACGGTGGAAGTGTTGATTGAAAAAAGCTCCGCTTCTCAGTTACAAATTAGGATAGATTTGGTGATAAAAAATGAGGAATTGCCTCTACAAACTCACAATCATTGTCGTCAAATGTTTGAGGTTGTGAGTGAATTAATTATTACTAATCGCCAGTGGCAACTTGTTGAAAGTATGGGAATTTGAGGAAGAAGGAAGAAGGAAGAAGGAAGAGGGAAGACGGGGTAATAGACTTATTAATAAGTCTATTACCCTATTTTATTTAGTCTGTATAGACAGACTTTGTTTAGGTAGCCGCAATTGAAATCGCCGGGATATTTTTAGTTTTAAATTTACGACGTAGTAGCAAAGAATTTGTGACTACACTAACGGAACTAAAAGCCATAAAAGCACCGGCGGTGGCGGGACTAAGTGCTAAACCAAATGTGGGGAGTAAAACACCGGCGGCAATGGGTATTCCTAAAGTATTATAGGCAAATGCCCAAAATAAATTCTGACGAATTTTGTTGAAAGTAGCGCGACTGAGATAGATAGATTCAACAACATTTTCTAACTTATTTCCCATCAGGATAATTTGGGCAGTTTCTATTGCTGCATCTGTACCGGCTTGCATGGCAATACCGACATTTGCTTGTGCCAAAGCTGGTGCATCGTTAATACCGTCTCCTACCATTGCAACTTGATGATTTTGAAGTTGTAAATTCGCGATCGCCTCCGCTTTTTCTTGGGGTATAATTTCTGCAAGAATATCATCTAATGATATGTTTAATTGTTGCGCGATCGCGATCGCAACTTCCCGCCGATCTCCCGTTAGTAACATTACTCTCAATCCCATATTTTGCAACTTTTCTACAGTCGATTTAGCATCGGATCTCAGAGTATCGCTCAGGGCAATTACCCCGATAAAAACGCTTGCTAAAGCCACATAAACTAAAGTTTTACCTTCCAGAGAGGTGCTTAATGGTAAGTCGGTTAAAACTCCATTTTGCCTCAACCAATCAGCATTACCTACGAGTGCGCGATCGCCTTCCACCACAGCAGAAATCCCTAATCCTGGCTCTGTATCAAAATCCTCAGCAGCAAGTAATGATAAATCTTGCCGTTTTGCTTCTTCCAAAATTGCTTCAGCTAACGGGTGAGAAGTTCCGCTTTCCACAGTCGCTGCAATTTGTAATACTAATTGATTAAAATTTTGACTTTTAAAATATTCTTTGACTACCTTTAAACTTTGACAATTTTCTTCCAAAGATATACAATCTGTTACCTGAAAACTCCCTTTAGTTAGAGTTCCAGTTTTGTCAAAAACCACCGTATCGAGTTGATGTACTCTCTCTAAAACATCACCACCTTTAATTAATAAACCTCTTTCTGCACCAATTCCAGAACCGACTAAAATAGCAGTAGGAGTAGCGAGTCCTAAAGCACAAGGACAAGCAATAACTAAAACTGCGATCGCTAACTTTAAACTCAATAACATTGGCGACATCGCACCCTCATTCATCGTCATTTCTGCGTGGCTCATACTCATTGCTGCGTGGCCTAAAAGTACCTGCGGCCAAATATTAGCTCCGACAAAATACCAAAATAGAAAAGTTAGTAAAGATATCGACATTACGCTATAAGTAAAATAGCCAGCGACAGTATCAGCTAAATGTTGAATCGGTGCTTTTCGAGTTTGAGCATTTTCTACTAAATCAACTATTTGGGCGAGAGTTGTCTCTTTACCAATACGAGTTGCCCGAATTATAATCATCCCAGATTGATTTATGGTTCCGGCGGCAACTATATCTGTTTTATGCTTAAATATAGGTACTGATTCCCCTGTCAACATTGACTCATCGACGGTAGTTTTGCCAAGGTAAATTTCGCCATCTACGGGTATTTTTTCCCCTGGTAAAACTTGCAAAAATTCGCCAACTCGGACGCGATCGGCTGGTATTTCAACTGTGAGATAATTTTGACTTGTGGTGGTAAATTTACCTATTTCTTCGATTTCTTCAGTTAAAGGTTCACCTACTAAATGGGCGGTGGCTGGTTGCAAGGCAATTAAAGCTTGCAAAGCTGAGGCGGCACGTCTTTTAGCTTGTTTTTCGATGGTTTTTCCTAACAAGATAAAGCCTAAAAGCATTACTGGTTCTTCAAAAAAACATTCCCATCCCATCTGTGGAAATAGTAGGGCGGCGACGCTGGCGGTGTAGGCTGTAAATGCGCCTAATCCTACTAAAGTATTCATGTTTGGAGCATTTCTTAATAGGCCGCGCCATCCGTCAATTAAGATGTTTCTTCCGGGGATTAGTAGGGCAATTGTTGCGAGAAACCAGTGAAACCAAATGTTATTAAAAATTGGGATTTTATTCCCGGCTAAATGACTTAAACCGGATAGTAAGATTAGGGTAAGGGCGATGGCTAATTGCCAAATTTCTTGCCGAATTTCTTGACGGCGGCGTTCAATTATAGTAATTTGATTTTCGGCTTGATTTTCGGCATAACGGGGCTGAGTGGGAAACCCGTTTTCTGTTAATTTTTGGGAAATAATAATTGGATCTACTTTGCCAATTTCGCATTCGATCGCGGCGACTTCTGTGGCGAGGTTAACACGGGCGGAAATCACGCCAATTTGCTGTTTTAACTGTCTTTCTACGGCGGCGACACAGCCGGCACATTTCATTCCTCCCACATCAAGGGTAATGAGTTCTATGGGGAGGGAATCGTTTTCTGGTAAGATTTTTGGGGTAGTTTGCATCTGATTTTTAATGATTTTACTTTTATCTTTTTTGAGGATAGAGGCAAAGTTCGCGATCGCGTCAAAGACTCAACTTTTTTTAAGCCTTTAGTTAATTTAGTCCTGTTTATCCTTTGATGCTGTAAATTATGATGCTAAATTACCCTAAATTTTAGACGAGATGACGATAGGAATTAAAGGGAATACCTGTGCGCCGTTTGACATCTATGGCTGATTTATATTCGCCTTTTTGCTGTCTTTCTTTAAAGATTTTTTTAGCAATTACCGCATCAAGACCACATTCTATTAGTTCTTGTTTGGAAAGGATATTTAATCGTTTCCAAGTTAAATGTGGTTCTTTTTTCAAATCATAACTAAATGTCACCATTGGCGCAATACGTTTGATATGACTTTCAGGAATACCTGCAATTTCTGACAATTCCTCCAAGTGGGTAAAAATATATCCTTCATGCTGTAATAATTCAATGTCATTGGCATAAACAATAGGCAAGCCTAAAACGTTTACGAGTTCGTCTTTAGAACATTCATTAATATCTATTTTGCCGCGAATATTGGCAATTAATGTCGCAGTATTGGCATCGGCTGGAATTAGCAAACCTCTGGGAGAAGTTTTGATTAAATAGCGCCTTTTCAAAGCAAACGCGATCGCAATTTGAGCAATCCAAACTACTGTTGATAGGTTAGTTGCAGATAGCGTTAAGGCTGCCAAGGTAATGCCTGCACCCCAAGCCATCCAGCTAGAAGTATGAGATTTATGGCCTGCATAAACGATGGCTAATCCTCCAAACCAGGGGCAAAAAGACCACCAAACCCAATTGGGGGTTTTTTGTAATAATGAGGAATTTTCTGACACTTTCACTACACCTTTAATAACGGTAATTTTTACTTACAAATCTTTCAACAATTTTTGACGTTTCTCTTCGTATTCTTCAGCTGTGATTGCACCAATATCATAAAGTCTTTTCAAGTCTCCTAAAGCACCAGTTACATCTTTGGCTGCTCTTTGCGAGTTCCCTCCTAGTAACATTGCACCATTATATTTGGCTTGAAAAGCTTGTTCTGACATCAAAATTAAGCCGATAAAATCAAAAAATGCCAGAATTGCCGGGATGAATGTCCAAGAAAAAAGCAAGTACAATAATCCGGCTAAATTGTACCCCAAATAAAATTTATGAATCCCTAATGCACCTAAAAAGAAAGCCAGTAGAATAGCGATACTTTTTTCCTTCATTTTTCTTACCTCTCACGCCACATTGTTTACAAAAAAATTGGATCTTCGCGATTTTGGATCATTCCTAATTTGGTCGATTTAACTTTTATGTTTTTTGGCTAGTTTAGACATGATAAAATATATCAAAACTATTCCAATTTGAGCTTCAAGCAACACCAAGTAACCTCTCAGAAAATAATTCATTTCACCAGATGAATTAAAAGAGAATATTAAAACCCCCAAGGCGGCGTATGGGATAAAACGCATCCAAGTTGGCTTTCCCTCTAATTTGCGACTGTGGAAATTACTCATGGTGTTGCTTGCCTCATACTTATTAAAAGTTACACAAAATTAGGCTTAAGTGTCAAGTCGCTGAACAGTTGCATCTACAATTTTCACCTGGGGTTTGCGGAAAATACACAAAACTTTACATTAACAAGGCTTTTTCAGGGTTTTGAGATGAATTAGCCATCGCTACCTAAGAGAAATAAACTAAGCAGGGTAACGCTATTCCAAAGGCTGTGAACTAACATAGAAGCTAGTAGGTTGCGCGATCGCGTGTAAACAAATCCCAAAACTATACCTAAAATTGCTAAGGGTAAAACTTCGGAAATATTCAAATGCGCGATCGCAAACACAAATCCACTAACTAGAATCGCCCCCCAAACAGGCAAATAACGAGTCAAAGATGATAGCAGAAACCCGCGAAACATAATTTCCTCAAAAATTGGGGCGGCGATGGAAGCAGTACCAAAAAACACCGCTAAAGCGATACTATCATTATTTTCTAATGCGATCGGTAAAATAGGATTACTACCACCATTT
Organism: Oscillatoriales cyanobacterium USR001; assembly: GCA_001698425.1. GTDB lineage: Bacteria > Cyanobacteriota > Cyanobacteriia > Cyanobacteriales > Microcoleaceae > Kamptonema. The sequence goes on along the minus strand of MBRE01000022.1, from coordinate 106,666 downwards.
CCGTGCCATATTTGCTGATTTAATAAAGATACAAAAAGCACTAAGGGAACTGCAACTAAATAACCACCAACTCCCCACAAAAACCAATTTCCTCCTAATTTTACCCGAAACCAGCCTTCAGGTAAGGGCAAAAATGGTCTGAGACAAAGGTAAAGAGTTCCTAACCCGCCACCTGCTAATAATAGATAATTGACAAGAATGTAAAACGCCTTATTTCTAGCATCAAAACTTGCAGGGTTAATATGCAGAAATGCAAAGGATATCGGTAACAATAAGGGAATTAAGATTTGCCCCACAAAGAAAAAGCCAAAAATCAACACTTCCCAAATAGTTTCGCCGCCCCAAGGTGTCTCCCAAGCTAAACTACTATTTCGCATTAATATCGGGCCAGCACTAGGGTTTTCTGGATCGGATTGCTTGAAAGTTAGCAGCCACTGAATGCCTAGAAATATCATTAATCCACTGCCGATTAACAATCCAAAACCAGGAATACCTGTAACAAGTAAGAGCTTTTCGATCGCTTGTTCGGCGATAATTTGTTCAGATGCTTGGAGCGATTCTAATTCCGGGAGACGTTGCTGTAATTGATATAATTGATTTAGAGATTTGTAGCGAAACCAACCATCTAAATATTTTTGAATTTTTACCTCTATTTCTGGCGATAATTCTGGGGGATTTCTCCACAATGATAATAAGATTTTAGCTTTTTCTACTGATGGCAAAGTGACGGTTTTAGGCTGGTCTATTTTGATGATATCTTGCCAAGTTTTCAGCGCGGCTTCAGTTTTGCCATTTTGGATTTGTAATAAACCCAATTTTACCCCCAATTCGGCACTTGATTTTTCTAAAAGTAGGATCTCTATTTGTAATTGTTGGCGTTTTAGAGGGTCTAATTCTGGATTTTTGAGTTCTTGGAATTTATTTTTGATGCTGAGTTGCGCCGAATTTTCTGCTTCTTGATATTGGTTTAATGCGGCTTTAAAAGGTTCCTCACCGATGAGGGCGATGCGGGCAGTTTCGAGAGAAGAATTAGGGCTATTTTCCTCTTGCCATTCGGCGGCGTGTAGCAATAAATTTGTTTGGGATAGTTCTAATTCGCTTTGAATTTGAGGTTGATTTAAACTGGCAATTAAAGATAAACCAACTATGGCGATCGCGAGGACACTGAGAATTATTAAAATCGATCGCTTGATGATGTTTGCGATATTGAAAAATAATGGTTTTTCTGTCATTTAAGCCTCCAATTTGTTCTGTTATTGTTATTTGAGCATAAAATATGCTATAAAATATCTAAAATTATAACGGCTGTCTGGCAATTATTCAGGGGCTGCTCATGTCCAAAGTCTACAGCACGGAAGAACTAATTAAAATTTTAGAGGCAGAACGCCAAGCGTGCCTACAGGGGCATCGCCTAAAATTGGCTGCGGGATATTCTACCGGCAACCCCGTGATCGATCGCTTCCTCAAATCCGATGGCGTGCAAAAATTCACAGCCTATCAAGATTTTAAAGCCGCCGTTCACCAATACCAAGAAGAATATCAAGTTTCTGGGATTATTTGGCAGAAAATGACGCTTAACGGTCACACTCTTAATTATCCCACAGTTGATGAACAATTAATTGCTTTACCTAAAGATTTAAAAATCTTAATCGCAGCTAAAGCTTCAATTTTGGAATTTTGGCAGCAAGTAACAATCGGCATGGATTTGTATTTAAGCATTAATAGTGGCAAAGATTATCGACAAATTCAGCCAGAAGATGTAGATGGAATTGTCCAGCGAACTGAATGGGCAGCTATTTGGAAATGGGAGAAATTAGATTTCTTAGAAATTCTCTTACAATTAGGTTGGGGTCAACCACAATCAGCCTATTATAAGCGTGGATGGCCTCAGTCAGGCAGCGAGTATATTCATGGCGTGAAACCAGGGAAACGACCAATTTGTTGAGAGTTTCGCTAATTCGATCGTCAAGAATATTCGAGTCTAGCGCTATTAATTACTTGAGAAACTTAAACAGTTTAAAATACTGTCATATCTAAAAGAAATCCTGGCAATACTTCTTCTCCTGAAAGTGTGGCAGGTAACGAGATAATTTCTACAGCTTGATTAGGTCGATAAATTTCTATTTGTTGCTGTTGCGGGTTAATTAACCAGCCTAATTGTAAACCACTATTGAGGTATTCCTGCATTTTTTCTTGCAGGGGTTTAAGGGCATCAGTTTTTGACCGCAATTCAATTACAAAATCTGGGCAAATTGGTGGGAATTTTTCTTGTTGTTCCAAGGTTAAAACTTGCCATTTTTCTAATTTCACCCAAGCCGCATCAGGAGAGCGATCGCCTCCATTTGGCAACCGAAAAATAGTTGAAGAACTAAAAACTTTACCAAGTTTAGTTTGGCGATTCCAGATGTTTAAGTCTGTAATGAAATCGGCTTCCCGATTCCCGCTAACTCCTCCTACTGGTGGCATAATTACTAATTCTCCCTTTGCTGTTCTTTCTAATTGACAGTTTTGATTATTTTGGCAGAGTTGGTAAAATTGTTCATCTGTCAAGCTAATATTGTCTAAGTTTAAAATTAGTGCTGTCATCATTACTTATCTCCTTAAACTATACAAAATTAAAACTTTAATCAACCCGCCAATTTTTCTAAAAACCATACAAATCATGGGAAATTTATCAGTAATTAGAAATTAATAGCGGGTTAATTTTAAGTTCTTCACCTAATGATTAGCACATAATATCCTCCCTAAATAATTATTCAACTAACTGGTTTAGTTGTACTTTTCTCTCGCACTAATCTTGGAATCAGCAACTTCTTCAATCCCGTTTTCAATTACCCTTTTGGGTCTTCCAGGTTTGCGTTTGTGTCTCTGATTCATTGATTTTTGGCTGGCTGTTGCCATTTCTTCTGGGGTACATTGAAAAAGCTTTAAGGCCTCCATGTATTTGTTCGGGGTCATAGTGGGCTCTGTGCGCCCCGTTTCCCAGTTACGAACGCTGGTTTCACTGATTCCAAGTTTGATTGCAACTTCGGCACGGGTGAGCCCCGCACGCTCTCTCAGGGCTTCCAGATCCATATTTTTAGATGCTCCTCGACAATATCAAATTCCTTTTCAAAAAACACTTTACATTATATAGTAAAAATAGGTATTTTTAAAGATGATTAAAGATTTCGGGCGATCGGGCTAAGTTTTTGACTATTTTAGATTAAGTCCATTTATCAGATAGTATCAGTAAAACCGCCAAAAGCCAAGTTTTTTGACGCATTTGGTAAGCTTGCGACTCCTGAAGCGATCGAGTACGCCACTTTTTCACACTAGGGTCTGTTTTCAAATGTATAATTATGATCGATCTAAAACTTCCCAAACAAAGACGAAAAATCTACCTTGAAATTGCACTGCGTAGATGTCATCCGGGTAGTGGTAGTAGTCAAGAATTTCTAAAAAAAAGGACTTGGAATCATCCCGTGACTAATATTAAAACGATTCTTAAAAAGACTCTTTTTGTAGTAGTAGGAGGAATTGCTACTCGCCTCTATATGCCTGAACGAATGACTGACGATCTCAATATTTTAGTATTTACCGAAGATGCGGCTAATCTCTATAGAGAATTACAGCAAGCAGGTAGTCAGAGAGTCGGAGAACTTAGTATTGGTGGCTGCACTTGGGAATTACCAGATGGTACTTATTTAGATGTCATTGAATCAAACGAATCTTGGGTACAAGAAGCAATTAAGAATTATCATGTAGCTCCTGATGGATTGCCAATTATTGGATTACCTTATCTAGTTTTAATGAAAATAAAAGCTAGTCGTGGTATAGATATGGGGGATTTGACAAGGATGCTAGGAGGTGCAGATGAAAATAATTTACAGTTAGTCAGAAAAGTCATAAAAGATTTTCTTCCCGATGCTGTAGAAGACTTAGAAAGTTTAATTATACTGGGGAAATTAGAAATGGGTGAGTAATGAATACAACAATCCTTGCATACCCCCTAAACTCTCAGATATATAGATCGATAACAAAGACATTTACCCAAAAGTCCAACGCTCAGGAAATATTAACCCATGACTAACTATTTAACCGAAGACGAACTCGATTTTGAATCCTGGCAAACAGAGGCGATCGCGCTTACTCCCGCCGCGATTCAACAAGCAATTCAACTGAGTAGTAAAATTCCCAATCAAAAGCAACAATGGCAAGCTTATTTGAACATCTTAGCTTTATTTGCTTTCACTCAATGGTCAGAAGAAAAAGCACCGTTACTTTCCATAAATCAGGAAAATAGCTCAATTTTACAGCCTCAATATACCAACTTTATTGAAGCAGTTTGCAACTTACAAGTCGGCGATTTTAAGATTTGTTTACTGGCAATGGGTAGTTTAACAGATGATGAAATATCTCTTCCTAGACCAGCATTAGAAATACCAGAGTTTACCGCTCATTTTTATGTCATTGTCGAAGTATCTGAAGAAATTGAAGCCGCAACAATCATCGGATTTATGCGTTACGACCAATTAATAGAACGATTTAGGGCAATCAATTTACCAGCCGATTCTGACTGGACATATCCCCTACCTTTGAGTTGGTTTAACCCTAATACCGATGACTTAATGCTGTATTTACGTTGCTTAGAATCAACGGCAATTGTCTTACCGGTTCCCCCCGTGCGCCGCCCCGCAACTCTATCAGCAATCCAAGCTCAATTGTCTCCAATATTACCACAATTACAATCAGGAAAAAGAGAAATTTGGCAGCTAATTAATTGGCAACAAGCCACAGAAATTCTCACCAATCCACCGCTATTAAATTGGCTACATCAAGAGCTAATTAGCCTCAATCAACCACCAAAATTAACACAGAAAATATTAAATGTGGGGTTATGGTTGCGCGATGAAATCGATGATTTAGCGCGAGAATTATCGTGGGTATTACTACCTGCTTTTAATTCCGAAAAACTAGGTTTAGCGGGGGGGACAGCCATGCGATCGCCTATTGAAGAATTAGAAGCCATAGTCACCCAATTAGAGCGTCGAGGAACAGCAATTTCACCAGCAGCAAGAGGCGCTTGCAAAACCTTTGATTTAGCATCAACTCCCCTACGACTTTATGCCCTCAGTTGGCCGTTACTTTCCGTAGAAAATATCCCAGAGTGGAAATTGTTGTTAATATTAGGAGGTTCCCCTACTGGCACTCGTCTCCCCAATGGTGTTACAATGCAAGTGAGCGACAATGTGAGCCTATTGGTGGAACAAGTGCTCAAACCGAACACTGTTGAACCTTATCTTTACAGCTTAGTCGCGGGAACCTGGGATGAACAATTTACTGTTACTATTGCCCTCAATAATGGTGCAAGCTTAACATTACCTTCTTTTGCTTTCCGCCCTCATTAAAAGCCTACTAAAAGTGAAATAAATGACAATATTTCGGCTCAAAATTCAGCGATTTGCTCAAAGTTGCTTGTTTGAATTATCTTGGGGGACAGGACAACAACTATCAGCAACATTGGACTATCCAGAGTCAATTTCAAGTTTATATCAAGAGTGGCAACGCACTTATTTGAGCTTTTACAAATCAGCTTTGAGAGGGCGTGTAGAAGCTAGTGGGAGTATTGCGCCACCGCCGATAGATTGGCACGCAAGGTTAATTCAAGCCGAAGCGAGATTGCTATCAGAATTTCACCATTGGTTGCGGAGTGCGGAGTTATTTGAAATTCGGGCAGAAATTGCCAATAGTAGATTACCGGGTGTTAATAATTCTACAATTATTAATAGCCAATATCCTAATGTTAATGTATTTCTTTCTTGCTATCCCATTGAAATAGAACGTTTGCCTTGGGAATCCTGGGAAATTGGGGCAGATTTTCCCACTTTAGGGGAAATTCGGATTGTGCGGATTCCTTTGACTATTCGTAGTGAAACTGAGATAAATCAGCCCCATAAACGCAGTAAAAAGGCAAGAATTTTAGCGATTTTAGGAGATGATACGGGGTTGAATTTTCAGGGCGATCGCGCCGCTGTGCGCTCCCTTTCTCGTAGCGCGGAAATTAAGTTTGTTGGTTGGCAACCTGGATTAGATATTAGTGAATTAAAAGCCAATATTTGTCAAGCTTTAGCTGATGAAAAGGGGTGGGATATACTATTTTTTGCGGGACACAGTAACGAAACAGCAATTACTGGCGGGGAATTAGCGATCGCCCCCGATGTTTGTATATCAATTAGTGAAATTAAACCCCAATTAATCTTAGCAAAAGAACGCGGATTAAAGTTTGCTCTATTTAATTCTTGCTGTGGTTTAAGCATAGCTAGTTCCCTAATTGATTTGGGATTAAATCAAGTGGCAATTATGCGAGAACCGATTCATAATCAGGTAGCACAGGTATTTTTATCTAGGTTTTTACAGGAAATAGCCGAACACAAAAATGTCCAAGATGCTTTAATCGCAGCTTGTCAATATCTCCGATTAGAAAAAAGCTTAACTTATCCCTCTGCTTGCCTAGTTCCTTCCTTATTCTGTCACCCAGGCGCAGTATTTTTTCAAATTAAACCTTATGGCTTTAAAGAGTTTATTAAGCGCCTTTCACCCACTACCACAGAGGTTATTGGAATTGCGGCTTTAGTCTTGCTGAGTTTATCATTAACAGTACAAGATTATCTATTAGAAAAAAGAGTTTTAACACAATCTATTTATCGCCAGATGACAGGGCAATTGCCTAAAGCAGAAACTCCGAAAGTGCTGTTAGTAGCCATTGATGATAAATCAATCAGAGAGGCAAAAATTTCTAATCCTAAGCCGATGAATCGCGAGTATCTTGCCAAATTAATTAATAAACTTACAGAAATTAATGCTCGAATTATTGGCATAGATTATTTATTAGACAGACCACATATTGAAAGCGATCGCATACTTGCTCAATCAATAAAATCCGCCGTGCAAAAACAACCTCATCCCACTTGGTTTGTCTTCGCATCTGTGCGCGATGACACCGAAGGATGGCTGAAAGTATTACCAGAAATTGCCAGTCAAAATTGGAGTTTTCAAGGTCATATTAACATGATACACTGGTATATGAGATTAGTGCCAAACGATCATCCTAGTTCTGCTAAAATGCCCTTAGCTTATATGTTAGCATTGGCTTATTGGATGAACCTAGAAGCCGACTCAAAATCAGCTTTAATAGCCCATCAAAAATCAAATATAGTTAACCCACATTACGATCTAATTCCTCAACCAAAATTGGCAAATAAAACTAATTTATTTGCTGAAATAATCACCTATCTCAACCGAGAAAAAGGACTAAACTACAAAACATTATTCTCACCTTCATCACAAATGCAACCAATTACCAGCTTATCTTATGATTGGGGTCAAATGTGGTTACAACCAATTATTGATTTTTCAATTCCTCCCGAACATATTTATCAACATCTACCTGCTTGGGAACTGCTAAAAAGTGAAGTTAATTCTCCACAATTACAGCATTTACCGCAGCAAATTGTCTTAATTGTACCGGGAGGATATAGTGAAGCAGGAGTCATCAGAGATGGAGAAGATAATTTTTCTATTCCATCAGCAGTTAGATACTGGTTAAATCAGCGTGGTGACAATCAGCGCCGCTATTTCACTGGCGGTGAAGCTCACGCTTATATGATCCATCATTTCTTGCATAAAAGGCTAGTAGTTCCGATTCCCGATCTCTGGATAATTGGGTTAGCAGTGTTGTTAGGAAAAGCGGCTACTATCTGGCTATTGCATCGTCAAATAGCAGTTTGGTTACTATTAATAGTCACCGCTATTTATGGATTAATTAGCTTACAATTTTACATTACTTTTGCGGTGTTATTACCTTGGTTTTTACCTGCGATAACGGCGGGAATTTACATATTGCCAATGCTGGTAAAATCGCCTCAGAAAAAAATCGCTAAAAACCGTCATTTTTCAGGGTCAAATTTGCTTAAGGATTACCAATGAAAACTCACAAAATATTGACTATTTGCTGGCTATCTTTTTCCTTAATTTTTTGCCAATTTCTGCCTCAATTATTAGAGCAAAGTGCTAGAGCGGAAACTGAAAGGCAAAAGTTACCTTGGGATAAGTTATATGAGAAAGAACCTCCGAGAAGGGAAGAAACTGGTGGATCTCGTGGTAGTAATGTTGAACTATGCACAATTTCTCCCGAATCTTTGTCAGGAGAAGCTATTAGAATTTGGAGCGATCGCCCTTTATTTATCTGGCAAGGAAATATCTCAAAAATAGAGGTTCGGAAACGCCGTAGTACACAAGTATTGTGGAGCGAAAAAATTGCTAATAATCGTAATAGCATCGTGTATAATGGGCCGTTGCTACAACCGGGCGAAAATTATGATTGGGCAATATTTGAAGATGTTTCTAATATCCCTAGTTTCCAAGTTTCATTCCAGGTAATTCCTAGCAATGAACGCGATCGTATAACCGTAGATTTAAACAAATTAGAAACGCAATTGCAGCAAGAGGGAGCCACCCCAGAAAAGATTGCTTATGCCAAAGCTAATTATTTTGCTGAACGCCAAATGTGGCCGGATGTTTTGCGCTCTGCTTATGAAGTAAAAAATCCTTCCGAAACCTTGACTAAATTTATTCAAAATATCCCCAAACAATTTTGTGAATAAATCATTAGTTATCTTAATGGTAAAGGCAAAAAAATTAAAAGCAAAAAATGCGATCGCGCCCCAAAAATTTAGCTTGATAAAGTGCTTTATCTGCGGCTGCGATCAAGTTTTCCTTTGAAGTTGTCGAGTGAGGAATTACACTAGCTATACCAAAAGTTAAGGTGACATAAGGACTGATTGGTGACTGAGGATATTTAATTTCTAACGCTTTCATATAAACTCGAATTTGCTCCGCAATCTTAGCGGCATATTCCAAGGTACTATTAGGTAGAATAACGGCAAATTCTTCACCACCATAACGAGCTACTAAATATGCTTCAGATTTAACTGCATCTTGAAGAGCCTTAGCGATTTGTTGCAAACAGCGATCGCCAGCTTGATGACCATAAGTGTCATTATAAATCTTAAAAAAGTCAACATCGCAGAGAATGAGCGACAAAGGAGTTTGCTCCTGCTCCAATCTTTGCCATTCGCGATCCAAATATTCATCAAATCGCCGCCGATTAGCAATTTGAGTTAAACCATCTAAAGATGCCAAACGAAATAACTCAGAATTAGCCATTTCTAACTCAGATTTAGCCAATTCTAAGTTATAATAAAGTTCGCTGATATACCAGGTTGCTTGTTCGTGAATCTGGGATAAAGCTAACAGTAATTGATGGACATCTAATAATTTGTAAATTCCATTATCTATTTTGACAACAACAGGCTCATAAAGTAATTCAGGCGATCGCTGTACTGCTCGCTGAGCCGCCATCACAATTAAAGCCGCTCCTGGCAATACTAAAAAATCAGTCCGAACCATGTGATATAAAACATGAATTGGTCGATTAGAAAACAAATCTACCCCGTAAGGACGACTGATAAATTCAAAAAATCGCCGCCGCGAAATCATCCCCAAAAATTGATTTTGCTCCGTCAATATGACTCCCGGTAATAGCGGATGTGCTTGAAATGACTGAGCCACTTCTACCGCAGAATGAGCAGAATCAACTTGAAAATCAAAAAGTGCAAGGTCTATCAAACTAGATTCCAAACACAAATTTTGATGCTGATTCTCAAATTGTAGTGGATGTGAGACAAATCCTTCCGACACAGAATACCTCAGATGGTAATTTAGCAATGTTCAAACTGATTGTATTATTCATCCAAAATACCATATTGACAAAAGACTTGCAAGTATTGTTACAATTATGATGTTGGGTTGTAGAAATATCTGCGCTCTACCAAACAAATAACTAATCAGCAAACTAACTATGAGTGCTACTTCAAAATACTGGACACTTGTAAAAATTAATATTGCTGGCGGGTGCAAAATCGAGGTAATTACCGAAGCCAAAGTATTTTTTACTTCAGAATTTCTCAAAGATAGCACACAAACAGATATCTCCGATGACCAAATTCAACGCCATCTGCAAGAGTTGATGAAATTTCCGCCTCCCAATCAGCCCGAAAAATCTCTTTTGGCAAAATGCTGTTTGCTCTGCTTTATTTCTCATCATATTCAGCAAGTTTGTCGCCATATTGAAGCTCAATTTGGTACAGTTCATGGTTTCACTTACCAAGATTTGCTACCATTTGTTCTCTCTGAAGATGGTAGATTTAACAAATTTTCTAGGGAAGTTAATTCTTCAAGTTCTTATCAGTCAATTTCTCAAATAATTCTCGAAAGTTTCGATCCCGATCGCAGCAGTTTAACTACTTGGATTTATCGCCGAGTAAAACACAACTCAGAGTTAAATTCTTTCTTGCTAGAACGTGGTGTTTATCTGGTCAGCGATTGGGCAATACTCAACGATACTCGTCCCAAACAACTAGAGAGAATTTTATCAGAATTTTATCAATTAACGCCTTTTGAAGTTCAGCAATCTATCCAGATTTTAGAAAGTTACCACGCTATCTATCGGGCAGCAAGAATGCAGCAGCGCCAAGCAGGAGCGAGAAGGCAATGTCAACCACCCACACCGGAACAACTACAACAAATTGCTCAAAATATTGAAGAGAAAACCAGTCAAAAGATTTCTGCTAAAATGGTGATGTCACTTCTACAGCAGTTGGCTAGTAGATTGAGAAATTACCGGATTTCTGTGCGGGGAGGATCGCCACAAACTGAAATTTTAGATACTTCTGAAAATAGCTATATAATCAAAAAAATTGTAGACGATCGAGAATTAAACGATCCCGAAAATCAAGAGGAAAAAAACGAGTTTCTGAAATTATATCGACAGCAACTATTAGTTTGTTTAGAAGCCGCGATCGCCGAAGTAATAGCAATATGGATTAAGCAATTACAGCGTCAAAGTCCTCAGAAAACCAAACAATTTTTAACAGCCCTTCAGCTATTTCACTGTCAGGGAAAAACAATGGGAGAAATTGCCGCGATAGTAGGATTGCAAGCTCAATATCAAGTAACTCGCTTGCTTAAACTTAAATCTTTTCGTGCTGATGTCAGACATCGGTTATTAGAAATGTTGCGCGATCGTATTTTAGCCGCTGCCAAATCTTATATTTCTCCCGCACAGCTTCAGCAACAGGACAAACAAATAGAAGAAGCTTTAAGCGAACAAATTAATACCGTCATTCAGGAAGCAGAAATAGAAGCAAGTACGGCAAAAAAAACTACCACCAGTAGTATTTTTTCCCAAAAGCTTTGCATCTATCTCGACAAAATGATATGATCGGCAAAGTCTGCGATCGCCAGAAATGTAGCCCCCCTAACAATCAAGCTACCTTAAAAGCAATTTAAGACCCAGTAAAAGGCACTTTGCCTCAACCTAACCCATCATTTATATAAACTTGACTAATAATGGGCAATAGCAACGAGAAATTACAATCAATCAGAGAGAACCCTACTATGATCGCGATTCCCGGCATTGCAGTTATAGCTTTAATCTACGAAAGTAATAAATCCCTAGTCTACCGAGGTCGCCTAGAACACAACAACCAACCAATCATCCTCAAAATTATTAAAGAAGAATATCCCACACCAGAAGACCTCGCAAGATATAGAATTGAATATGAAATAATTCAGCATCTCAACCTGGATAGCGTGGTTAAAGCCTATAGCTTACAGCCGTTTAAAAATAGTTTAGTAATGATATTAGAAGACTTTGGCGGTGAATCCTTAAGGATATTAATGGCTTCTCAAAAATTTACATTTTTGGGATTTCTAACAATGTCGATTAAAATTGCCGAAAGCTTGGGAGAAATTCACTCAAAAAATGTCATTCACAAAGACATCAATCCCTCCAATATTGTTGTTAATCCCACCACCGGACAACTCAAAATAATTGATTTCAGCATTGCCACCACCTCAACTCGCAACGAAAATACCCAGATTAAAAACTCCCATGCTTTAGAAGGCACTTTAGCCTATATGTCACCCGAACAAACGGGTAGAATGAACCGCATCATAGATTATCGTACAGACTTTTATTCCCTTGGCGTAACTTTCTACGAAATCCTCACAGAAAAACTGCCCTTTGATACAACAGATACAATGGAATTGGTACACTGTCACATCGCCAAACAGCCAATACCACCCCATGAAATCAAAGCCGAAATTCCTCAAGCAATTTCCGATATTATAATGAAATTGTTAGCCAAAACTGTAGAGGAAAGATATCAAAGCGCTTGGGGACTTAAAGCTGATTTAGAATCCTGTCTTTTTCAATTACAGACATCGGGAAATATCGCTGAATTTACCCTGGGTAGCCAAGATATTTCAGACAAATTTCAAATACCCAAAAAACTTTACGGTAGAGAAAAAGAAATCGAACTCTTACTCGCCACATTCGATCGCATAGCAGGAAGTTTGAATCATCAAATTGACAGCCAAAATAAAATATCCCAGCCAAATATACCCCTAGCCGGCAAAACAGAAATCATGCTAATTTCCGGCTATTCAGGTATTGGCAAATCAGCCTTAGTCCAGCTTCTCGAAAAACCAATTACCCACAGAAACGGTTATTTTATTTCGGGTAAATTTGACCAATACAAACGCACCATTCCCTACTCAGCAATAGTAACTGCCTTCTCTGAATTAGTGCGCCAATTATTGACAGAAAGTGAAGCACAGCTAACAGTATGGCGCGAAAAACTCCGCAACGCTTTTGGGCCAAACGGACAAATTATTATTGATGTTCTTCCCGAAGTTGAATTGATTGTGGGAGCGCAATCTCCTGTCACCGAATTGGGGCCAACTGAATCGCAAAATCGCTTTAATTTAGTCTTCCAAAACTTCATCCGAGTATTTTGTCAGCCTCAACATCCCCTAGTTATATTTTTAGATGACTTGCAGTGGGCAGATTCTGCTACCCTCAAACTAATTGAATTAATGATGACCGATGAACAAACCCAATATCTATTTTTAATTGGTGCTTATCGCGATAACGAAGTTAGTTCCACACATCCTTTAATAATGACCCTGGAAACCCTGAAAAACCAGGAAATCATCGTTAACCACATTGCTTTATCGCCCTTAGAAATTGATTCAGTTACTCACTTAATTGCCGAGACTTTACACAGCGATCGAGACTCAGTAAAATCCTTAGCAGAATTAGTAATTAGTAAAACCAATGGCAACCCTTTCTTTGTCAATCAATTCTTAAAAACCCTCTATCAAGAAAACCTACTAACTTTTGAACTCCCCCAATCTGGTAATAAAGGCGGGTGGAAATGGAATGTTGCTCAGATCGAACAGTGTGCCATCACTGACAATGTAGTAGAATTAATGATCCAAAAATTGAAAAAACTGCCAGAATCAACACAGCAAATTTTAAGACTTGTTGCTTGCTTGGGCAACCAATTCGATTTAAACACCCTCTGTCTGATCAACGAAAAAGAAGCCTCAGAAACTTTTCAAGCTCTTTTACCAGCAATTCAAGAAGGATTAATTTTACCAACATCAGAGTTAGAAGCTAAATCCGTAGAATTAATTCACTATCCCTTACTAATTCTCAATTATAAATTCTTACACGATCGCGTACAACAAGCAGCTTATACCTTAATTGATGACTCCCAGAAAAAAGCAGTTCATCTCAGAATTGGGCGGCAAATTTTAGCAAATACCCCCGCCGAATATCGCTCAGAAAGAATCTTTGAACTGGTAGATCATCTTAATGTTAGTAGATCGTTAATTCTGGACAAACAAGAACAGATGGAATTGGCAATCTTGAACCTAGAAGCAGCAAGAAAAGCCAAAGAAGCAACAGCTTACTTTGCCGCCAAAGAATACTTGACTGCCAGCATGGAAGGATTAAGTGAAGATATCTGGAATGCCGACTACGAACTAGCATTAGCTCTGCATAAAGAAAGGGCAGATGTTGAATATTTAAACGGCAATTTTGAGCGATCGGAAGAATTTATCAACCTCACATTAGAAAAGACACACTCGGCATTAGAAAAAGCAGAAATTTACAATTTGCTATTAGTGCAGTATGCCTTGCGCGGCAAAAATACAGAGGCAGTTATAGTCGCAAAAACAGCCCTGAATCTGTTAGGAATTGACTTACCTGAAGAAAACTTAGATACTTCGATCGGCACCGAACTTATCGAAGCCAAGGCTATTCAGGGAAATAAAGAAGTTGCCGTATTGATTGATGAACCAGAGATGACACTGCTAGAGAAAAAGATTGCCTTGAAATTATTAAATAATTTGTTACCACCAGCTTACTTTATTAACCCTAGTCTCTGGACTTTGAGCATCCTCAAAGCCGTTAATCTCTCTCTCAAATATGGTCACGCTCCAGAATCGTCTTTCTGTTATGGTAATTACGGAATTCTTCTCAATGCCATTCTTGGAGACTATAAATCAGCCTACGAGTTTAGTTTAATGGCCTTGAAACTTGCTGATAAATTTGGTAATTTAGAACTGAAAGGGAAAGTTTCTGCGGTATTTGCCAATGCTGTACTTTACTGGTTTCAACACATCAAAGAAACTACAAATATCAACAATGAAGGGTATAAAGCCGCTTTAAACTCTGGAGATTTACAGTACGCAGGCTACATCCTAAACTACAAAGCAATTTTCTCATTCTTTCAAGGCAAAAATATCGCCCCAATTCTTACCGAAATACCTAATTATTTGCAATTTTCCCAAAAGACCAAAAATCAGATGGTAACAGATACCTTGAAGGGATTGCAGTTAATTCTATGTAATTTGAGTAAACTAACTCCAGAACAAAGTGATTTTAGTAGCGAAGAAATCACTGATTTAGAGTATGTGGAAAGTTGCCAGGAACATCAAAATTTGTTTACACTGTGCTTCTATAATGTTTTTAAAGCTGAAGCTCTTTATGTTTATGGCAATCTCAATGAAGCACTCAAATGTGTTTTGTTTGTGGAAAAAAACCTAAATTTTATTACAGGGACATTTCCCGTTACCGAGCATAATTTTTATGGTTCATTAATTTTCGCAGGTCTTTACCCAGAAGTTTCCGCAGAGCAACAAAAAGAATACTGGAAAAAATTAGAAGTAAATCAAAAGCAAATGAAAATTTGGGCAGAAAACTGTCCCGAAAATTTTCGACATAAATACTGTTTAGTGGCCGCCGAAATTGCCAGAATTTCTGGCAACTTCATAGACGCAATTGACTTGTATGAAAGCGCTATATCTCTAGCTAAAGAAAATGAGTTTGTTCACCATGAAGGTTTAGCAAATGAACTAACAGCAAAATTCTGGCTGAGTAAAGATAAACCCAAATACGCCAAAATTCACTTACGCGAAGCTTACTCTTGCTACCAAAGATGGGGTGCTACTTCTAAATTAGAGGAACTAGAAGAAAAACATCCTTATTTACGCGAGCTAAAATCAGCTAATCAAGCTTTTGGTAACTCCCAAATCTCCACTATTCATACTTCTACGGGAAGTGGCTTATTTGCTTTAGATTTAGCTTCAGTTATGAAAGCATCCTTGGCAATTTCTAGTGAAATTTTTCTCGATAAATTGCTGGCTTCTTTGATGAAAATCTCAATTGAAAATGCGGGAGCTCAATCTGGGTTTCTTGTCTTGTTAAGCGAAGGAAAATTACTAATTTCCGCACAAGCATCTGTAACTGGGGGTTTAACAAATAAGCCAACACAATCATCTTCTACAGAAAATATCATAGTGCAGCAGTCAATTCCTCTTGAGGAATCTGAGGATTTACCTATTAGCGTGATTAATTATGTGGAAAGAACTCGTGCTGATGTAGTGTTAAGCAATGCTGCTAGTGAGGGAAGATTTTCTGCCGATCCTTATATTGTCAAACAAAAACTCAAATCTCTTTTGTGTACGCCAATTATTAATCAAGGCAAACTGATTGGTATTCTTTATCTGGAAAATAATTTAACTGTGGGTGCGTTTACTCCCGATCGCTTGGAAGTTTTAAGACTGCTTTCTTCTCAAGTCGCTATCTCTCTGGAGAATGCTTTGCTATATGCTTCAGTGGAACAGAAAGTGCAAGAAAGAACCCAGGAGTTAAACGAAAAAAATGTGGATTTAGAAAAGACTTTGCAGGCTTTAAAGCTCACTCAATCTCAGCTAATTCAAACTGAAAAAATGTCAAGTTTGGGACAAATGGTTGCTGGTGTTGCCCACGAAATTAATAACCCTGTAAGTTTTATCTATGGCAATTTAACTCCGGCTAGTGAATACGTCAAAGACTTGTTAAATATCATTCAACTTTACCAGCAACACTATCCCACACCTGTCTATGAAATCCAATCTGCGATCGATAAGATTGAACTAGAATTTTTAGTTCAAGACTTGCAAAAATTGATGGATTCGATGAAAGTTGGGGCTGAGCGTATCCGCGATATTGTGATTAGTTTGCGGAATTTCTCGCGCCTTGATGAATCAGAAATGAAACCAGTGGATATTCATTCTGGCATTAATAGTACGCTGATGCTTTTGCAGCCTCGCCTCAGAAAAGAAGCTCAAAGATTAGGAATTGAAATCATTAAAGAGTATGCTCAACTACCGCAGATTACCTGTTATGCTTCTCAGCTAAATCAGGTGTTTATGAATATTCTCACTAATGCGATCGATGCTTTAGAACCTGCTAGAGAAAATGACAAAAAATCTGATAAAGCTCCGACAATTACTATTCGTACAGCGGTGAATAATGGCAATCTAATTATTAGAATTGCTGATAATGGTCCGGGCATGAGTGAGGATATTCTACATAAGATATTCGATCCTTTCTTTACCACTAAACCTGTGGGTTCTGGGACTGGTTTAGGGCTGTCTATTTCTCACTCTATTGTGGTTAAGTCTCATGGTGGTAATCTGACTTGTATTTCAACTCCTCTTGAGGGGAGTGAGTTTATTATTGAGATTCCAATTGCGCCTCATCAACGAGTTTGAGGGGGTGTTGTTCAAATTTTTTAATCAATACAATTAATAGGTAATAATTTCGTGAACTCTTGCTGACATTTCAGTTAAATGCAGCATACAAGACCCCATCAAAAAATAGACCACGACTAAAGCCGCCGCCGAAATTGCGACTAAAGTGCCGGCCAGCATCAAAGAAAATTCTCGGTGTGCGATCGCTTCCTGCATCAGATGCAAGGACCAGGCCACCAGAGCGACATCAATTATTAAAATAGGAACGAGCATAGTTACGATTTGTAACAGTTTGTTCCATTGTAACAAAGATTTCGTCAGTGTGCCGAGATATTTACAAAGTTCGGACAGGAATTTGACGTTCGGCCAAATAACTCTTAATTTCAGCCACGCTCAATTCCCCAAAATGCAGTAGGGAAGCCAATAGTGCCGCTTGAGCCCCACCTTGCGTCACCGCCTCATAGATATGTTCGCAGTTTCCTGCGCCTCCAGAAGCAATTACCGGAATTTCCACAATTTCGGCGATATTGCGGGTTAAATCCAAGTCATAGCCCGCTTTAGTGCCGTCAGCATCCATACTCGTAACTAAAAGCTCTCCTGCGCCGCGTTGCTCAACTTCTCGCGCCCAGGCGATCGCATCTTTTCCCGTATTTTCGCGGCCGCCCCGCACATAAACATCCCAACCTGGGTTTTCAGGATCGAGCCGCCGCCGAGCGTCGATCGCCACTACAATACACTGATTCCCAAACCGCGAACTCGCCTGATTAATAAAATCAGGATCGCGTACCGCTGCTGAGTTAATACTCACCTTATCAGCCCCGGCTCTTAACAAATTTTTAATCGTTTCTAAGTTTTGGATACCGCCACCCACTGTCAAAGGAATAAACACCCGTTCGGCGGTGCGATAAACTACATCAACAATAATATCCCTGTCTTCGTGGGTAGCAGTAATGTCCAGAAATACCAACTCATCAGCACCGGCATCATTATAGACCTGGGCTAGTTCCACTGGATCGCCAGCATCGATCAGATCGACAAAATTGACACCTTTGACCACGCGGCCAGCTTTTACGTCCAGACAAGGCAAAATTCTTTTAGCTAACATAGCTGATGGGGGTTAAACAATTTTTGAGAGTCCTTGTCCACATTAAAGCTTGACAATCTACTTTAGATCGTAAATTCCTGCAAAACGGAAACCGATTACGAGGATTAGATTTAATGCGATCGCCCAATACCCCAAATCAGATAAACTGTGGATTGGTTGATTGAGAGGGAGAACACTCTAAGTGGCTATAGAATTAGGTCAGAAAGTAAAGGTACGTCGTCTCAGAGATAACATACCTGCAAATATCGTTAGCAAGTTGAAGCAAAATCCAGTCGGCATGGTTGAATCCTTTAAAATGGTTGACGGCAGCGGAATTGGCGTTGTTGTCAAATTTGATGGGAGCTTTGCCACCTGGTTTTTTGAAGACGAGCTAGAACCTGTTTAATATAGGGGTAAGAGTAGTTACTATAAATTAATGAGTAACTACTCTTAATCTCTGTAGAGCGTTGGCATCAGGAAGAAAAAATGGCTTTAATGTTGACATTTTTGGGCAAAGGCGGCACAGGTAGAACCACGATCGCGATCGCAGCGGCGAAAAAATTTGCGGCTTCTGGTAAACGAGTCCTGTTAGCAACACAAGATCCAGGTCCGACTCTCGGTATTTTGTTAGGTACTGCTATTAGTAATGAACCTCAAGAAATTGCACCAAATTTCAAAGCAGTGCAATTTCTCAGCACGTTGCTATTAGAAAAAAGATGGGAACAACTGAAAAGTCTTGAGTCTCAATACGTCCGCAATCCATTTTTTAAACAGGTTTACGGTCAAGAATTAGGCATATTGCCGGGAATGGATAGTGCCTTGGCTCTCGATCGCCTCCGAGAGTATGATATTTCTAATGAATATGATGTCATTGTTTATGATGGCACTGGCGGTATTGAAGAATTACGGATGTTAGGAACAGCAGAAATTTTAGGTTGGTATGTCCGTCGTTTTCGCCAAGTATTGGCCGATTCAGATTTAGGTAAATCTCTTTCACCTTTTGTGCAGCCTGTAATTAGCACTGTACTAAATGTTGATTGGTCTGGGGATAATTTTTCTGGGCCGGCGCAGCAAATTAATAGTATTTTAGAGAAAGGTAAAGCTGCTTTAGAAGATCCGCAGCGATTGGTGGCTTATTTGGTGACGAATGGGGAAGAAAGCGCGATCGCAACGGCGCGATATTTATGGGGAAGCGCTCAACAAGTTGGTTTAATTATTGGTGGTGCGATCGTTAATCAAGCAACAGTTACAGAAAGTATTGCCGCAGAATTTACTCCCTTAACAGCAGTGGCAATTCCTACCCGCAGCGGCAATGATTGGGAACGAATTAAGAATGCTTTACCAGATTTTAGTCAAGCAGTTACAGCACCAAGACCGATTAATATTAATGTCAGCGATCGTCAAGTAAGTTTGTTTTTGCCAGGATTTGATAAAAAACAAATTAAACTTACTCAGTCGGGACCAGAAGTGACAATTGAAGCCGGCGATCAACGGCGGAATATTTTGTTACCTCCCGAATTAACTGGAAAATCGGTAACTGGTGCGAAGTTTCAGAATAGTTACTTGATTATTTCCTTTTAAGTTGGTAATGGGTAATGGGTAATGGGTAATGGGTAATGGGTAATGGGTAATGGGTAATGGGTAATGGGTAATGGGTAATAGATAATGAGGAAGATTAAATATGGTGACAGAAATAGAAATCAAAAAAAATAGTTTATATGAGACAGATTACTTGCAATGGATTGAGACTACTGTAGAAAAGTTGCGATCGCAGGATTACTCAAACGTTGACTGGGAAAACTTGATTGAGGAAATAGAAAGCATGGGAAGAAGCGATCGAAAAAGCTTTAAAAGCAATCTAATTGTTGTTTTAATACACTTACTTAAATGGCAATTTCAGCCAGAATTAAGAAGTCGTAGCTGGCAGAGTAGCATTTTTGAACATCGCAGACGCATTCACGAGGATTTAGAGGATTCCCCCAGTCTCAAACCCTATTTAGAAGAGGTATTTGCTAAATGTTATTCAAATGCAGTTCAAGGCGCAAGTATTGAAACTGGATTACCTCTGGAAGTGTTTCCCCAATTATGTCCCTACACTTCAGTTGAGGTTTTAGATTCTAAGTTTATGCCCGATGACAATGCTCAATAAATTAACACAAATGAAGGTGGTAAAAATATGGTGACACAACTAGGAATTGACAAACAAAGCTTATATGAGTTGGACTACTTAAAGTGGATTGAGACTACTGTAGAAAAGTTGCGATCGCAGGATTACTCAAACGTTGACTGGGAAAACTTAATTGAGGAAATAGAAAGTATGGGAAGAAGCGATCGCAGAAGTTTAGAGAGTAATCTTATGATCGTTATTATGCACTTACTCAAGTGGCAATTTCAACCAGAGTTAAGAAGTCTTAGTTGGAAAAGTAGCATTGTTGAACACCGCAGGCGCATTCGCAAAGCTCTGAAAGATTCTCCCAGTTTAAAACCATATTTAGAAGAGATATTTTCTGAATGTTATTGGGATGCTGTTGAACAAGCAAGTGCTGAAACTGGATTAGCTTTGACAGTATTTCCCCAATTATGTCCTTATACTTATACTGAGGTTTTAGATGCCGACTTTATGCCATGATAATTGGTAATGGGTAATGGGTAATGGTAATTGGTAATGGGTAATAGATAATGAGGAAGATTAAATATGGTGACAGAAATAGAAATCAAAAAAAACAGCTTGTATGAGACAGATTACCTGCAATGGATTGAGACTACTGTAGAAAAGTTGCGATCGCAGGATTACTCAAACGTTGATTGGGAAAACTTGATTGAGGAAATAGAAAGCATGGGAAGAAGCGATCGCAGAAGTTTAGAGAGTAATCTTATTATCGTTATTATGCACTTACTCAAGTGGCAATTTCAACCAGAGTTAAGAAGCCGTAGCTGGGAAAGTAGCATTTTTGAACATCGCAGGCGCATTGGTAACGCACTAGAAGATTCCCCCAGTCTCAAACCCTACCTAGAAGATATATTTCCTAAATGCTATTCAAATGCAGTTAAAAGTGCAAGTATTGAGACTGGATTACCTATGCAAGTATTTCCCCAATTATGTCCTTATACTTCTACTGAGGTTTTAGATGCCGACTTTATGCCATGATAATTGGTAATGGGTAATGGGTAATTGGTAATAGATAATGAGGAAGATTAAATATGGTGACAGAAATAGAAATCAAAAAAAATAGTTTATATGAGACAGATTACTTGCAATGGATTGAGACTACTGTAGAAAAGTTGCGATCGCAGGATTACTCAAACGTTGATTGGGAAAACTTGATTGAGGAAATAGAAAGCATGGGAAGAAGCGATCGAAAAAGCTTTAAAAGCAATCTAATTGTTGTTTTAATACACTTACTTAAATGGCAATTTCAACCTGAGTTAAGAAGTGGTAGTTGGGCTGGTAGCATCGTTGAACACCGCAGGCGAATCACAGATGATATTGAAGATTCACCTAGTCTTAAACCCTATTTAGAAGAAGTATTAGATAAATGTTATTTGGCGGCCATTAAACAAGCGAGTGCTGAAACTGGATTAGCTTTGGCATTATTTCCCCAATTATGTCCTTACACTTCTACTGAGGTTTTAGATGGTAATTTTATGCCTAACTAATAGGTGATAGCTAATAGCTAATGGCTAATAACTTATGAATTACCTAAAATTTCTCGTATTCTTTGCCGAAACAAACGCACAGCCGTTCGCTGTCCAATTGTTCTACTTTGCTCAATAAAACTCGGAACTTCTGCAATGGGTAAAAACGGAAAAGCCAAACTGCGATCGACTTCTCCATACTGCCCTTCTATAAGTTGATAAACTGTCAGGTTTTGATGGCGATATCTCCAGAGTTCTGGCACTCCCAAAGCAGCATAAATTATAAATTTATTGAGAGATGAACTTGTGTAATCTGACTCGATTGCTAAATCGGGTGGGGGATCGTTTGGCAGTTGGATATTTTTACTTCTAACCAGTAATTCATTCTGAATATAAAAGCAACTATCTGGTTCGATCGCGCGAGTTAAATCTTCCCGCTCCAGCATTAGGGAACCGAGACTCATTATCTCAATTTCTAGCTCATCTGCTATGGATGTAACAAAGCATTCTATCAGTCGTTTTGGGACTTCATGTTCTTGTAATGGCATCCTAATTTCTAATACTCCTTCATTATAAGCAATTCTCCAAGCGCGATCGTCCCCAACATCTGCCATCAAAGCTTTATAAGTTTGCCAGCTAACACTTCTTAAAACAACTTTAGTTTCTGCGGGAACTTGCTGTTCTACGGGATTTGATATTGTTGTTACCATCTGACCAGCCCTTAATAGCTTGATAAATATAGCTTTATTAATTATAATCTATGATTTGCATGGTATCCTATCAGAAATATTATTGCTACCCAGAGCGACAAAATAGTACCTTCAAAATAAAACTATGTCTGATTCTCAGTCGTCTAACTCCAACCAAACACCCACTAATCCAGCCCAAACAGATAGCCGCAGCGCCAAAGCTAGGCAAATGTTAGGCATGAAAGGCGCTGCTAGTGGTGAAACTTCGATCTGGAAAATTCGTTTACAATTGATGAAGCCGATTACTTGGATTCCTCTAATTTGGGGGGTTGTCTGTGGCGCGGCTTCTTCAGGAAATTTTACTTGGAATTTGGAAAATGTGATGATTGCAGCGGCTTGTATGCTGCTTTCCGGGCCTTTGATGACAGGATATACCCAAACTCTCAATGATTTCTACGATCGCGAAATTGATGCCATTAACGAACCTTATCGCCCCATTCCCTCTGGCGCAATTTCCATTCCCCAAGTCGTTACTCAGATTTTTGTCTTGCTCTTAGGTGGGCTCGCTATTGCTTACAGTCTTGATTTGTGGGCAGGCCATGAATTTCCCACAATGACAATTTTAACTCTGGGCGGCGCGTTAATTGCTTATATTTACTCGGCTCCGCCGCTGAAACTTAAGCAGAATGGTTGGTTGGGGAATTATGCCTTGGGTTCGAGCTATATTGCTTTGCCTTGGTGGGCAGGTCAAGCTTTATTTGGTAAACTGGATGCAACAATTATGATCCTGACGCTGTTTTACAGCATGGCTGGTTTGGGGATCGCAATTGTTAATGATTTTAAGAGCGTGGAAGGCGATCGTCAATTAGGGTTAAAATCTTTACCAGTAATGTTTGGCGTAGGAACTGCGGCTTGGATTTGTGTATGCGCGATCGATGTATTTCAAGCAGGAATTGCCGCATACTTGATTAGCATTCACCAAAATCTCTACGCTGTTATCCTCCTGTTATTAGTGATTCCCCAAATCACTTTTCAAGATATGTATTTTTTACGCAATCCACTGGAAAATGATGTTAAATATCAAGCAAGCGCTCAGCCTTTCCTAGTTCTAGGTATGCTGGTGGCTGCCTTGGCATTAGGAAACGCTGGAGTCTAAGGGGGAAGAAGGGGCTAGGGGCTAGGGGCTAGGGGCTAGGGGGAAAGAAGGGGCTAGGGACTAGGGACTAGGGGCTAGGGGGAAAGAAGGGGCTAGGGACTAGGGACTAGGGGAGAGTTTTGAGTTACAAATCAACTTTATAACTGAATCACTCATAATTTCCCTTCTCTCCTAAATAATTAATTATTTTTCCCTCTTCCTTCTTCCTTCTTCCTTCTTCCTTCTTCCTTCGTTTTAAAATTAATAGGTGGTGTAAAGTCTAACGTGGCAGAATCTTTATCAAATATGCAAGATCCAGAAAACAATACTAATAATTCAGAGCAAATTGTCACAAATAATGATGATGATTTGGTGACAGCAGAAGCTCTGACAATTGAAACAGAAAATGAGTCAGCATCTCAAATTAATAACCCTCAAATAGTAAAACGCGATTGGTCGGGTTGGAATAATATAACAGCGTGGTTTAATACCAAATTTCCCGCAAAAACTAGCACTGGAAAGAAAACTTTTTACTGCCGACCTTTATTTTGGATTGCTGTAAGTTTATTAGCAGTTAGTGGAGGTGCGATCGGCTATATTTGGTGGAATTTACGGATTTTAGAAAAAGGTTTGCCGGATGTTAACGATATGTCGGCTTTTACTCGCGATGGAACTTTGAGTATTAAGGCCGCAGATGGAACAATTTTGCGCCAAAGTGGGCCGGCAACTAGGGAAAAATTAAAACTGAGGGAAATTCCAGAACTTTTAATTAAGGCTTTTATTTCGATAGAAGATCGTCGTTTTTACGACCATCATGGAGTTGATTATTTGGGGATTTTTCGAGCAATTGCTTCTAATATTGTAGCGAGGGATTTGGTACAGGGAGGAAGCACGATTACGCAACAGTTAGCACGGATTGTTTTTCTCGATCAAGAACGTAGTTTTTTGCGAAAAGTGCGGGAGGCACTTTTGGCTCAAAAAATTGAGCGGGAGTTGAATAAAGAACAAGTTTTAGAGCGTTATTTGAATTTAGTTTATTTGGGTTCTGGTGCTTATGGGGTGGCGGATGCAGCATGGGTTTACTTTAGTAAATCAGTGAAGGAATTGACTTTACCAGAAATGGCAACTTTGGCGGGTTTACCTCCAGCGCCAAGTGAATATTCGCCTTTGGTAAAT
The DNA here is from genome assembly GCA_001698425.1 of Oscillatoriales cyanobacterium USR001. Taxonomy (GTDB): domain Bacteria; phylum Cyanobacteriota; class Cyanobacteriia; order Cyanobacteriales; family Microcoleaceae; genus Kamptonema. Next base: position 81,975 of record MBRE01000022.1, on the reverse strand, counting down.
GCAAATGCGGCGAAGGAACGCCGCGATCTTGTGTTAAAAGAAATGTTGGAATCTAAGGTGATTACAAAAAAGGAAGAGGAAAATGCGATCGCGCAACCTTTAGCTCTTAAACCCAGCGCTCCAAAACGCCTTCAGGTAAAAGCTCCCTATTTTGCTAGTTATATTGTGAAAGAATTGCCCCGTTATGTTTCTAAGGATGCTCTCGAAGCGGGAGGATTAACTGTAGAAACTAGCATAGATTTGGAGTGGCAAGAAACCGCAGAAAAGGTGATGAAAGATGCGGTAGAACTTGATGGAAAAGGTCAAGGGTTTGATGAGGCGGCGCTAGTTTCCATTGAATCTCGCACTGGGGAAATTAAGGCGATGGTGGGGGGAACGAAGTTTGAAAAGAGCGAGTTTAATCGTGCGACTCAGGCTCAACGTCAGCCCGGATCTACGTTTAAGGGATTGGTTTATACGGCGGCGATCGCGGCGGGTTTTTCCCCCTACGATAGTTATGAAGATGGTCCGGTAATTTTTGATGGTTATCAACCCAATAATTACGGTAAAAAGTTTAGTGGTTGGCGATCTATGTCCGATGCTTTGGCAAGTTCGGTGAATGTCGTAGCAGTAAAAGTGTTAATTGATGTCGGTTTTGAACCGACGATTAAGTTAGCTCACGATATGGGAATTAAGTCTAAACTTAATCCTACTTATTCCCTAGCTTTGGGTGCTTCTGAGGTGAATTTGCTGGAGTTAACTAATGCTTATGGTACGATCGCAGCCCAAGGAAATTATACCGAAGCTCACGGGATTCGCCGCGTCATTAATCAGCGGGGAGATGTGATTTATAGTGCTGATTTTAAACCTAAACAGGTTGTTGATAAAAATAGTGCAGCGATTATTACTTGGATGTTACAGGGGGTTGTGCAAGGTGGTACGGGAAGATCTGCGGCTTTATCCGATCGATCTGTAGCTGGTAAAACCGGCACTTCTGAACAAGCTCGCGATCTCTGGTTTATTGGTTTTATTCCGCAGGTGGTAACGGGTATTTGGATGGGGAATGATGATAATTATCCCACCTATGGTGCTAGTAGTACCGCTGCTTATAATTGGCGGGAATTTATGTCTAAGGTGGTGAAGGATATGCCTGTGGAAGAGTTTCCAAAGTTACCGGAGTTGGAGGGGAGAAAGGGAAGTATTAAGGCGAAGCCTGTGCAGCCAGGTCACGTTGTTTATGGAATGATTAAAAACGATGATGATTCTCTTTCTCCTTATAATTCAGGGGGAATTTCGCGAGATTCTGCTAATTATCAGGAACCGAATACTTATCAGGAACCAAATACTTATCAGGAACCTGTTAATAATTATAATTGATTGAGGGGGATAGGACTAAGGCCAACTGTCACAAGATAGAAGTTAAATTTTAGGTATGTATAGCAGTCGCCATGACGGTTAAGACTGTAGGGGCGGGTTCGCCAAAATATCTGATACAAACGAAAGATTCAGAAAACCCGCCCCGGCCTGTGGGCAGGGGGGCGGGTTTATAGATATTTAAACTGGGAACAGTTATATTTAGGCGAACCCGCCCCTACCCCATGTCCTAACCGCCTTGGCGACTGCTATATAAGTCCTGTATGAAGCTATGATTTTTTTAGGTTTACCATAAAAAAGCCATCCATTTGTTCGGTTTGTGGCCACACTTTTAGCCATCCTTCTACTGTTTTTTGGATGGGTAAATCAATGGTAATAGTTTCGATTTGCCAGTCAGGATTATTCGTCAAAAACGATTGAATGATTGTTTCATTTTCTAAGGGGTGAATTGTGCAGGTTGCGTAAACTAATTTGCCTCCTGGCTTGACAAATGTAGCAACATTTGCTAACAATTGTGCTTGCAGTATTGAGAGTTCTTCAACGGTTTTTTGAGTGTGATTCCAACGAGCATCGGCACGGCGGTGGAGGGTCCCCAATCCCGAACAGGGAGCATCTAGTAAAACGCGATCGGCGGTGTTAATTAAGTTAGGAAAGTTGCGGCTATCTCCTGTATGAATTTCGATTGATTTAAGCTGCATTCTTTCGGCATTTTGCTTAAGTTTTTTGAGTCGGCTTTCGGTTTTATCGCAGGCGATAATTCTGCCTTTATCCTGCATTAATTCGGCGATGTGGGTGGTTTTTCCTCCCGGTGCGGCACAGGCATCAACGATCGTTTCCCCTGGTTGGGGGTCGAGTAAATGGGTGACTAATTGAGCGCTGCTGTCTTGAATTGTCCACCAACCTTCGTTATATCCCGGTAGGTTGTAAATTGCGCCGATGCTGCCATTTAATCTTAATGCTTGGGGTAAATAAGGGATTCTATTAACGGCAATATTATTAGATTTTAAGGCGCTTTCTACTTCTTCAATAGTAGTGCGAAGAGGATTAATTCGCAGGTCAATTGTGGGGGATTGATTGAACCATTGACAGAGTTTTTCGGTTTCGGTTTCGCCGATTTGTTCGAGCCAGAATTGTATGATCCAGTCGGGGAAACTGTGAATAATTCCTAAGCGTTCGATGGGATTTTCTGGGAGTTTTAGGGTTGAATTTACCCCCCCCTGCCCCCCCTTGGTAAGGGGGGGGGTAGTATTACTTTTGGGGGTAGTATTACTTTGATCGTCATTCTTAGCTCCCCCTTGATAAGTAATACTATTAGCTCCCTCTTGATAAGTAATACTATTAGCTCCCTCTTGATAAGCAATACTATTAGCCCCCCCTTGATAAGCAATACTATTAGCTCCCTCTTGATAAGCAATACTATTAGCTCCCTCTTGATAAGCAATACTATTAGCCCCCCCTTGATAAGCAATACTATTAGCCCCCCCTTGATAAGGGGGGGTTGGGGGGGTAATTCTGGTGTATTGTCGTAAGAGGCCATTAACAAAGCTACTGAGGCCTGAAAATCCGTTTTCTTTTGTTAGTTGAACGGTGGTATTAACGGCGGCGGATGGGGGAATGTGGGAGAGATATTGGAGTTGATATAAACCGATGTGTAATATTGTGCGAAGGTCTGGAGGTTGTTGGGATGCGGGTTTTGTTGCTAGTCGATCGATGAGGAAATCGAGCGATCGCATTCTTCTCACGCTACCATAAACTATTTCTGTGAGGAGTCTGCGATCGAGGTCGCTGAGTTCGGATTTGGCGAGAGTGCGATCGAGCGCCACATCAGCAAATGCGCCGCGCCGGTGTACTTCGCGAAGGGCGATAAAGGCTAGTTGACGGGGATTTTTCATTTTAGTTATTAAATTGGTATGAGGAACTTGACATTCTGCTTATCCCCAACGGCTTGATTTTCATTATATTGTAAAATATATCTAGCCAGAAACATCTTTTTGATATTTAACATGAGTAATTCTCCTAAAATTCGGACTCCCTCATTTGCTCGGATATTTGGTATTATATTAAGTATTACCTTGATAATTTGGCTTTTGAGAGGTTTTGGTATACTGACATTTATCCCCGGCGGGATCGTCTGGTTACTACTTTTTGTTTCGATTGGCACTGGAGTTATTAGCACTTTGGAAAGAAGGTGATCTAAGATAGTCTATGGGCGGGTTGATGAAGCTCCTGGCTTTGAAATTAATACCAATTCTCCTGCATTTGTGTAACAGTATTCGGGGCGGGTTATTTAATATTTTGGCGAATAGCAGGGATTTGGGTGAACCCGCCCCTACCAAAACTGTTGCCAAATTTTTGAGAATTGGTATAAATATACTGGCGAACCCGCCCCTACGATTAACAATTAATAATTAACCTTTCATCTCTTTTCCCACAGTCACATTTAACTGAGCACCTAAAAGCATCACAAAAGAACTGAAATTCAGCCATAATAGTAAAATAATAAAAGTGCCGATCGCGCCATAAGTCCAGCTATAATTAGCAAAATTGGACGCATAAACTCGTAACAAGCTAGAAAATCCAGCCCAGAAAATAGCCGCTAAAATTGCTCCCGGAAAAATCGGCGTTTCTCGACGGTGATAACTTGGTCCATAGCGATAAATAAAAGCAAAGGTAATTGATACAATTCCTAAAGCGATCGGCCAACGCCACAGTTCCCAAACAGCTAACAAATTTGATTCTAATGGACAATTCGGAACTCGCAACAATCGGCAATTATAAACATTTTGTAATTGACAATTTGAAATAGCTTCTAGCAAGCAACTCTGACGTGCTACAATTTGAACTAATAAGTCACTAACAAATACTACTCCGCAAGCGAGAATTAATAGTATAATTGTGCCGATAGTTAAGCCGATAGAAACCAGTTTTGCTTGCCAAAAAGGTCGAGTTTGAGTAGGCGGAATTTGATGGATGCGATCGAGGGCTGTCATCGCTGCACTTAACACGCCAGAAAATGCCCAAATTGCGCCAATAAAACTCACAGAAAATATTTCTTGGTTGCGAGTTTGGATAATTTCTTGGATTAAACCGCGAATTAAACTCCGAACTTCATTAGGTGCGATTTCTCCTAACAGCTGCGCTATTTGATAAAGTGTTGACTGTAAGGATTGAAATAAACCAATGGCGGCGATCGAGGCTAAAAGTGCAGGAAATAGAGCTAAAATGGCATTGTAGGCCATTTCAGCGGATAATCCGAGCAAGCGCTGATTTATGGCGCGATTAGCAACTTCCTGAAGGGTGATCCAGTTGAGGTAGCCAAAGAATTGGAAAAAGCGGTGCGATCGCCTAATTAGATGTCTCAGAAACATCCAAAATACCTGAAATATAACTAAAATAAGGTAGCGCAAATTATAAAAAATGTTCATTATGGCTAATAGCAGTATAATTAATAGTTACCAATTGCCAATTACCAATTACCCAAAAATCCTTATGAATCAAGATGTCAGACAGTGGTTAAATGAAATTAAATCTCTGCAACAACAGTTAACAGAAGTTGTGCGCGATCGCGAAGCTGCTTTAGAGAGTGCGGCCCAATGGCGACAACTCTACAACACCGAAGCACAACAGCGGCGCACGGAAGCTAAAATAAATCAGCAAACGATCGCCAGTTTGCAAGCACAAATTCAAAAACTGCAAAGTTTCTCTTCCAGCATACCTGATGAAACTAAAAATATCACTCTTCATCAGCAACAAGTTGAAGAATTACAAACTATTGAAGAAGTGAAAATAAAACTGGTAGAAGTGCTTTTAGAGCGCGATCGCGCCCGTGAAGAAATTAATAACTTAGCATCCATCCTGAAACAAGAACAAACCCGCCACTCTGAAACCCGTAAAAATTTAACTTCTGCCTTGGGAGATGCTGTTGATTTACTTAGCAATACCCAAAAATATCAACCACCCACCATTAAATTTGGGATTGATACTAACCCCACCCTCGATCGACCTTAATCTCCTTTCTGAATGCTTTAAATCCACTTAATTATAACCACAAATGATCGCCATCAAAACTGAACGCAACTGGAAACCTATTATCAAAGAATTTGAAACTTTACTCGGCAAAAATGCCGTAGTTCAACGTCGCGAAGAATTGCTAGTCTACGAATGTGACGGACTCACTAGCTACCGCCAGCGGCCAGCTTTAGTAATATTACCAAGAACTACAGAAGAAGTAGCAGCAGCCGTAAAAATATGCGATCGCCACTCTATTCCCTGGGTAGCCAGAGGCGCAGGAACCGGTCTTTCTGGCGGTGCTTTACCCGTCGAAAACTGCGTATTAATTGTCACCGCCTTAATGCGAAAAATCCTAAAAATAGACCTAGAAAATCAGCTAGTCATCGTACAACCAGGAGTAATTAATAACTGGGTAACACAAGCAGTTAGCGGTGCTGGTTTCTATTACGCCCCCGATCCATCTAGTCAAATTATCTGTTCAATTGGTGGTAATGTTGCCGAAAATTCTGGCGGCGTTCACTGTTTGAAATATGGCGTGACAGTCAACCACGTTTTAGGCTTAAAATTAGTCCTACCTGACGGCTCAATTGTCGATGTCGGCGGACAAATACCAGAAATGCCCGGTTATGATTTAACAGGTTTATTTGTCGGTTCCGAAGGTACTTTAGGAATTGCCACAGAAGTTACTTTAAGAATCCTTAAAGTACCAGAATCAATTTGCGTACTATTAGCTGATTTTACCAGCATGGAAGCCGCCGGAGCATCGGTTTCAGATATTATCAGTGCTGGAATTATTCCTGGTGGTATGGAAATTATGGATAACATTAGCATTAATGCTGTGGAAGATGTTGTCGCTACAGGCTGTTATCCCCGCGATGCGGCTTCTATTCTCTTAGTAGAAGTTGATGGTTTAGAAGTAGAAGTAATGGCGAATAAAAAACGCATTGCTGACATTTGTAAGAAAAATGGAGCGCGGAACATCACAACAGCAAATGACTTGGAAACCAGGTTAAAAATTTGGAAAGGACGGAAAGCGGCCTTTGCTGCTGCGGGTCATTTAAGCCCAGATTATTACGTGCAAGATGGCGTAATTCCCCGAACGCAAATGGCTTATGTTTTGAAAGAGATTGAGTTACTAAGTGAAAAATTTGGCTATCGTATTGCTAATGTATTTCACGCAGGAGATGGGAATCTTCACCCGCTAATTCTTTATGATAATGCCGTTGAAGGAGCATTGGAAAAGGTGGAAGAATTGGGCGGTGAAATTCTCAAGCTTTGCGTGAAAGTGGGGGGAAGTCTTTCGGGGGAACATGGAATTGGTGCTGATAAAAAGTGTTATATGCCAGAGATGTTTAGCGAGGTAGATTTGGAGACAATGCAGTGGGTACGTCAGGTGTTTAATCCCCAAGGTTTGGCGAATCCGGGAAAGATATTTCCTACTCCTAGCACTTGTGGAGAAGCGGCCAATGCTAAGGTTGAAACTGTGAAGAAATTGGGGGGAGTGGAGGTGTTTTAATTCAATAATTATTTCTAACTAAGGAATGAAAACTCAATAACTTGATGATTTGGTTTGTAGTAAGCGCCAAGAGCGCTAAAGCGCTTACTACAAACAAGCTAATTACTTAATTTCTATTCCTAAGAACGTGGCGGTTGATTTTCCTTAAAGTCTGCCAACCATTCCCGCAGCTGTTCGGCCGCAATATCGCGAGCTCCTAAACCAAAAGCTAGTGCGATCGCGACGGCGATCGCGCCTAACAATAAGCCAAAAGCTAAATTGACAATATTACTGGCAATTCCCATCTGTTGCAGCGCCATCGCTGAAACTAATGTAATAATGCTAATTCGGGCAGTTTGAGCTAACAATCGAGCTTGACGAGTACCAGAACTAGCAATCAAATTGAAAGCCAAATTAGCTAAATACAAGCCGATCGCAAATACCAGAATCCCCATTAATACGCTGCCAGAAAGCAAGATAATTCTATTGACAATATTAGTCAAAGCTCTGAGTTTGAGGACATCAGTAGCTGTCACCGTTGCAAACAGCATAATCCCTACCAAAGCTACAATTCCTGCAATTTCTGAAGGCGTGCGCGAAGGTATTTCTGTCGTATCGGATTGAAGTATCGTTGCATCTGGATCGAGGTTGTTGGCAGTTGGTGGCGCGGAGGTGACACCAAATGGTTTGCCTTGCAAACCTAACCAGTAGAAAACATTATTGAAGCCAATTCCCGTGAGAATATTTGCTAACAAATCAGCTACAAAGCGACCGATAAAATAGGATATTGCTAAAATCATTCCCGCTGTAAAAATTTGGGGAATTACATTTAGAATTTGAGTTAGCATCGACACCGCTGGAGCCGAAATTGCCTCAACTCTCAGGGCATTTAGAGCCGCGATCGCAGTGGGAATTAAAATCAGAACATAAACAACCGTTCCCAAAATCCACGAAAGAGATTGTCCCCCCGAAGATTGGGTCATTCCTACTCTTGCCCCCAACAAATCTGTCCCCGTTGCGGCCAACAAATTCGTCACAATTCGGCGCACAATTTGAGCAATTAGCCAACCAGTTGCCCCAATAAAAACCGCCCCCAAAACATTAGGCAGAATTGAGAGAATATCATCCAATAACTTCTGTACTGGTTGCAAAGTTCCCTGTAATTCCAACGTGCTTAATACTGATGGTAAAAACAGTAGAAAAATAAACCAATACAGAGCATTTGCCAACGTCTCGCTCAAAGACAATTGGTTAGGAGTTGCCGTCGCAGATACTTGTTGATTCAAACGTTCATCTAAGCGAAATACTCGTAGTGCTCGCGTTACTACTAGCTTTGCGATCGTTGCCAGCAACCAAGCCACCGCTAACAACCCACCAGCGCCCAGTAACTTCGGTAAAAATACTGTAATTTGATTGAGTAAACCGGTTAAAGGTTGAGACGCTGCCTGAAGTTGGAGTTTATCTAAAAAACCTACCAAGGCAAAAATCATCACCAACCAAAACACGGCACTGGCAATCCACTTATCCACTGGGGGCATCTCCGTACCCGCTGGCTGCCCTCCAATCCAACCAGCAAGGCGGTTGTCGATATTGGTACTTTCTAGTAGTTTCCGCGTGAGAAATTCTGCAAACAGCGCGATCGCGTAACCAATCACCAAAATCCCGATCGCCAAAACTAGATCGATAATTGGGTTAAATTCCGAAGGCAAAGCTCTCAATGGATTGGGCAAAACCAACGGTTGTTGTCCCAAAACTAGCCCGGATAGTAGAGGCTTAACGATGCCTGAACCCTGTGTAACTTCTTGCCAAATTCCATTCATACTTTTTCTTAGGTTAAGGTCAGATTTGACAACCAAAAATGCGAAGATAGAATTAATAGCATCTAGTTTGTGGGTTCTATGTCACATTGTCAAGTTTTCGAGCAATCTATTGAAATTATTGCCAGTCCTAAGATTGTAGAGTTTTGTATCAGCGATCGCGCTTTAATGCACCAATGGCTAAACCCCCTTTTGCGCTGTGAGCCTGTAGGTAATTGGAGCACAGATTTAGGGAGTCGCAGCCGCTTTATCATAAAAATTCCGATTCTACATCCTACTTTAGACAGCATAGTTTTGGAGCGAAAACCGGGTTTAATTATTTGGGGTTTTACAGGATTTTTTCAGGGACGCGATCGCTGGGAATGTCAACCAATAGAAACAGGAACCCGCCTAATTAACCGCTTTGAATTTGAGATTTCCAATCCCTTAATTCGCTTTGGTTTTAATCAGTTTGCCGCCCCTTGGACAAAGGCAGATATGCAGGCACAACTCAAACGAATTAAAAAATTAGCAGAAGCACAAATTAATCAGTAAAAATAACAAATAGGATACGGCAATGCCCAAGGCGTGTCAAACTAAGCGGAAAGCCCGCCAGGGACTTAAGTCCCTGTCTAATAACTTAAGTCCTCTAAAGAGGACTAACATAAAGTTTAAAAGTTTTTTTAGGCTTTCTTAGTCCTCTTCAGAGGACTTGATCTTTGAGACAGGGGTTTTAACCCCTGTCGGACTAAGGATTTGAAGTTAAGTTGACACGCCTTGGGCAATGCCGTATCCCTACAGCACTTCATCAACCTGGAATACTCCGTATTACTTCATAAACCCGGCTTCTTCCTATTAGATACTAAGACTTAAGCAGTTTTGCAAATTGTCTTCTGCACCTGCGGATTAGTCCGTAAGAAATTGAGTACCTTTTGTCCCTCTACAACCGCCTGGTTATAAAGATTAACAATTTGTTGACCATCAATCACTATCCCATCAATTCCCTGATAGCTTTGTAACACTTCTAACAGTGAAAATTGACCATCTTTGATCACCATATTTACCGTTGCTTTCAGTTCATCCACCATTTTAGCATAATTGCTACCTGGAGTCAGATACTTACTAACTTCTGTTAGGGCAAGCTTGCCATAATACGAATTGAGCAAATCATTCAATAAATTAGGATCGACCTGAGTTTTTTTGCTCAAAAGTTCGCGGAAACTGCTAATTTGATCCGGAGTTGCTTTGGCAATTTGAAAAAGCGATCGCAGTTGATTAGAAACTTGACCGCTATTCGCAAAAGTTACTAACTCAGGAATTGTGACAGAAATATCCACCCCACCATACTTAATTTTAACCGCATCTATGGCAACCGCACTGCTGCTAAAAATTAACAGACTAGCACTTGTGGCCAAAAGCATTGCCATACCCGCAGCCAAATATTTTGGGATTCGCTTGCTTAAAATACTATAAAGTTTGCGAATACCCTGAAACCATCCTAGTCTAAACAGAAATTTCATTTGCTTCTCCATTAGAACTTAGTGAAATAGTTTTACCACCAACCAGGCGCAAAACTTCAAACTCGTAGAGGTGCGGCAGAAATCCTCCTAGAGAGGTAGCCTAATTTTTATGGGCTTTTTCCTCTGCATCATCTCTGCATTATCACTCTACCCCGAATATTCTACCCCTAAATTGCCTAACTTGTCTGGCAACTTTCTACTGTTACCCAATATAACTTTACAAAACTTAGACCTACGGAGCCAAAGATTTGCTAAAGAGAGATTAATATTTTCCGCGATTAAACAGACAAATCCTGACGTGGTTTAAATGTTTCAACCTGTCGTAACTTCTCATATAATTCTCGTTCCTGCGGACTAATATCTTGAGGAATTGCGATCGCAATTTCCACTAATTGATCGCCGCGATCGCCCTTACCAGTTGGATAACCCTTACCAGCCAAACGTAACCGCTGACCAGAAAAAACTCCTCCCGGTAACTTCATTTTTACCCAACCATCTAACGTCGGAACCTCAATTTCTCCCCCCAATACCGCCTCCGCAGGAGTTAACGGTAATTGACAACAAACATCAGACCTTTCTAACTTAAAAAATGGATGAGGAGAAACCGTAATTTTCAAGTACAAATCACCACCACCAACCCCTAAATTTCGCAATCTAATCCTTTGACCGCTTACCATTCCCCCAGGCATATCTACTTCTAAAGAACGCCCATCCTCCAGACGAATTCTCTCAGTACCACCCGTATAAGCCTTCTCCAAAGGTAACGTTAATCGCGCTTCAATATCCTTCCTAACTTCGCGAGAACCCGGCGTATAAGTTACTTTTGATGTACTAGAAACCCAAGGATCGGAAGAAGTAACTCGCGGTGTATTCAGTGGCGCGGTTCGCATTTCCCGACGACGACCTAACAATTGGTCAACAAATTTATTAAAATCAGAATAATCGGCAAAATCAGCTTTTCCCTCAGCAGAATCACCATTATTTTTACCATCACCCCAACCCTTGAAACCAGGAACTCGTAAGCCTGTTTTTCCCTTAATTCCCTTGGGCTTCCAAAATCTAGTAAACTGGTCGTACTGCGATCGCTTATCCACATCAGAGAGAATATCATAAGCCTCATTAATAGCTTTAAATTTATCTTCAGCATCTTTATCACCCGGATTTACATCAGGATGAAACTGTCGCGCCAACCGTCGATAAGCTTTCTTAATTTCATCAATTGAAGCATCTCTCGATAGTCCAAGAATTTGATAGTAATTCCGAAAATTTTGCATAGGAAGGAAGAAGGAAGAAGGAAGAAGGAAGAAGGAAGAAGGAAGAGGGAAGAAGGAAGAGGGAAGTAAGGAAGAGGGAAGAGGGAAGAGGGAAGAGGGAAGAAGGAAGAGGGAAGAAGGAAGAGGGAAGTAAGGAAGAGGGATTATATATAGATAGTAAGAAAGAAAAGATTTTAATCTGCTAATTTGTTGATTGTACTAACAATTAATCGAGATAGCTCATCTACTTCCTTGAAAACTGGAGAGATTTGTTGCTGAGATACTAAGGCCACCCGTTCAGCTATAACTAAATGAGTATCTAATTCTCGCAACGATCCCAGTGCTATTTGTAAATATCGCACATACTCTTTCCTGCTAACACGACCGTATCCTTCGGCAATATTAGCAGGTATGGAGACAGATGCGCGACGAATTTGACTGGTTAAACCATAAAGTTCCGAGGGATGAAAGAACTTGGTTAAATTGTAGCAAAGCTCACAGAGATAAATTCCCCGCTGCCAGATATATTGATCCCTATGGCTCATCAAACCTCCTTCTTCCTTCTTCCCTCTTCCTTCTTCCTTCTTCCTTCTTCCTTCTTCCTTCATTACAGCCAATCTTCTTCCTCATCATCCCAATCTTGACTTTGATAAGGCCTTGATGTGCGAGAAGTACCTACTCGATCGGAAGAACGACGCACCCCCCGCGAAGGAATATAAGGTTCATCACTGCGACGCTTATCCCCTGCAATAGTTCGACGTACTGACTGAAAGAAATCATCATCATCTTCATCACGCGCATAAGCTGCAACCTCTCGATTCAAATCATATAAAGCATCCTGTAAATCCGAACCAATTCGATCGACTCCTCGCTCATCATTACGCTCTAAACTATCGCGCAATTCCCGAATTAAAGTTTCGATCCGGTGACGATTTCTCTGGGCAAATTGCATCCCTCTATCTAGTGCAACCTCTCGCAATTGTCGCTCCGATTGATAAGCCAAAGCCTCGGCACGATTGCGTTTTTCTACCTTTTCTCGCTGCAATTTATCCGCTTGAGCAAATTGTTCAGCATCCCGAATCATCTGGTTAACTTCCTGTTGCGTCAGAGTCGATGCACCCTGAATTGTAATACTTTGTTCCCGGCCTGTAGTCCTATCCATTGCCGTTACTAAAAGCATCCCATTCGCATCAATATCAAAAGCTACTTGCACTTGAGGAATACCGCGAGGAGCCGGGGGAATCCCGGTTAATTTAAACTTGCCCAAAGACTTATTATCAGCAGCTAATTCTCTTTCCCCTTGGAGAATATGAACTTCTACCAAAGTTTGATTATTCTCAGCAGTAGAAAATATATCAGAACGCCGTACAGGAATTGTAGTATTGCGCGGAATTAACTTTTTCATCACTCCACCAATAGTTTCCAATCCTAAAGATAAAGGCGTTACATCCAACAGCAGTATATCTCGCACATCTCCGGCTAAAATTCCTGCCTGAATTGCCGCTCCTACGGCTACAACTTCATCAGGATTAACATTTTGATTGGGTTCTTTATCAATCAAACTGCGGACTAATTGCTGGACTAATGGAATGCGAGTTGAACCACCAACTAACACAATTTCATCAATTCTGGAAGGGTTCAAATTTGCATCAAGCAAAGCTTGCTTAACCGGGCGGCGTAACCGCTGAATTAGGTCGCCGCATAAACCCTCAAATTGACCGCGAGTTAGGCGAGTTTCAAAATGTAAGGGGCCATCTTCATTGGCATCAATAAATGGCAAATTGATATCAGTAATTCCTACGCCTGAAAGTTCAATCTTGGCTTTTTCAGCCGCTTCGGTTAAACGCTGGAGAGATTGACGATTGCGGCGCAAATCAATACCTTCTTTCTCTAAAAATTGATCTGCCATCCAGTCCACAATTTTCTGGTCAAAATCATTGCCTCCTAATTGCGTATCGCCGCTAGTTGCTTTGACTTCAAAAACACCGTCGCCCACTTCTAAAATTGAGACATCAAAAGTGCCGCCACCTAAGTCAAATACTAAGATAGTTTGATTTTCTCGCTTTTCCAAACCGTAGGCTAAAGCTGCCGCCGTTGGCTCATTTAAAATGCGCTTGACATCTAATCCAGCAATGCGTCCCGCGTCTCGTGTTGCTTGTCGTTGGGAATCGTTGAAATAGGCAGGTACTGTAATCACAGCCCCCGTTACTTCTTGACCTAAATAACGACTAGCTTCATCTACTAATTTCCGCAATACCATTGCGGAAATTTCTTCTGGGGCAAAATCTTTTTTGAGGCGAGGACATTTGACTTTAATATTACCATTTTCCTCGCGGCGAACGGTGTAAGGAACTCGCTTGGATTCTAATGTGAGTTCGTTATATTTGCGCCCAATAAACCGCTTAATGGCGTAAAAGGTGTTTTGAGGGTTGAGCACCGCTTGTCGCCGCGCCATCTGTCCGACAACGCGCTCTCCTTCCTTTGTGAAAGCCACGACCGAGGGAGTTGTCCGCATCCCTTCTGCATTGGCAATCACGACGGGTTTACCGCCTTCCATGACTGCTACTACTGAGTTTGTGGTCCCCAAGTCAATGCCGACTACTTTGCCCATGCTTCGCTGCTCTCCTCTGGCTTTGTGTTTAGCTATTTCAATATAAGCGCTGAACTTATCATTTGAGTTTATTGTATCGCGTCCCGTCGCAGGAGTTTGGGAGGGATTGCCTCACCTGCGGTTGAGGATGGTGGTGGGGGGGTAGAATAGTGGTAGACGTTTTAGCAGGAGTTGGCAACTATGGAGACTGTTAAATTGCGATCGTTTAATTTATAATTAAACCAATTCAATAAACATAATTGCAATCGATCGTCAAATTAAACCTCTATATGCGTGTAGGAAAATTACCCCCATGACTTCTACTGCAAACCCACCAACCCCAATCAAAGCTTTACCAGACCACACTCAACTACCAGAGTCAGACGGTACTTTTGTGAAGAATTTTCAAGAACATCCCCAAAGTATTCTCTTAACTGATTCCATTAACCCAATTCTTCAACAACTTCATCCAGACGGTAATTATTGCATCGGTCAAGATAGCGGTATTTATTGGCGATTAACTGAGCCACCAGAAAAAGGTGCTGAATCCCCCGATTGGTTTTATGTCGCCAATGTCCCACCCACCTTAGACGGGATGCTACGCCGTTCTTACGTGCTATGGCAAGAGTTAATTCCACCCCATATCGTGTTAGAATTTGTATCGGGAAATGGAGAAGAAGAAAGGGATAGAACTCCTTTATTACGCTCTAATCAACAGGAAACTAAACCAGGAAAATTCTGGATTTATGAAAATGTCATTCGTCCCGCTTTTTATGGAATTTATGAAGTGACTCGCGCCCAGGTTGAAGTGTATCATCTAATTGAAGGTCGATATCAATTAGTGCCGGCAAATGAGCGAGGTCATTATCCGATCGCGCCTTTAGGGGTTGAGTTGGGAATTTGGCAAGGTCGTTATCAAAATGCAGAATTACCTTGGTTGAGATGGTGGGACGATCGAGGGAATTTTCTGTTAACGGGAGAGGAAAGAGCAGAGGTTGAACAACAAAGAGCAGAAGTTGAAAGACAAAAAGCAGAACAATTGCAATTACAATTAGAACAATTGCGATCGCAGTTACGGGCTGCTGGAATTGAACCGGAAGTCTAAGCAGATTTGCGATTCCGTTGCGGCGGAATCGCACAATGGTTTAAATCTTATTGCATTACAAATAGATATGAATGTTGACGATCTTTTAAAACAATATTCTACAGGAGAACGAAGTTTTCATCAGGTAAACTTACAAGAGATTGAATTGTTAAATCTTGAACTCCAGGGTATACAATTCGATCGCGCCGACTTGCGCCAATCTCGACTTGGTAAAACTAATTTTGCTCAAGCTAGTTTTCAAGAAACAGACTTAAGTGAATCAATTCTTTGGGGAACAAATTTGAGTCAAGCTAATCTCTATCGAGCCGTGCTACGAGAAGCCGATCTTAGTGGCGCAAAGCTCACAAATGCTAATTTAACAGAAGCAAATTTGATGAAAGCCTGTTTTAGTGGAGCAAACTTAGTGGGCGCAAAGTTATTGAGAGCCATTCTCTTTGAAGCAGATTTGCGGCCGACTTCTGACCAAATTACCGATCTAGGTCAGGCAATTTTAACTAATGCCGACTTGTCCTATTCTAACTTAAGTGGAGCCATTTTGTACCAGGCAAATTTGGATGGTGCTAAGCTTTGTCGCGCTCAGATAAATGGGATGATACAGCAGCGTTTTTTTGCTACTAATTTAAGTGAAGCTAGTTTACAAGGAGCGGATCTTAGTTATGCTGATTTGAGTGGAGCTATTTTACGTAAGGCTAATTTGCGAGGTGCGGATTTGACTAGAACTATTCTCACGAATGCGGATTTAGAAGGTGCGATTATGCCTGATGGAAGTGTTTATTCCCATTAGTATGATTGAGCTTTTTATCAGGTTTAATTTAATTCCCCATTTCAGTCCCGTTGCCGGGATTATAAAAGCGATCGCGCCCGACTCCAAGAAAACCGCAACCGCATCAAAGCGGGGGCTGAATTTGCTTACCGTTGGTTAGCTTTGCAAGAGAAAAAACTGTCTTCTTAGTGTCTTTGTGCCTTTGTGGTAAAACACTAAGACACTAAGACACTAAGACACTAAGGCACAATTAAATCTAACGCACCATTCCGCGCGTTGCCTCCGCATCGATCGGCTTAATCAAATACAACCGCAACAAATGACCAACAATAGATAATTGCAATGGCAACTTACGCAGCACTTTCAACCACTTTGGCTGAGAACTTTGATTGATTTTTGACATCTGCAAATTCAGATCCGAACACTTATGCAGCCGATCGAAAAACTCAGGATGATCTGTATTCAAAATAGACGGAAAAGCCCGGGCAGAAGTCTCATTTGTCTTGCGAATTACCTCAGCATCAAACTCTGTTGCATCCATACCCAAGGTATCATAAAATCCGGTTCTTTCATGCACTGTCAGCGTGTGAGTTGCAAACACTGAAAGCAAGAAAAACCGACTCCACAAACGAGATTGCCAAGTCTGCCAAAGGGAAGGTTGCGATCGCAATAATGCCTTAAAAATATCCCCATGTCGATTCTCATCCTGACACCAACTTTCAAAGTAGCGGAATAAAGGATAAAACTGATGCTCAGGATGTTTTTCCAAATGGCGAAAAATAATGATATAGCGCCAATAGCCAATCTTTTCTGACAAATAAACCGTGTAAAGCACCCATTCGATCGGGAAAAATGTATAAACTCGATGCTTAGTTAAATAACCCAAATCCATCGTACAGCCAAAATCCCCCATTGCTTTATTCAAAAATCCAGCATGGCGAGCTTCATCCCGCGCCATTAAACTAAACATTTCTGACAACAATGGACTGCGATCTTTCAATTTGCGCGACAATTCTTTAAATAATAGAAACCCGGAAAATTCAGAAACACAGGATCTTTCTAAATAATCCACAAATGCCTGTCGCGCATCTCCTGTAAGATTAGTCTCTTTACACAACCGATTAAATTCCTCATCCCTCACAAAATGATGACGATTATAATCTGCTCGCATTTCTGCTAACATCGCTTGTAACTCAGTTTCTTGAGCCGATAAATCCAGTTGTGCAGTCTTATCAAAATCCGTTGTATAAAACCGAGGCGTAAGAATCGTTTCTTTTATTGCCTTCTTTGATACGACTGTTTCCAGAGTTGGTTTAGTCAGAGAATTCACCATAATGCTTTAACATCGCTTATATACTTCATAACCATCAAGCTATATTAGCTTCTGCTATTTGTCTACGGTTTTTACAGCACCGCCACAAAAAATTACACTTCGCAAACAAAATGTTAACTTTTGCAAACATATTGGCGACGATCGCGATCGTGTTAAATTTTGCAAACACCTTGACAATACATCACTATATAGCTATAAATTTAATTAGTCTGCTGGTTTGCCCAAGTAGGGGCAAATACCGAACACAACTATTGCGGAGAAAAGAGGAATATTAAAATGAGTCAAGATTTAGCCCTACGCCTACGGGAAGGCACGAAACACTCCCACACCGCCGCCGAAAACACTGCCTACATGAAATGTTTTCTCAAAGGAATAGTCGAGCGAGAGCCATTCCGTAAATTGTTAGCAAATTTGTACTTAGTTTACAGCACATTAGAAGGAGAAATGCAACGCCACCAAAATCACGAAATCGTCGGCAAAATTTACTTTCCCGAATTGAATCGGACAGCCAATTTAGAGAAAGATTTGGTATTTTATTACGGTGAAAACTGGCGCGAAGAAATTAAACCTTTACCCGCTGGTGAAATTTACGTCGATCGCATCCACGAAATTGCTAACACCGATCCCACACTCCTAATTGCCCACGCTTACACTCGTTACATGGGCGATCTTTCCGGTGGTCAAAGCTTAAAAAATATCATTCGTTCGGCCTTAAAATTACCCCCGGATCAAGGCACTGGACTCCACGAATTTGAGCAAATTCCCACCTTAGAAGCGAAACGGGAATTTAAAGAAAAATACCGTCAAGCACTTGATTCTTTACCAATTGATGAAGCCACAATTCAACGCATCGTAGAAGAAGCCAATTATGCCTTTCAACTAAATCGGGATGTCGTCCATGAATTAGAAGATGATGTAAAAGCTGCGATCGGCGATCGTGTATTTGATTTACTTACACGCCAAGATATTCCTGGTGCAACCGAAGATCATCATCATCATCATCCAGCAAGAGCAATATAAAACCCACCCCGCCTCTTCTACTTACTACCAAATCAATCCATCAATAAAAAGGAAAACTGCATCCATGATTCATACATTACCTACAGTTCAATTCGATCCCGAATTACTCCGCAAATACGATCGACCAGTACCTCGCTACACCAGTTATCCACCTGCAACTGAATTAACACCAGAATTCGATCCCGTTGATTTTAGAGCCGCGATCGCTGTTAGTAACTACAAAAAAACGCCCCTATCGCTATACTGTCATATTCCATTTTGTGAAACGGCTTGCTATTTCTGTGGTTGTAACACTGTCATTACCCAACGCAAAGAAATTGCCGAACCATACCTAAATTATTTACTGCGGCATATTAGTATGATGGCAGAATTAATTAGTCGCGATCGCACAGTTAACCAAATGCACTGGGGCGGTGGTACACCTAATTATCTATCTCTCAATCAAATTGAAACCCTGTGGACAGCCATTAATCAACATTTTCAATTCGATCCAAAAGCCGAAATTTCCATTGAAGTAAACCCGCGTACTCTTAATCGCAACTACATTCTATTTTTGCGCGAATTAGGATTTAACCGGATTAGTTTTGGCATTCAAGACTTTAATCCGCAAGTACAGAAAGCCGTAAATCGAATACAACCAGAAACACTCCTATTTAATGTCATGGATTGGATTCGCGAAGCCGGCTTTGAGAGCGTTAATGTCGATCTAATTTATGGATTACCCCATCAAACTTTAGGCACATTTCGCGATACAGTTGAGAAAACTATTCAACTCAATCCAGATCGAATTGCCGTCTTTAATTTTGCCTACGTACCCTGGTTAAAACCTGTGCAACGTCGCCTTCCCGAAGACGCACTACCTCAAGGACCAGAAAAACTTGATATCCTCCAAATGACCATTGAAGAATTAACTCAAAACGGGTATCAATTTATCGGCATGGATCATTTTGCTAAACCAAATGATGAACTCTCAATAGCTCAAAGAGAAGGGCTACTACATCGTAATTTTCAAGGCTATACTACTCAGCCAGAATCCGATCTAATTGGGTTTGGCATCACATCAATTAGTATGCTAAATGATGTCTATGTCCAAAATCACAAAAAACTCAAAGATTTTTATTTAGCAATGGATGAAGGAACTCTACCAATTGAACGGGGAGTTAGTCTCAATCAAGATGATATCGTGCGTCGCACTGTGATTATGGAGTTAATGTGTCAATTTGAACTGTCAAAAGATGATTTAGAAGAGAAATATCATCTACACTTCGATCGAGGGTTTGATGAATATTTCTTAGGGGAGCGTTCGGAATTGGAAAAATTGCAAGCTGATGGACTGCTTCATGTCTCTCACAATCACATTCAGGTGACACCTGCTGGGCGATTATTAATTCGCAATGTGGCGGCGGTATTTGATGCTTATTTGCAAAAGAAAATAACTGCCAATTTCTCCAGATCAATTTGAGGGAAATATGATTTTGCAAATATATCTGTAGGGGCAGTGATAGAGAAGTAGAAAGAGTAACGATTGATTGATGGGAAAAAACATCAATCGATCGTTATATAGCGTTTCTCTGTCTGGTGAGGTACAAGAGCTTCTACCCCCAACCCCCTTATAAAGGGCGCTTTTCCGACTCCTCCCCTTTGCAAGGGGGGGGCTGGGGGGGTCGTTTTTGTACCTCATATAATTGAGAAACGCTATAATTAATTATTAAACTATTGGCTCTGCGATCGCCATCAATTGATAAACTAACAATGCAAAAGCCACAATTCCTCCGCCAATCATCAACGCCGCCGGCATCATTTTGCGAGTTTTAATTAACCGTGAAATAAACACAATTACCAACACAGTCGCCACTACAACTCCTAATATTAAACCCGCCGATTGTTGTCCCTGAAATTGCAGAATACCGCTCAAAATCAGCAAAAGACCGCTGACACTCCCAGAAATTAATGAAGCTTTACTTTGAGCCTTGGCGTATCCAATCAGACCACCAACAAAAGTTAAAATTCCGTAAGCGAATGCTGTTGCTATACCTAAATTCATGGTTTAATTTGCCTAATTGCAGAACTGCATCTAAATTTATACCTCCAGTCTGGCAATTAGTGGCATAATTTGTGAGAAAATTTACAAATATATGCGTTCTCAATCAACCATACAATCATACAATTAACCTAATGCCGGCCTTAAATTCCCAAGCGATCGCAGAAATTCGCTTTCTGCAACGTCAAGCAGCATCCCTGTTGCTTTATCAAACTGTCCTTAAAAGCCCTATATGTCAAGCTTTTATTGACCTCCTCCAAGCTCTTCATCACAGCGGTGACAACAGTTTTGATTGTCTGCAAGCCTACGGCAATTGGTTCAAAATTCAAGCTGCTAAAAATCAAAGTTGGCAAGAAAGTCTCATTGCACAAATTATCACCGATGACAACCCCTTTTCTTGCCAAGCTCAAAAAGTAGATTTTGCTAATTTATCATCGGCTTTGGTAGATGCAGCACGCCATGATTTACAAATATTACAAACTCTTTACGAATGTAGCTCAGACCAATTGGCTAAATGGGTGAGAATGGCAAGTCAATTATCGACTGTACCAACGATTTGGCCAGCAGAAAAAAATGATTTAGTTGCTAATGAATTACCGCTATACAATCAATTTAAAAAGTCAGAAAACTGGTCAAAAGATTTAGAAAGTTTGGCTATACACTATCGACAATTTGGCTGCGGATTGTTTGCCAAATATCGAGCTTTTCAATGGCGAGATGGAAATTTATCGAGCATTGCATATCCCGATCCAGTAAAACTCAATGAATTGGTTGGCTACGAGTCCCAACGAGATACTTTACTGAAAAATACAGAATTTTTACTAGCAGGATATCCCGCTTTGCACGTTTTACTTTATGGTAGCAGAGGTGCAGGTAAATCTTCTTTAGTGAAGGCATTATTAAATGAGTTTAGCCATCGCAATCTCCGTTTAATTGAAGTTGCTAAATCCGATCTCAAAGATTTACCGTTAATTTTAGAGCAATTGCACGGTATTCCTCAAAAATTTATTATTTTTGTGGACGATCTATCTTTTGAAGAAGACGATGATGCTTTTAAATCTCTGAAGGTGATTTTGGAGGGGAATGTAACAGCTAGACCGCGAAATGTGGTAGTTTATGCTACTTCTAATCGGCGACACTTAATTAGAGAATTTTTTGAAGATCGACCGCGTCCCCGCGATGGTGATGAGGTTCACGCCTGGGATACTGTTCAGGAGAAACTTTCTTTTAGCGATCGCTTTGGCTTGACTTTGACTTTTGCACCTGTTGACCAAAATACCTATTTAAAAATTGTTCAACATTTGGCAACTCAAGCTAAAATTAATCTAAGTTTAGAAGATTTGGAACATCGGGCGAAAGAATGGGCAACTCGGCAAAATGGACGTTCTGGACGGACAGCTAGACAGTTTATTGATTTTCTGCAAGCCGAGTTAGCTATTTCTGAGCAATAGATTGGCAAAATCATTGGCAAAATCAACAGAAAATGCCATGATTGTAGTGATGCAAACTCTCAATTAGGAGAAAATTATAATGGGTTTGTTTGATAAAATAGCGGCGGGTCGCAAACAACAAAGTGATGTAACGCTAGGGCCAGCGGAAGCCTTTGCTGCGATCGCACTAATTGCCGTTGCAGCTGATGGTTATATTACTGATAGCGAAGGTCAAGCTATTAGCACTACACTATCTAGGATGCAGCTTTTTCGCAGTTATCCTAATGATGTAATGAGGAAAATGATCGATCGCCTCCTCAGTATTCTTCAGCGCCAAGGTGTTGAAACTTTGTTTAATGCTGCGACAGCAATACTACCAGACGATCTCAGAGAAACAGCTTTTGCTGTCACTACTGATATTGTCTTAGCTGATGGTGATGTTTCGCAAGAAGAAGAACAACTTTTGAACGATCTTTATCGTGCTTTAGAGATTTCAGAAGAACTAGCAGTTAAAATCATTGATGTGATGATGATCAAGAATAAAGGATAATCTTGATGTAAGTCCTGACAGATAGAATTGTTTGGTCAGTTACTAGCAATGCCCTAAATGCTAAAGTGAAGGGTATTTAATCAATTAATTGCAATTAATCATAAATGCCTTTCACTTATTCGCGAACTGTTCATTTTCAAGATACTGATGCTGCTGGCGTGGTTTATTTTGCTAATGTTTTAGCAATTTGCCACGAAGCTTATGAAGCATCACTAGCAACATCGGGAATTAATCTTAAAGCATTTTTTCGCAATCCAACTGTTGCTATTCCTATCGTTCATGCTAGTGTAGATTTTTACCGTCCGATGTTTTGTGGTGACGAGTTAACTATTCAATTAAATCCTCAACAGCTTGCTGATGATGAATTTGCAATTTCTTATCAAATTTTTGCTAATGAAATATCAGGTAGATGTTCTGCTAAATCAATGACTAAGCACGTTTGCATTGATTCAGTTAACAGAACTAGAAAAAATTTATCAGAGGAAATAATTAACTGGCTATCTCAATTTTAGCTGAGATTGAGATATTTTAAATTGTTTCTAACTACAAAAATAACTTTAGTTATTCAATCCCAAAAATTAATTTTCTTCCCTCTTCCTTCTTCCCTCTTCCTTCTTCCTTCTTCCCTCTTCCTTCTTCCTTCTTCCCTCTTCCTTCTTCCCTCTTCCTTCTTCCCTCTTCCTTCTTCCCTCTTCTTTCTTCCTTCTTCCTTCATTATGACAAATCGCAGTTATGCTATTATTGGAACCGGCGCTTTAGGTGGCTTCTATGGTGCTAGATTACAGCAAGCAGGTTTAGATGTTCATTTCCTGCTACGCAGTGATTACGATTACGTTAAACAGCATGGCTTGGTTATTGAATCGCCAGAAGGTGACTTTACTTTGCCACAAGTTAATGCCTATAACGATGTTAATCAAATGCCAAAATGTGATGTAGTAGTTTTAGCTTTAAAAACTACTAAAAATCATTTATTGTCAGAACTATTACCACATTTCGCCCAAAATAATAGTATTTTTTTAATACTGCAAAATGGCTTGGGAATAGAAACAAAAGTGGCAGAAATTGTGGGCGATCGACAAGTAATGGGAGGCTTGTGTTTTGTTTGTTCTAACAAGGTTGGACCGGGTAACATTCACCATTTAGACTATGGTACTATCACTATTGGTGAGTATTTTGCTCAGTATCAAACAGGTCAAATTACTGATAGTTTAAATAAGATTGCAGCCGATTTTGAATTAGCGGGTATTCCTATAATAATGACTGAAGATTTGCTTTTGGCAAGATGGAAAAAACTTGTTTGGAATATTCCTTATAATGGGCTTTCTGTGGTTTTGGATGCTAGAACCGATCGACTGATGGCTAATCCTGATACTCGGATTTTAGTTGAGGAGTTAATGCGGGAAGTTGTCGCTGGGGCAAAAAGTTGCGATCGCATTATTCCCGATAGTTTTATTCACAATATGCTTGATTATACTGATAAAATGAAGCCTTACCGGACTAGCATGAAGTTGGATTATGATGAAAAGCGATCGCTGGAAGTTGAGGCAATTTTTGGAACTCCACTGCGGATAGCTCAAGAAGCAGGTATTAATTTACCAAAGATTGGTATGCTTTACCGACAGCTAAAGTTTTTGGATATGCGTTAATGTAAAAAATAAGGTAGTTCAGAGGAGACTATATCTCAATTATTTGAGCATAAATTGCAAAATTTTAAGCCATTTTTATGCTTCAAGTGCTACACTAGCTATAATCTTTATTCCTGATACCGATGAATATTACCCAAGTCAAAACTACCACACTGGAACCCTCAAATCAAGAAAAAGATGATATTATATTTCCACCTAGCAACCTTTACAGTAACGAACCTCCCTTGGAAAGCGATCTGCACCGCCAACAAATTGACTTACTAATCCGTATTTTAGAATGGTTATGGCGCGATCGCCAGGATTTCTATGTGTCGGGAAATCTAACTATTTACTATAGTCAAAACAAAATTAGAACCGAAGATTTCCGGGGACCCGATTTTTTTGTTGTCCTAAATACAGAGAAAAAACCGCGTCGCAGTTGGTCAATTTGGGAGGAAGATGGTAAATATCCGAATGTAATTGTCGAATTACTTTCACCATCAACTGCGGCGACAGACAAAGGTTTAAAAAAGCAAATATATCAAGATACTTTTCGCACATTTGACTATTTTTGGTTCGATCCCCAAACTTTAGAATTTGCAGGTTTTCACTTAGTAGATGGTAAATATCAAGCCTTAAAAGCTAATCCCCAAGGATGTTTGTGGAGTCAGCAACTTGAATTATTTTTAGGAGTTCATAACTCACAATTGCGCTTTTTTATGCCAGATGGTAAACTGGTAGCTACACCAGAAGAAATTGCGATCGAATCCCAAAATTTATTAGCTCGCTATCGCGAATGTTTTGGCGAATTACCAGAATAATTATCAATGAGAAAAATCAGTTAATTATTGTTGAAGCCCTGCTCAAGTTAGATAATTTTTACTAAACACTATGACGATTACTCAAATCAAAAACACAACCCCAGAAACATCAAATCAAGAAAAAGATGATGAAAAAGATGATATTATATTTCCACCAGGAAATTTATGGAGTGAGGAACCAAATTTGGAGAGTTATTTGCATTTACAACAAATATTATTACTATTAAAATGTATTGACTGGTTGTGGCGCGATCGCGATGATTACTTTGCCGCCGGAAATCTAACTATTTACTATAGTCAAAACAAAATTAGAACCGAAGATTTCCGGGGACCCGATTTTTTTGTTGTCCTAAATACAGAGAAAAAACCGCGTCGCAGTTGGTCAATTTGGGAGGAAGATGGTAAATATCCGAATGTAATTGTCGAATTACTTTCACCATCAACTGCGGCGACAGACAAAGGTTTAAAAAAGCAAATATATCAAGATACTTTTCGCACATTTGACTATTTTTGGTTCGATCCACAAACTTTAGAATTTGCAGGTTTTAACTTAGTAGATGGTAAATATCAAGCCTTAAAAGCTAATTCCCAAGGATGTTTGTGGAGTCAGCAACTTGAATTATTTTTAGGGGTTCATAACTCGCAATTGCGCTTTTTTATGCCAGATGGTAAACTGGTAGCTACACCAGAGGAATTGTTAACTCGTTATCAAGAACGCTTTGGCGAATTACCAGAATAATTATTAATGGAGTAAAATTTAATTATTGGTAATCAGGAAAAATGGCACAGAGTCCCGGAAAATCCCGTAATCACAATTTACAAAGGTGAAATAGTAAATTAAGCTTTCTGCCTTACACTCGGAATGTCTTGAATATCCGGGGAAGCGTAGCTCCCCAAGTATTACGTCACAATTGTTACAATAAACTCACCTTATCAGGAGACCATAATGAAAGTCCCCCAGATGCGTAGAATTTTAGCTCCCTTTCTCATCGCCGTTATGTTGCTAGTTACAGCCTGCGGCGAAACTAAGGCTCCCTCTCGATGGGATAAAGCTCAACAAGAAAGTACCCAAAAACCCTCTAAAACAAAACAGATAGCTTCCCAAACGCCAGGAAATACTCAGAAATTACCAAGTAAGCCGGTAACTGGTGGTAGTCTGAATAAATTCTTCCCAGCCGCCGGTGGTGGTTACGATCGCACTTTCACTCAGGAAAAAGCAGGTTTTGCTGAGGCTAAGTTGAAAAAAGGTGGCAAAGAAGTAGCGACCCTATCAATTAATGACGTTGCTGGCAACCCTACTGCGGCAGATAAATTTAAGGCAAGCACCGAGCAAATAGGGGGCTATCCTGCTGTTGAACAAGGAAAGGGGACTACTGCTGTTTTAGTGGGTAATCGCTACCAAGTAAAAGTCAAATCTAGTGATACATCTTTTAGTGCTGGCGATCGCAAAGCTTGGCTAGAAAAATTTAACCTCAGCGGCCTAGCTAATCTGAAAAAATAAAGTTGTTACGCCTTGTCACAACTTGCCAACTATCTTTAAGAATCCCCGCATCTTGAGATCGGGGAATGTCAATACCTGTCAAAACTAAGGAGCCTGTTATGAGCAAACCCATTTTTGAATTAATCGATGAACTGCCCAAAGATAACATGACTGTTAAAGCGCTTCGAGCGCTTGACTTTGTGGTTCCTGGTCAATGGGATAATTTAGTTGGCTTTGAAAACACGATCCGTACTGTCACTGGTGAAGACGATCAAGATTTGATCCAGCAAATA
The DNA here is from genome assembly GCA_001698425.1 of Oscillatoriales cyanobacterium USR001. Taxonomy (GTDB): domain Bacteria; phylum Cyanobacteriota; class Cyanobacteriia; order Cyanobacteriales; family Microcoleaceae; genus Kamptonema. Next base: position 55,496 of record MBRE01000022.1, on the reverse strand, counting down.
GGCGATCGCGCGATCTTCCTTTACAATGACAAATCCCAAGGATATCAACGCGCACTATGGCTCTACCAAACTATCAGCAATGCCGGCCGCGCCCTGGGTACAGCAGCCTTAGCAAACAAAATTGGCGAAAATGTTCCCTTCATGGGATTGCTTAGTAGCATTACTCCTAAGCCAGAAAAAGCTCAAACTATTGACTTATCTTTGAAATTAGTGACGGAACTTTTGGCATTTTGCCAAATTAACGGCATTCCTGGTGACAGTATTGGGGATTTTGCAGGCGCTTTAGGCGACTATGGCGGTGAGTCTTTGATGCGGATGGCGGCTTTGGTTTGCTTTGATGGTTTGATTCCCCTTGGCCCTAATTTTATTATGGCAACTCAGTCTTGGCTCGAAAATCTCTCACCCAGAGATTTAGAAGAAAATCAAGGCTTTAAACAAATGAGCAGCATGATTCCAGGGGGTTCTCCGGCTGGTCAGTTGGGTTTCATTGGTGAAAGCTTTAGTGCGGTTTCTGGTTGGATGGGTAGTTTTGTGAGCGATCGCGGTTTGACTTCTCAGAATGTACTCGGTCATTTACAGAGTTTTGTAGAAATTGCTGACGATAAGGTGGACTATGTGGCCGCTTTTCTGGATATGACTACCAACTACTACGAACACACGGGCATTCAAACTCTAGCTCGTCGTTTGATTGAACGCGCTGTTGCGGAGATTTAAGATAGTTATTTGTTAACTGTTAACTGCTAACTGTTAACTGTTAACAAATAACCAATAATAGAGAAATAAGTAGTATTGAGGTAGCATCAATGTCAGAAGAAGAAAAAGAACTAGCAAAACCTACGGAGGAAAAACCCGCCGCTGCGAAGGCTCCCAAAAAAGAAAAAGCCCCGGCTGTTGAAGATAAGCCTTTTACTGATTTCATTCAGCAGGACTATTTGCCGGCTTTGCAAACTGCTTTGGATAAACAGGGAGTTAAGGATTTAAGTTTGAGTTTTGCTCAACAAAAAATCGCGATCGCGGGTTTGAATGCAGCTGAGGAATGTTGGCAAATTATTGGTAAATTCCAAGGCGGTCAACGACAATTTAATCTCTATTTTCCCAATGGAGATATCCAATCTCAAAGAGCTTTTTCTTGTGCGGAAAATGGCACTAAAACCAGTACCCTTGAGCCTTTCTTGATTGATGAACGTAAGATTACTCTTGATTTAATGGTTTTTGGTGTGGTTCAACGTTTGAATGCTCAAAAGTGGTTGAAGCGCAATTAATCAAGGAATAGAAATTAAATAATTCGCTGGTTCGTAGTAAGCGCTTTAGCGCTCTTTGCGCTTACTACAAACCAAATCATCAAATTATTTAATTTTCATTCCTAACTAAACTGTATTTACTTAAATTGTTGCTTCAGTTAGCCCTAAAAGTTTTTGTGTTTGTTCGGCGATCCCAAATAGGCGATCGCAATGACAAAAAATTTCCCAGGCGCGAATTCCCATAAAGCCAATACCTGCAACTGCCAAAGGGATCGCTGCTGCACCTAAAAGCGCGGCAATGGGGGGAAATATCATACAGATTGTTAATAGAATGCCAGTCATTATACCGCCAGCAATGCCAGAGGTAGTAGTGGCGATCGCGACTTTTTGGACTAATTCTGGCTGGGTAATTTTACCTTCAACATACAATAGAGAATTTTCTAATATTGAAAATACTAACTCTATTACAGCGGCGGCGATCGCGCCTTTAATTGCTACTCCTGCGATTTCGGTAACTGCTGCTTTGAAGGCAGCATCTGTTAAAACTTGCTTCGCGATTGCTAATTCTTCGGCAGTCATATCTGCACTACCACGATTGCGATTTACCCAAAAATATTCAAAAATTCCGTTATCAGCTTCGTTTCCACCTCCATTGAATAAAGATTGAATGTGACTCCAATCTTTATCTTGACAGAAATTACGAATTGCTTCTGGCCCTTGGGCACGAATTTGGGCAGGTATAGATTCAAATACTTTTGCTGCTTCTTCAATATTTCGCATTCCGTCACGCATACCTGCCCTCATAAATTTGAATTGCAGATTTGTTGGCAGGTTCTCAAAACGGATGTTGTGTGCTATTTTAAAAGCTTCTTGAGTGGCGATCGCCCCAGCACTAACAATTGAACTTGGTGCTGATTCTACCCACGCTGTTACCACAGTGACACTTTCCTGAACTGTAGCACCAATTTGGTTAGCTAAGTTTTGGGTATTGGTAACAGTTTCTTGCATTTTATCTGTTATAAATTCGAGCGGATTTTGGTTGATTTCCATGTTGATTTGACTTGTGTTATTAATGATTAAATTATTAAATTATTCTCAGTATAACATTCCTAATATGATTTGTCAACAACCCTCGATAGATGATAAAATCCCTGGATTGACTCCAGCTTGATAAGCTACTAATACTCCGATCGCTTCTAAGTATGAATTTACCGGTATCGCTTTAATTCCTAATTTTTCTGGAGAAACTTGCATTTTAGTCTGATTTTCGGCAACTGCAATTATTTGTACTGCTGGATTTTGACTTAAACTTAAAATAGCACTACCACCACAAGCCGTTGCAGGTACAATTACCGCATCTACACGATCGCTCATTATCTGAGACTGAGTAAATCTTCCATCTGTTACAAACTGAGGCGCTTTACTTAACCCCGCAAGCACGCAAGGTAAAAAAGTATAACCAATTTCTTCAGCAGCCGATCGCGGCGAAATCTGCGGATCGAGGGGTAGCGGCGCAAGAGCGGGAGCGTGGGCGCAAGGAATTTTAAAAGTTTTGACAATTAAATGACTAATTACAGCTTCGGCTCCAGCTAAAGGGTCAACTCCTTTGCCTTTTCTGTATTGTTGTAATTGTGGGCTATCTGTATCGTCGGGAAATCTAGCAACAACAGCGATCGCATTTACCCCAGCTTTTTTAATTAATACTTCCGCCGCCCTTAATAAGCTATCAAGATTCGCGATCGTACCCCAAGAAGCCCCCGAATTAGCAATTCTTAACTCCACACCCAAAGCCTTGTCTGTCACCACATAATCGCAAATATTTAAACCCAAAGTCGCCCTCGCCCCATCAACAACTTGTAAATGTCGCAGTTGCAAATCTGCTTCAATAGCCGCATCTAAAATTAAACCAATTCGATTTTGATGAACCGGTTGCAAACCCCAGCACCCAGAAGCAAATTTGTCAAGTGCATAGCCTTCGACATAAAGAGTATTAGCCATCGGCCAATAAAGTTGAGCACCATTGAGAACATTAGGATGAGTAATTAGAGTATCGCAAACTTGCGCGATCGCTCTAGCAACTGGTAGCGCATCGCCAGCATAACCACCAATAGATGCGCCAACTCCAGTCGGTACAATTAAAACCACTGTAAAAGGACGAAGGATCACGCAGTTACAGGTGTTTCAATTTGTAATCCAGTAAATTCTACCAGCACATAACCCTCCACCATCGCCTTTTGCCGAGTTACATCCACATCTGTGACGGCCCAGCGTAGGGGTTCCCCTTGTTTTTGCAATTCTGTTTCAATTGCGGCGTGCAATTGTTCAACAGTTTCAGGTAAATCAACTTCTGCGGTAATAAAATGGGTTGTCATGGAGCGCTCCATAGTATTTGCAACCTTTTAATGGGTTCTAATGATTAATTGTAGCTTACTTTGAGGAACGACCAAACTGGCGATCGTATACAATCTCTTCCTGTTCGGTTTGAATTTTCAAGTTAGAGCGAGGATAAGCAACGCACAACAACACAAAACCCTCTTTCTGAAGTTCGGGACTTACCCCCATACCATCGCTTTGCTCAACTTCACCCTCAATAATTTTACCCGCACAAGTCGTGCAAACTCCTGCATTGCAAGAATTTGGTAAGTCTAGGCCCGCTTTATCGGCAGCCACCAGAATTTTTTGATTTTCTGGAACTTCTATGGTATGGCTCTTGCCTTGGTGGAGAATTTCTACAGTGTAAGTTTTGGGCATAATTAACAATTCGTAACACAATTAGTCAGTCTGAAATTATTGTACAGATTCAGGGCATTGAAAGTTACATCACGCCAATAATTCATCAACAGCGACACTAAAACCCGCCAACACTTGTGGGAGTGTCAATCAATATTAATATTTTTAGGAGGACTATTAGGCGGAGTCTGTTTCTCTTCCTTTAATGTTTTAAGTCCCGACTGTAAATAATCATTGTACAACTCAATGAACATTTTAGTTAGTGTCGGTAAAGAAATTTTTTCGCCGTTAATTTGTGCTTTGATATAAGCTTTCAGCAGTTCAATGTAAGCTAAACCTAAAGCTAGAGTTAAAGTTGCTGCCGTTGCGCCCGCGATCGCACCTCCAACTACAGAACCCGCACCAGGAATCATTTTCAGTAAATTCGCCACAATACTTCTACCCACCGCAGTCATGCCACTTGCACCTGTAATTGTGGAAAACATTGCTGAGATAAATCCTTTATCAAAGGGCAATCCAAAGATGACTGTAATATTAGCAATCATCGCTGTTTGAACTGTTACCAAAATTGGCGCATCGGCAAAAGGTATAGGAGTTGCACCAACAATTGCCGAACCCGCCACATAACCAGTTACATACTTAAAAGCCATATTTGCTTTGAGGGAAATACTGGCAATTTGTTCTTTAACAAAAGCTTTTTTGGCTACTTCTGGGAGTAACTGAAATGTGTAATCCACTAAACGGTCTAAACTATGTGCTTTAACGGTATAATCATCGTCAATTTCTTCTGGTTGTGCCAGCACGGGAATGATTTGACTAACTGGTAAATTTAGATGTTCTAATTCTTTGAAAAATTCACTTGGTTTTTTACTTGCTGTTTGAGTGAGGACCAAAATTACTGGTACATCTTTAATTTCAATTTCTTTCAGCCAAATTTCTTCTAGGGGTTCTATTCTTTTTGCCCCGTGATTGATACAGTACCAAATGACATGAATATGTTCTGCTGGGTGGAGAAGTCTTTGGTCGTCAATTAGTTTAGCAACATTTAGCTGAACAATTTTAATTTGTTCCGCATTTAGTTCTAATCCTGGGGTATCATAGACGGTGATAGGACAATTTGGCTTAGTATATTGACGAATGCCTTGAGTGATGGGTCTGCCTACTCCGGTTTCAGCTAAGCGATCGCGAAAAACCGCATTGATTAAGGTACTTTTACCTACTCCAGTTTTACCAATTACTAAAACATTGCATTGTCCGACTTGATTTTCAGCTTCGGTAAAAGCGGCAAAACTTTTGTTCAATAGTTCGTCAAAGGAAAAATCTTCTGACATGGTTTAGTTCCAAGGATAGCGATCGCCTATATCAAAAATATACCATAAAGCGTAGCGAGTTTATAAGATTTGTCAATGGTTCGTAGTAAGCGCTTTAGCGCTCTTTGCAGATTGAGGTTGGTAGTAAGCGCAAAGAGCGCTCTTTGCGCTTACTACCAACCTCAAATCTTACAAGAAAGAACCACTATTCAGAGCCGATTGATTCACATTATAAACCACTCCCAAATAGTCATTCCCCGACTTAATTGCCGTCGAAGCCACAGCCGTCGTCCCATCTAAGATGATATTCACCGACTCAAAAGTTAATTGACTGAAAGTAACACCAACCAACTTAATTTTATCCTCCGATGTAAAGTCCGTAATCACATCAGATAAAGCCGGGTTAGTATCCGTATATTGTAACACAAATACATCCTTTCCACCCGGCCCCTACAAATATTATGATATAATTCTGAATTGAACGGAAATGGTTATGGCACTATGAAATTCATTAACCCCAAGACTGACTACGCTTTTAAGAAAATCTTTGGTTCGGATCAAAGTCAAGATATTTTAATTAGTTTCCTGAATGCAATTGTCTATCGAGGTGAGACTTTTATCACTTCTTTGGAAATTATTGATCCCTACGCACCGGGGAGAATTTCTGGTTTAAAAACTACTTATTTTGATGTGAAAGCTCTTTTGAATAATGGGGAAAATGTGTTAATTGAGATGCAGGCATTTAATGTGCCGGCTTTTGGGAAGAGGATTCTTTATAATACGGCGAAAATGTATGTTAATCAACTGAAATTAGGGGAGGTTTATCCTGAATTGAGGGCTGCAATTGGTGTGGCTGTGACGGATTTTATTATGTTTAATGAATCTAGTAAGGTGATTTCACAATTTACGCTGAAGGAAGATGAGTTGCTTCTGAATTATCAACATAGTCCGTTAAAGTTAGTGTTTGTGGAGTTACCTAAGTTTAATAAAACTTTGGAAGAATTGAGTAATATTACGGATAAATGGCTTTATTTTTTACGCAAAGCACCGGATTTGGATGTGGTGCCAGAATCTATGTTAATTGTCCCGGAAATTGAGAAGGCTTTTACCATTGCCGATCGGGTGAATTTAAGTTTAGAAGAGGTGGATGATTTGGAGAAGCGGGAACAGTTTGAGCGGGAAAGAATAGGTGCGATCGAGTTGAGTAAGGCTCAAGGGAGAACTGAAGGGATGGCTGAAGGACGGGCCGAGGGACGGGCTGAGGGACGGGCCGAGGGACGGGCTGAGGGGATACAAATTGGTGAACAAAGAGGTCAAATAAATCTGATTAAACGCCAATTAAAACGGCAATTAGGTGAACTAAATCAATCAATAGAAGATAGTTTATCACGGCTATCATCAGAGCAATTATCGGTTTTGGCTGAGGCTATTTTCGACTTTTCTAGTTTAGCTGATTTATCCAGTTGGCTAGAAACTAATTGCCCTAGTTGAATACGACTGAGTTCATGCTCATCATTGCCCAATTAATTACATTAGATTCATCTGCCAATTAGGTTGAGAATAGCTGAAGTTCGTAGTAAGCGCTTTAGCGCTCTTTACAGATTGAAGTTAGTAGTAAGCGCTTTAGCACTAAAGTGCTTACTACAAACCTAAAATCTTACAAGAAAGAACCACTATTCAGAGCCGATTGATTCACATTATAAACCACTCCCAAATAGTCATTCCCCGACTTAATCGCCGTCGAAGCCACAGCCGTCGTCCCATCTAAGATGATATTCACCGACTCAAAAGTTAATTGACTGAAAGTAACACCAACCAACTTAATTTTATCCTCCGATGTAAAGTCCGTAATCACATCAGATAAAGCCGGGTTAGTATCCGTATATTGTAACACAAATACATCCTTTCCTGCACCCCCAGTCAGCACATCAAAACCCTTATCTCCCCATAACTCATCATCCCCATTTCCCCCAAGTAAAACATCATTTTCCTTACCACCACGCATCGTATCATTTCCCTCGCCACCAGTCAGAGTATCATTGTCATTATTACCACTCAAGAAATCATCACCATTCCCACCCGATAATTGATCCGAATGTTTACCACCAAATAATTGATCGTTCCCATTTCCACCATCAATGGTATCAGCACCCTTGTTACCATGAATCGTGTCATTATTATTACTTCCGGTCAAGTTATCATTACCTGATAACCCAAAAATTGGTTGACCAAAGGCTGATTGTGGGATGGTATTATCATCTCCATCAGTTAGTAGATATTGACCATCTACCACTTGATTTTGTGGTAACTTAGTTCGATCGCCGCGATCGATTAAACTGATTGGTGGCGTATTAATTTCTATCGCTGTAGGTGTCGGAGTTGGTGTCACCGAAGGAGTTGGTGTCGGTGAAGGTGTTTCTGAGGTTGTCACCGTTGGCGTTGGAGTCACCGTTGGAGTTGGTGTTACCGATGGAGTTGGAGTCACCGTTGGAGTTGGTGTTACCGATGGAGTCGGAGTTGGAGTTGGTGTTGGAGTTGGTGTTGGAGTTGGTGCAGTATTTACAGTCAAATTAACAGCCGTAGAAGCAACAGAAACATTCCTCGCCGCATCCGTAGCAGTAGCAGTTAAAGCATAAGTACCATCAGTTAAAGCAGTAGCAGGCGTAAAAGTCCAATTCCCAGAAGCATCAGCAGTAGCAGTACCCAGAGAAGTCGTACCCTGTAAAATATTTACCGCACTATTAGCTTCCGCAGTTCCCGTAATCGTGGGAGTATTATCGCTAGTTGTACCAGTAGTCGCAATAGTCGGTGCAGCAGGCGCAGTCGTATCGACAATCAAATTAACCGCTCTTGAAATAATAGAAACATTCCCCGCCGCATCCTTCGCAGTCACAGTCAAAGCATAAGCACCATCAGATAAAGCCGTAGCAGGGGTAAAAGTCCAATTCCCAGAAGCATCAGTAGTCGCAGTACCCAGAGAAGTTGTCCCCTGTAGAATATTTACCGTACTATTAGCTTCCGCAGTTCCCGTAATCGTGGGAGTATTGTCGTTAGTTGTCCCAGGGGCTGTTGCGATACTCGGTACTGACGGTGCATTAGCATCTACAATCAAATTAACCGCACTCGAAGCCGTAGAAACATTCCCCGCCGCATCCTTCGCAGTCGCAGTTAAAGAGTAAGTACCATCAATTAACGCCGTAGCAGGTGTAAAAGTCCAATTCCCCGAAGCATCAGTAGTAACCGTACCCAGAGAAGTCGTACCCTGTAAAATATTTACCGTACTATTAGCTTCCGCAGTACCCTTAATCGTGGGAGTAGTATTATTAGTTGCACCAGCCGTTGTAATCGTAGGTACAGCCGGCGCAGTCGCATCTACAATCAAATTAACCGCACTTGAAGCAGTAGAAACATTCCCCGCCGCATCCTTCGCAGTCGCAGTTAAAGAGTAAGTACCATCAGTTAAAGCAGTTGTCGGTGTAAAAGTCCAATTCCCCGAAGCATCAGTAGTAACCGTACCCAGAGAAGTTGTCCCCTGTAAAATATTTACCGTACTATTAGCTTCCGCAGTACCCTTAATCGTGGGAGTATTATCGTTAGTTGTACCAGCAGCCGTTGTAATCACAGGTACTGTCGATGCAGTAGTATTTACTGTGAGACTAACCGCACTTGAAGCAGTAGAAACATTCCCCGCCGCATCCTTCGCAGTCGCAGTTAAAGAGTAAGTACCATCAGTTAAAGCAGTTGTCGGTGTAAAAGTCCAATTCCCAGTTGCATCAGTAGTAGCCGTACCCAGAGAAGTTGTCCCCTGTAGAATATTTACCGTACTATTAGCTTCCGCAGTTCCCGTAATCGTGGGAGTATTGTCGTTAGTTGTACCAGCAGTCGCAACTGTCGGTGCAGCCGGCGCAACGGTATCAACAATCAAATTAACCGCAGTAGAAGCAGTAGAAACATTCCCCACTGCATCCTTCGCAGTCGCAGTTAAAGAGTAAGTAGCATCAGTTAAAGTAGTTGTCGGTGTAAAAGTCCAATTCCCAGAAGCATCCGCCGTCACAGTACCCAGAGAAGTTGTCCCCTGTAGAATATTCACCGTGCTATTAGCTTCCGCAGTTCCCGTAATCGTGGGAGTATTGTCGTTAGTTGTACCAGCAGCCGTTGTAATCGTAGGTACAGCCGGCGCAACGCCATCAACAACTATGGCTTTACTACCACCAAGGGAGTTAGCTGTGGCTAGGGCGGGAAGAGTTAAATCGGCATTCGTAGCCAAATTATCTTTAATTGTGCCACCGTTGAGAGTAAGCGCACTGGTAGAAAGATATTCTAAGTCGGCAGAAGAATCCCCGGCTTGTACTACATAGTTGAAGGTGAGTACAGTACCGCCGCTACCAGTAATATAAGTGGCAAATTGGTCAGTTGTGCCCGTTTCTAATTGCAGTTGGGGTGTGCCACCTGTGGTATCTACAGTCACAGCAGCATCGAAGGTGACGGTGATGGCGATAGTATCACCAGTTTTGTAAGTGCTGTCAGCAGTGGTAGAGGTGACAGCCGTAACTTTGGGGGTGGTGTTGAGGAAGATGGAGGCGGTGTTGCTGCTGGAGTTCGCCACAGCTAAGTCTAGTTTCCCGTCCCCGTTGATGTCGCCGATGCTCACGGAGCGGGGGTTATTGCCAGTGGTGAAGTCAACTTTAGGGTTGAAGGTGGGGGTGGTGGCTCCGGTGGCTGTGGTGTTGATTAGGATGGAGGCGTTGGTGCTGCTATTGTTCGCCGTTGCTAAGTCTAGTTTCCCGTCCCCGTTGATGTCGCCGATGCTGACGGAGCGGGGGTTAGTACCAGTGGTGAAGTCAACTTTGGTGGCGAAAGTGGGGGTAGTGGCGTTGGTGGGGGTGGTGTTGAGCAGGATGGAGGCGCTGTTGCTGCTTGCGTTCGCCACAGCTAAGTCAGGTTTGCCGTCGCCGTTGATGTCGCCGATGCTGATGGAGAAGGGGCCAGCGCCAGTGGTGAAGTCAGCTTTAGGGGCGAAGGTGGGGGTGCTGGCTCCGGTAGTGGTGGTGTTCAGTAGGATGGAGACTTTGTTGAGAAGCCTCTGCACTACAGCTAAGTCGGGTTTGTTGTCCCCGTTGAAGTCACCGATGCTGACGGAGGTGGCCTGATCGTCAACTGCGAAGTCAGTTTTGGCGGCGAAGGTGGGGGTGCTGGCTCCCGTGGCGGTGGTGTTGAGCAGGATGGAGACGTTGTTGCTGTTTTGGTTCGACACGGCTAAGTCTCGTTTGCCGTCCCCGTTGATGTCGCCGATACTGACGGAGGTGGGGCCAGAGCCAGCGGTGAAATCAGCTTTGGTGGCGAAAGTGGGGGTAGTGGCTCCGGTAGTGGTGGTGTTGAGTAGAACTGAAGCGTTGTTGCTGCTGAAGTTCGCCGTTGCTAAGTCTAGTTTGCCGCCCCCGTTGAAGTCGTCGATGCTGATGGAGAAGGGGCCAGCGCCAGTGGTGAAATCAGCTTTGGTGGCGAAGGTGGGGGTGGTGGCTCCGGTGGCGGTGGTGTTGAGCAGGATGGAGGCGCTGGCGCTGCTGGAGTTCGCCGTTGCTAAGTCTAGTTTGCCGTCCCCGTTGATGTCGCCCATGCTGACGGATTGGGGGCTAGTGCCAGTGGTGAAGTCAACTTTGGGGGCGAGGCCTAATACGCCGCTGTAGGTGTTGAGGGTGGTTTCTCTGAGGGCTAGTTGAGGCTTTTGCGTTGATGGGGGGATGAGTTGGGGGATATCCCATCTGCCGCCTTTTTCTGCATTCCCGGTGGGGTTGGGGTTGGCTGCAATGTTTGCCCCTGTGAGTTGGTGAAGTTGAGTCAGGAATTGGCTACCGGAGTCCCCCTCGGCTACGTTGCATCCATATAATATGATGCTGGCATTGGGTGTGAGGGCGTTTTGCCATTGTTGCAATTGTTGGCTGTGGTTTTCGATGTTGCTGCTGTTGAGTTCTGTTTTCCCTAAGTGTAGTTTTCCTGGGCTACCGTGAGAGATGATGTGTAGGGCTGCGATGCCTTTATGTTGAGCTAGGTGTGTGGTGATTTGCTCTATCGCATCGGGCTGGCTTTCGAGGATGTAGGTGGCTGTGCCTGGTTTGATGCCTTGGGCTATTTGGTTACTATCGGGTATTGTGGGGTCAATGATGACGATGGCATTGGGCTTTTTGCTGAGGGAAAAAGCGCAATTCCAGGTTTTTTGAGCGGTGTGGTTAATTTGAGGTGGAATTTTCATGGGTTTGTGCTTTTATAATGATGCACTGTTGTGGCATTTAAGTTAGAAATGAGGTATTTCTATCTTGCGGTAGATGACCCCCTTGATTCTTAACTTAGCAAAGTTCCATTTTAGCGTCAATATTTCGGTTGTATTTTTAAAGAGGTAGATGGGGATTTGTTGTTGGGTGGGGGTGGGTTTATGAGGTTGTTGGTTTGAGGCGATTATTGTTGGCGAACCGGCCCCTACAAATATTATGATATAATTCTGAATTGAACGGAAATGGTTATGGCACTATGAAATTTATTAACCCTAAGACTGACTACGCTTTTAAAAAAATCTTTGGTTCGGATCAAAGTCAAGATATTTTAATTAGTTTCCTGAATGCTATTGTTTATCAAGGGGAGACTTTTATCACTTCTTTGGAAATTATTGATCCCTACGCACCGGGGAGAATTTCTGGTTTAAAAACTACTTATTTTGATGTGAAAGCTCTTTTGAATAATGGGGAAAATGTGTTAATTGAGATGCAGGCATTTAATGTGCCGGCTTTTGGGAAGAGGATTCTTTATAATACGGCGAAAATGTATGTAAATCAACTGAAGTTAGGGGAAGTTTATCCTGAATTGAGGGCTGCAATTGGTGTGGCGGTGACGGATTTTATTATGTTTAATGAACATAGTAAGGTGATTTCACAATTTACGCTGAAGGAAGATGAGTTACTTCTGAATTATCAACATAGTCCGTTAAAGTTAGTGTTTGTGGAGTTACCTAAGTTTAATAAAACTTTGGAAGAATTGAGTAATATTACGGATAAATGGCTTTATTTTTTACGCAAAGCACCGGATTTGGATGTGGTGCCAGAATCTATGTTAATTGTCCCGGAAATTGAGAAGGCGTTTACCATTGCCGATCGGGTGAATTTAAGTTTAGAAGAGGTGGATGATTTGGAGAAGCGGGAACAGTTTGAGCGGGAAAGAATAGGTGCGATCGAGTTGAGTAAGGCTCAAGGGCTGGCTGAGGGGCTGGCTGAGGGACGGGCCGAGGGACGGGCTGAGGGACGGGCTGAGGGACGGGCCGAGGGGATACAAATTGGTCAAATAAATCTGATTAAACGCCAATTAAAACGGCAATTAGGTGAACTAAATCAATCAATAGAAGCTCGTTTATCACGGCTATCATCAGAGCAGTTATCAACTTTGGCTGAGGCTATTTTCGACTTTTCTAGTTTAGCTGATTTATCCAGTTGGCTAGAAAATAATTGCCCTAGTTGAACTTGACTGAGTTCATGCTCATCTTACAAGCTATAATTTTAAATTTGAGATCAATTAATTATATGTCTTCAGATTCTATGAACAACGATCGCACAGTTTCCAATACGGTACACGAACACGAGATTTTTGGCGATCGCGAGTTACCTTCTTGGTTAACGCAACAACAAATTAGCCTCGCTTGCACCACCTATCAAACTAGCAGATTAATGTTAATTGGTAGCAATCCCGAAACTAATACTATTTCTGGATATTGGCGAATATTCGATCGCGCAATGGGACTTTATTGCACCAAAAATCGCATTTATCTCAGTTCAAAATATCAACTTTGGCAACTAGAAAATGTATTAGAAAAGGGGCATTTATACCAAGGTTACGATCGCCTATACATCCCGCGTATTGCCCACACCACAGGCGACATCGATATCCATGACGTAGCAATAGATAGCAACGGTCAAGTAATTTTCATCAGCACCTTACTAAATTGTATAGCAACATTGAGCGATCGCCATAGTTGTAAACCTCTCTGGAAACCACCTTTTATATCACAATATATCAACGAAGATCGCTGTCATCTTAATGGTTTAGCAATGGTGAAAGGGGAGGCGAAATATGTCACAGCGTCGAGTCAGTCGGATGTAGTAGATGGGTGGCGCGATCGCCGAAAAAATGGCGGTATAGTTATTGATATCCCATCAAATGATATCATCGTTACAGGATTGTCGATGCCACATTCACCGCGCTGGTATCAAGATAAATTATGGCTGTTAAATTCGGGGAAAGGAGAATTAGGATATGTGGATTTAGACACAGGAAAATTTAACCCCATTACCTTTTGTCCGGGATATTTGCGAGGTTTAGCATTTTGGCAAAATTGGGCAATTGTGGGACTTTCTAAACCTAGAGGAGATGACAAGACTTTTGGAGGTTTAGAATTAGATGAATTACTCACGCTTAAAGATGCAGAACCGCGTTGTGGTATCATGGTAATCGATCTTAATACGGGAGCGATCGTTCACTGGTTGCGGTTTGAAGGTATAGTTACAGAACTCTATGACGTGCAGATAATTCCTGAAGCGCAAAAACCAATGGCTTTAGGTTTTCAGACTGATGAAATTGCCCAATTAATTACATTAGATTCATCTGCCAATTAGGTTGAGAATAGCTGAAGTTAGTAGTAAACACTTAAGCACTAAAGTGCTTACTACAAAACTATTCGCTTCCGCAGTTCCCGTAATTGTGGGAGTATTTAGTATGCCGCTGTAGGTTTTGAGGGCTTTAGCATTGAATGGTAAAGCGATCGCCCTCATTTAAGCAACTCCATACTTCTTAAACCAAGCTTGCGATCGCTTCCATGCGTCTTGAGCTTCTTTTTGTCGATAAGTTGGACGATAATCCGCATAAAAACCATGAGGAGTATCGGGATAAAGCACAATTTCTGAACCACTATTTCCAGTTTTGAGAACCTGACGCATTTTCTCCACAGTATCATTAGGAATAAAATCATCTTTCCCACCGTAAAGTCCTAAAATTGGCACTTTCAAAGTGGCTGCAATATCAATCGGATGCTTAGGAGTTAAAGGCTTAGGTTCAGCGATTAAATTTCCGTACCAAGCTACACCAGCTTTTACTTTGGGATTGTAAGCTGAGTATAGCCAAACGATGCGGCCACCCCAACAAAATCCGGTTATTCCTAACTTATTAATGTTGCCTTTTCCGGTTTTTTCTGCCCAATTTACTGTAGCATCTAAATCAGACATAACCTGGGCATCGGGAACTTTAGAGACAACTTTGCTACGGATTTCTTGAATGTCACTAAGTTTGGAAACATCACCTTGACGGGCGAACATTTCTGCTGCGATCGCTAAGTAACCTAATTTAGCAAAACGACGGCAAATATCTTGAATATAAGCGTGAACTCCAAAAATTTCTTGCACTACTAATATAACAGGGAAGTTATTACCAGTCGCCGGCATTGCTCTGTAGGCTGGAATTGAGCCATCTTTCACAGGAATTTCAACCTTTCCCGCCACTAATCCTGTACTATCTGTGGTAATTGTTTCGGCAGAAATGGGATGAGCAGCTAAGGCAAATCCAGCAGCTAAGGTACTGACTGCAATAAATTTTCGACGAGTTAAATTTATCATATTTGTTGTTAGTTGGTTGTTGTTAGTTGGTTGTTGGTTAGCAGTTAACAGTTAACAATTAAAAGTTAACAATTAACAGTTAACAGTTAACAGTTAACAGATTCCCGAAATAAGTGATTGTGTTCGGGATGGTAAAGGCGCGATCGCCCTGCTACCGATCCCAAAGCTGGACTAATCACATACATTGTAGTTCTAACTAAATTATTATCGCGGGTAACAGCGGCCATTTTATCAAGAGAAACTAGCCAAATTTTTTCATCAGGCCAGCCTAAACGATAACAAATTGCCACTGGTGTATCGATCGGATAATGTTCCGCTAATTTAGCTTGAGCTTCTTCCACATGGCGAGCACTTAAATATAAACACAAACTAGCTTGATGTGCAGCCAAACTTCCTAATTCTTCCCGCTGCGGAACTTCTGTGCGGCCGCTAATTCTAGTAAGAATAATAGTTTGTACTTCTCCAGGTACTGTCAACTCAACTTTAAGTTTAGCAGCAGCGGCCTGGAAAGCACTAATTCCTGGTATTACCTCAAAAGGAATATCCGCTTCAACGAAGGCTTGCATTTGCTCATGTATTGCCCCATAGAGACTCGGATCGCCAGAGTGTAGGCGGACAACAGAAAGACCCGATCGCACCCGTTCTAATATTACTGGTAAAATTTCTTCAAGAGTCTTATTTGCACTAGCAATAATCTCAGCATTAGGACGAACACCCTGAAGAATTTGCTGAGGAACTAAAGAATCAGCAAATACAATTACATCAGCCTTTGCTAATAGCTTTTGAGCCTTAACTGTCAACATATCTGGGTCGCCTGGACCCGCCCCAACTATATAAACTCCAGCTGTGAGAGACGTATTATCAATCATACTTTTTCAAACAATTCTGCTAACGTTGGGAATTTATCCGGGTTTAGTAAATCACTTTGGAAAACTATAGTGGTAGATGCACCCTGGTTTGAACCCTAGAGACTTTTCTCTGGGGTTTTTTTAATTATGCTCATCATCATCATCAGGTAATTGTTTAACATTACTTTGGTTAGCTGAAACAACATCGGGTAATGGGCGATCGAGTAAGTAAAGCCAAATCAATCCTAGCAACCCCAAAATAATACCAGTCAAGCTTACCACTTGAGCAATTCGCAGCGGTCCCAGCATCAAACTATCAGTTCGCAAACCTTCAATCCAAATTCGACCAGTGCTGTAAGCGACCATATAAACTAGAAATAATGTGCCTGTTTTCAGGCGACGTTTTCCCTGCAAATCACGGAAAAATAACGTAAGTAATAACCCAAATACCATCAAATCCCATAAAGATTCGTAGAGAAAAGTTGGGTGAAAATACTCAAACTGTCTGTAGGCTGGAGGCAATCCATTACGGCTTTCTGGAGGAATATATAATTTCCAAGGTAAATCTGTCGGACCGCCAAATGCTTCTGAGTTAAAAAAGTTTCCCCAGCGACCAATCGCTTGACCCAAAATGAGAGAAGGTGCGACTAAATCTGCTAATTGCCAGAAAGGAATTTTCTGGATTTTAGCAAAGATTAATGCTGCAATTAATCCGCCTAAAATAGCTCCATGTATGGCAATTCCACCTTTCCAAATTGCCATGATATCGCCGGGATTTTCGGCGTATTCCTGCCACTGAAAAAGCACGTAGTAAAGTCTAGCCGAGGGGATTGCGCCGATCACCAGCCAGATCGCCAGATCGCCGATGGTTTCTGGGTTAATCCGGCGGCGTTGGGCGAGGTATTGGGAAAGAGTGACACCGATTAAGACGGCGGAGGCAATTAAAAGACCATACCAGCGGAATGCTAGGGGTCCCAGGCGGAAGATAATTGGACCTGGGGAGGTAAATTGAAAGGCTAAGGGGGCTAAGTGGTTTAGCAACATGAAATTTTAGCAAATTTAATTGATCGTGGTTGAAAACTGTAATATTCGCACACCCTGTAAGAAACTACAGATTTGATTTTAGGTTGCTGTGGTAACGGGAGCACAATATTTGATGGAATTTATGGTTTGTGGCGGGTGAATTTTAACATAATGAGTGTATATGAAGTTAAATTAGTAATAGTCCGCTTTTAATTTTCGTTAGTCCTATGCCTGCTCTTGAATCCTCAACGCCTCTAGCCCTTTCTACTTCGCCCCTATTAGGCGCAACTCTCCCGGAGTTAACTGCATGGGTGCAGCAGCAGGGGCAACCTGCTTACCGCGCGAAGCAATTACATCAGTGGATTTATGAGAAGGGGGCGCGATCGCTTGGGGAAATTTCTGTTTTCTCGAAACAGTGGCGTGAGTCTTTGGCAAATGTTTCGATCGGGCGATCGATTATTCATCATCGTGCTGTTGCACCCGATCGAACTATTAAATATTTGTTGAAATTAGCCGACGGTCAAGTAATTGAAACTGTTGGTATTCCCACAGAAAAACGTTTGACTGTTTGTGTTTCTTCTCAGGTTGGTTGTCCGATGGGTTGCGATTTTTGTGCTACTGGTAAAGGCGGTTTTCAGCGTCATTTACTGAAGCATGAAATTGTCGATCAGGTGTTGACTGTACAGGAAGATTTTCAGCGGCGGGTTAGCCATGTTGTGTTTATGGGAATGGGGGAACCTTTGCTGAATTTGGAGAATGTGGTGAGGGCGGTTAGTTGTTTGAATGAGGATGTGGGAATTGGACAGCGAAATATGACGATTTCGACGGTGGGAATCCGCGATCGCATTCGGTTATTAGCCGAACATCATTTGCAAGTTACTTTAGCAGTTAGTCTGCATGGTTCTAATCAAAAGTTACGGGAAAAGTTAATTCCCAGCGCTCGAAATTATCGCTTTGATGAATTGATGGAAGAATGCCGGGAATATGTCAAGATTACAGGCCGGCGGCTGAGTGTTGAATATATTTTGTTAGCTGGAGTAAATGATTTGCCAGAACACGCAGCTGAGTTAGCCGAAAATTTACGCGGTTTTCAATGTCATGTTAATTTAATTCCCTATAATCCAATTCAGGAAGCCGATTATCAACGGCCGAGTGATTATCGGATTAAGGTTTTTGTTGAGGCTTTGAAAGCACGAAATATTGCTGTTAGCGTGCGTTATTCTCGCGGGTTAGATGCAGATGCAGCCTGTGGTCAGTTGCGCGCTTCGCGGGTTTAATTTTTAGAGTGGGCGCTGATGAATTATTTTTTCAATTTATTAATTAGAGTAGCGCCCATCCTACTGTTTATTGGCGAGAATAGATACCCGTCGTATAGGCTTCTACAACTTTGCCAGTGCGAGAACAAGTAATCATTAAATAATCGCAGGCGGGGCATTGAGTCTCCGTTAGCTGACTGCTAGGATGATAGTAGCGTTCGGCGGCGGAACTGCCACAATTTGGACAACGAATTGCTTGTTTTGTTTGCATTTTAAATCCTGGAATTTTAATTTGATTTTTAAGGTACTCTTATATCTAAAATTATATCATTTCCTTAAAAAATTTAACTTTCGCAACAAAACGTAATGAGTTTTCAGGCTATGATTATGATTATAGATTATTATTTGATGGTTAGACCAATTTTGTAGGGGCGAAGCATTCCGGTAGATACGTTAGGAATAGAAATTAAATAATTAGCTTGTTTGTAGTCAGCGCTCATAGCGCTAAAGCGCTTACTACAAACCAAATCATCAACTTTTTAACTATTGGGATGTTGAAGTTTATGCTCTGCAATTAAAATTTCCAATTGCTCATCTACACTTTTAAGCAACTTTTCTAAAGCCGAAATATCGACAGGCATCGGAGCCAGACGAGTGCGATCGCGAATTTCATTTACCTTGCGCTGAAGCTGCTCTGCCAGCCGCAAAGCATCCTGATTCAAATTAGATAACTGTTGCTGTTGAAAAAATCTTAACGCTGCTCCTCGCAAAACCTGAAGCGTCGCTTCTTCCCCATAGGCTCCCGGCATAATCCGCAGCCTTAATAACAAATGAGTTTTTTGATAAACTCGTTCAATTTCCACCTGTTTAGCCGTTTCCAAAGGAATTAAAGGCAATTGGGTTAAACGCTTCAATTCATCAATTACCCCTTGAAATATCGTCCCATCTAAACCTTCCAAAACTGATTTTAAAACGCCATCCTGACTCCATAAAATCCTACCTTGGGATTCCTGTCTTTCAAAAAACAATCGCCCAATTCCCCCCTCCAAAACCCTAGCTAATAATTCTGGTAATAACTGTTGAGGTGGCAAAGTAGCCAGCACTTCAACGGGACTGGATAAGTACAAAGCTTGTATATCTAAAACTGTCAGCGTAGTGGATGCTAAAATTTCAGATGTCGGAGATTTAGCTATGGGAGATGGAGATTTTTCAGGTATTTTGGTTTGAAGTTGAGACGAATTAACGCTCTCCTGAATAATGGTTGCACCTTCTATCACTTTCTCAGCGATATTTTCAGCTTTTTTAACAGGAGCTTCTTCTGGGCTTACCTTCGCTGTAGTTTCTCGCGGCTGACTGCTGTGGAATAAGTAAGCCGAAAGCATCGATCTCTGAGCTTCAGAGGAAATCGGCTGTGTCACCACAGAGCAATTCATGTAAGCTAAAATTCGCCGCACGTAATCTAAGGCTAAGTCGTCTTGGGGATCGACGATGCCGAGTTTAAAAATGCTACCTTCTAAGGAGAGAGGCAGGACTTGATAGTAGAGACAGGCTTCAAAAGGTAGAACAGCGTCAATTAGGTGAAATACCTGCTCGGAAGCCATTTCAGCGGCCCAGTCAGTTTTAGTTTTGGATAGCATTGGCCCATTGGTGTCTTGGACAGACGCGAGTTTTCGCGCTTCTACAGGCAAATCAACCTTTTTTTGTTTGACTAACAAGCTGCAACTCTTGTGACTACCTTATCCAGTGATTGCATTCAAACATGAGCGGGTAGAAAATTCTTAGAGTTGGAGAGTGCTGCTTGTATCTTAATCGCCAATCAGCTATTCCGCAAGTTTTGGGCGAGTAAATATATTTGGCTCCACTCACCGACGATCTGATTGGTTTTTATGTTCCTGGAAGATGCGATCGCTTCTATATTTTTACCAGCTTTTAAAGATTCGATCAATTCTTTCTGCGATGGTGTTAGGTTGTCCCAGAATTTTTGCCATAAGTGGGGTGTTAAACCTAAGTTCTGTTCTAATGATGTTTCTAGCCAATGTGCTACTAATTCTGGTGCTTGTTTGACGGCGAAGTTGCGAATGGCGTGGTAGGTAACTTTTTCGCGCAGGCGATAAATTTGTTTGACTGGGATGTTTAAGGTGTTGGCGATCTCTTCTTGAGAACGTCCTAATAGGTAAAGTCGCAACCATTCGGCGGCGATGGGATCGACTTCTTTGGCTAAATATTCGGCAAATTCTGTCTGTACTTTGTTTCTAATGGTTTGTTGCTCTTCCCAGCTTTGATTTTCTTGATATTGCTCGATCGCTTGTTCATCTAATAGGCTAATTGTGTCATCGGTATCTTGAGTTACAATTTCTTGGGATACGAGTCTGAGCCAATCTCCTGTGGGTACGTTGGTTAAGCCGCCTCGCTGGGTGCGCCGTAGGTAGTTGACGAAACGGTAAACTAGAAGGGGTTGGTTCCGAATTGGCCGGAGGCAATATTCTTCTAAGTTTGCTAGAAATAAGGCGTTGCTGAGACGGCGATCGCTGGTACATTTGGCGATCCAGGTGATTTGTTGTTGGAGGTAGCGATCGCCTCTAAGCATTTCTTGAATTACTTCTTGTAATACTTCAATCACACTTCGTTGTCGATCGCGGCTCAATGCTACCCAGGCTTTGATTTTTTCTCGCAATACGATTAAACTGCCTAATCGCCCAATTAAGTTGCGGTAAGCTTGTTCTGGTGTTGCTCCGAGATATCTCTGTCGCAAAATTCCATACTGAAATTCGATCGCTTGGGAAGCGATTGCCTGTTGTTTGAGGTTGAGTTCGTCCAATCGCTCTGGTTTTTCTCCCAGTAACCAGCGTACAATACTCTCGATCGCGATCGCGCTCAATTCGGGGTAATCTTGTTGGAGTCTCGCACTCCACTTTTGTCCCAGTTCTGCGGCCAAAGTCATCGTTATTGAAGGATTAGTATCACTATGATTTTACGTGATATCCTTGTTTTTAGGCGTTTTTTTGAATAATTAGTCACTCCCACTACTATTGACAAAATTAACTATCAGTGATATGGCAACATTTTTATTAGAAGTCGGTACGGAAGAATTACCTGCAAGCTTTGTGGGAGAGGCGATCGCGCAGTGGCAAAGATTAATTCCCGCTGCGATCGCGGAAGAATCCTTGACTTATGATGCAATTAATGTATATGGAACTCCTCGACGTTTAGCCGTCGTAATTTCAGGATTACCAACTCAACAAAGCGATCGCACCGAAGAAATTAAAGGCCCACCGGCAGCCAGCGCTTTTAAAGATGGTAAACCCACCAAAGCCGCAGAAGGTTTTGCCAAAAAACAAGGCGTAGAAATTAATAGTTTAGAAGTTCGTCCTACTGACAAAGGCGACTTTATTTTTATCGTCAAAAAAATCCCCGGTAGAGCGACATCTGAAATTTTAGCCGATTTAGTTCCCCAGTGGATTACTCAACTCGAAGGTAAAAGATTAATGCGTTGGGGAGACGGCGAACTAAAATTTCCCCGCCCGATTCGCTCCCTAGTAACATTATTAGATGATGGCATCTTACCTGTTACATTAGTAAACGGTTCCGAGACAGTAAACAGCGATAGAATTTCCCAAGGACATCGCGTTTTACATCCTCAACCTGTCACCATTACTCACGCCGATCGATATTTAGAATCCTTACGTTTAGCCTACATTGAAGTTGACCAAGAAAAGCGTCAAACTACAATTAAAGAACAAGTAGAAACCGCCGCCCAAAAACAAAGCGGTCAAGCTGACATCTTAGCAGAATTGTTAGCAGAAGTAACCAACCTAGTTGAATGGCCAACAGCAGTAGTGGGTAAATTTGACGAGGAATTTTTGAGATTGCCTCCAGAAGCAATTACCACAATTATCGTCAAAAATCAACGCTATTTTCCCATCCTGAAAAGTGCCGATTCAAACGAATTATTACCCTATTTCATCACCATTTCTAACGGCGATCCAGCCAAATCTGAGATCATTGCCACTGGGAACGGTCGTGTAGTTCGCGCCCGTTTAGCAGATGGCGATTTCTTCTACAAAGCTGACTTAGATAAATCCCTGGAAGACTATTTACCGCAATTGGAAAAAGTCACATTTCAAGAAGATTTAGGGACAGTTAGGGATAAAATTAATCGGTTTAGTAAAATAGCTGAATTAATAGCCGATCGATTACAAGTAAAAGAAACAGAACGTCAAAATATTCAAAGGGCTGCCTTACTTTGTAAAGCCGATTTAGTGACTCAAATGGTCTATGAATTTCCCGAATTGCAAGGCATTATGGGACAAAATTATGCCTTAGCGAGTGGGGAAAGTCCAGCCGTTGCAACGGCTATTTTTGAACATTATTTACCCAGAGGTGCGGGGGATATTTTACCGCAAACTTTAACTGGTCAAGTTGTTGCTTTAGCTGATAAATTAGATACTTTAGTTAGTATTTTTGGCTTAGGAATGTTACCGACAGGTTCCTCTGACCCCTTTGCCTTGCGACGTTCAGCCAATGCGATAATTAACATAATTTGGGCGACACAGTTACCGCTGAATTTGCATCAGTTACTCGCAGAGATTGTCGCCGAATTTACCGCCAATCGTCCGCAAACATCGCCGGATTTGCGATCGCAATTATCTGACTTTTTCCTACAACGTATTCGCACCTTACTGCAAGAAGAAAAAGCCATTGATTATGACTTAGTAAATGCAGTTTTAGGAGAGAATGACCCAGAATATACCGAAAGAGCTTTACAGGATGTATTGGATGCGTTAGCTAGGGCAGTTTTCCTACAAGAAATTCGCAATAATGGCACTTTAGATCGAATTTATGAAACGGTAAATCGTTCAACTCGTTTAGCCGGTCAAGGAGATTTAGATCGAGTACAATTAGAACCGAAAAATTTAGTTAAGCCGAAACTATTTCAGAAATCATCGGAACCAGCTTTTTATGAAGCAATTGTGCAGTTAGTTCCGAAAACTCAGACAGCGAAACAAAGTAGAAATTATCAACAATTAGTAGATAGTTTAGCAGAAATTGCGCCGACAGTGAGTAACTTTTTTGATGGGCCAGAAAGTGTTTTAGTGATGGATGCTAACCCAGAAATTAAGCAAAATCGGTTAAATTTATTGGGTTTGTTGCGAAATCATGCGCGGGTTTTAGCAGATTTTGGTCAAATTGTTAAAGGTTAAAAAGGATTATAGCAGTTCTCAAGTAAGGAATAGAAATTAAATAATTAGCTTGTTTGTAGTAAGCGCAAAGAGCGCTCTTTGCGCTTACTACAAACCAAATCATCGCATGGCTAAAGCATTTGTTCGGAATGGATGCGATACTGGCAGTGCTTCTATTTCCGCGATCGCTTGTTTCTGAACATTGCCTTTTCCCAGAATCCTCAACCACAGCGTTTCTGCGGTACGAGGTAATTGGTGAATAACTATTATCTACAAAATTAGGATAAAATAGAAATTGCTTTCACCAGGGACACTGCCATTTAATCTATGTCCAATGCTCACATTATCGGTCTAGGAAGGTCAGGAATTGCTGCTGCACGACTATTAAAACGGGAAGGTTACTCAGTAACAATAAGCGATCGCGACTCTTCCCCAACTTTGCAGCAACAACAACATTCCCTCGCCGCAGAAGGAATTAAAGTCGAGTTATCCCATTCATTTGTGCCGACAACATCTTGTCAATTAATCATAGTTAGTCCTGGGGTTCCTTGGGATGCACCAGCATTAATTCGTGCTAGAGAATTAGGCATTGAAACTATCGGAGAATTTGAACTCGCGTGGCGACATCTCCAGTCTCAGCCTTGGGTGGGAATCACCGGCACTAATGGGAAAACTACTACAACTGCTTTAATTGCGGCAATTTTTCAAACGGCGGGTTTTTATGCTCCGGCTTGTGGCAATATCGGTTATGCTGCTTGTGAATTATTATTAGGTAAAAAGTTGCCGGATTGGGTAATCGCTGAAATTAGTAGCTATCAAATTGAATCATCGCCGTCAATTGCTCCTAAAATTGGTGTTTGGACAACTTTTACTCCCGATCATTTGAGTCGCCATAAAACCTTAGAAAATTATTACAATATCAAAGCAGATTTGCTAAAAAAATCTGAGTTTCAAGTGTTTAATGGGGACGATCCTTATTTGCGGCAAAAGGGGTTAGAAAGTTGGGCAAAAGGTTATTGGACAAGCGTAAAGGGGAAAGATGAATTGTTAGGAGATCCGGTGCGAGGGACATATATTGAGGATGGATGGGCGATCGCGCTAGGCGAACAAATTCTCCCAGTTACATCTTTAAAAATGGTGGGATCTCATAACCAGCAAAATTTACTGATGGCAGTAGCAGCGGCGCGTTTGGCGGGAATTGAGAAAGATGCGATCGCGATCGCAATTGCTAATTTTCCCGGAGTCCCCCACCGCCTCGAACAAATCCGCACTTGGGCAGGCATAGACTTTATTAATGATAGTAAAGCCACCAATTACGACGCAGCCGAAGTAGGTTTAGCCGCCGTTGTCGCCCCGGCAATTCTAATTGCCGGCGGTGAAGCCAAAGAAGGTGATGATTTAGGCTGGATCAAAACTATTCAAGCCAAAGCCGCCGCCGTATTACTAATTGGTAACGCCGCTGAAGCTTTTGCTAAACGACTAGAACAAGTTAATTACAACAATTGGGAAATCGTGGAAACAATGGAGCGAGCCGTTTCCAGGGCGGCCGAACTCGCCAAAAATTATAGTGCTAAAGTAGTGCTATTATCGCCAGCTTGTGCTAGTTTTGATCAGTACCAAAACTTTGAGCAGCGGGGCGATGATTTTCGGCAATTATGCCTTGATTTGCCTTAGTTTCTTCATCAATCTTATAACACTTCCCTCTGGTGGGTGCAGAAATTACCCGGAGGGTAGTGTTCCCAGTCGTAAATTTTAATAGTTTCAATTAATCAGGTGTATTTTCTAGTAAATCTTAATAATTTTAATCGATCGGGAGTGCTCTGTAGTAAGTTAAAGCGTTTCAATTAATCAGGAGCGATCTGTAAGTCAGTCTGAATAATTTTCAATTAATCAGGTGTGCATTGGCGATGTTGCTTTGAGCAACCCCAAAAAATGCACTTTAGTGAGGAATAACAATGTTAAAGTTTTTTGGCAAAACTTTCTGGTTTAGCTTAGCTTGTGTTGGCAATGTCTTATTGGTAGAAAACATAGTCTTAGCCACAGAAATAACTACTGCCTCCATGCAAAATCCGGCTGGATTCGCCTACGCAATTGCGGAATCCGTACCTCAATTTAACACAGAAATGGAGCAGGTGACATCAGTATCTCAACTATCTGATGTACAGCCCACAGATTGGGCATTTCAAGCCTTACAATCCCTCGTTGAACGCTATGGATGTATTGCGGGATATCCAGACGGTACATTTCGCGGCAACCGAGCCTTAACTCGCTATGAATTTGCGGCTGGATTAAACGCTTGTTTAGATCAAATCAATCGCTTAATTGCCAATGCTACAGCGAATCTTGTCACCAAAGAAGACTTAGCAATAATCCAAAAGCTGCAAGAAGAATTTGCGGCTGAAATAGCTATTTTGCGAGGTCGAGTTGATGCCTTAGAAGCGCGGACAACGGAACTAGAAGCTAATCAATTCTCCACTACAACTAAGCTAAATGGAGAAGCAATTTTTGAGATTAGTGATACCTTTGGAAATGCCGCCGTTGGCGATGACAAAACTAGCACTAATCTTGGCTATTTAGTGCGCTTAAATTTCGATACTAGCTTCACTGGTAAAGACCTTTTAAAGACACGGTTAGAAGCCAGGAATATTGCGGGAACATACGATCGCCTAACTGGAACTCCAATGACTCATGTTGTTATTGATGGAATTGACGGCAATGGTTCCCAAATCGTCCTTGATAGATTGAGTTATCAATTTCCCTTGGGTGATAAAACGAGAGTTGATATCGGGGCAAAAGGACTTTTACCTGCTGATGTACACCCGTTTCTCAATCCCTATTTAGGCGGTTATCTTGACGGATCTATTTCTCGTTTTGGCAGTATAAACCCGGCGATTTATGGTATTCTTGGAGACTCAGGAATTGCCATTAATCACCGAGTTACTGACAAGTTGAATTTATCTTTAAGTTATCTTGCTAGTAATGCTGCTAATCCCAGCAAAGGCAAGGGACTTTTTAATGGTGGTTACGGCGCGATCGCTCAATTAACTTATTCTCCAAGTTCCCAATTTAATGTTGCTTTAAGTTATGCGCGAACCTATTCTCGTCGCAATGATGTTAACTTGTTTGGCGGCACTGGTAGCAACAATGCTAATGAGCCTTTTGGTGAAGAAGCTACCAGGGGAAATCACTACGGAATTGAGGCAAGTTGGCAGCCATCAACTCGATTTTCTCTTTCTGGATGGGTGGGATATGTAGATGCGAAACAGTTGTCTAATGGAGATGCCAAAGCCGGGATTTGGAACGGTGCGATCGTATTCGCTTTTCCAGATTTATTTAAGGAAGGAAATCTCGGTAGTATCATTGTTGGCGTACCACCAAAAGTGACTAGCAACGACATCAAAGATCGCAAAGATGATGCTACTTCTCTGCATATTGAGGCTTTGTATCGCATCCAGGTAAGCGATTTTATCAGCATTACTCCTGGTTTTTTTGTGATTACTAATACCGATCACAATAAAGACAACGATACCACATGGGTAGGAGTTGTAAGAACTACCTTTACCTTCTAATAAAGATAGAACTTGGACAAAAGTGTGAAGTAGGGATACGGCAATGCCCAAGGCGTGTCAACTTAGCGCCAAACCCTTAGTCCGACAGGGGTTAAAACCCAGGGCTGTTTCATTCTCGAATTTTAGCTCTGCTAAAATTCTGAATGAAAATATTAAACTCATCCGCGAACACGCTTCTATTCAACTATCAATTTTATTGATAGTTGAATAAATCGAATTTATTGCTGTATATACGTTTGAAAATTTTATCGAGGCAATTATTATTGAATAATTGAGCTAATCTACCTTTTTAATTGATTTGATTAATTTGAGTAAACTAAGGAATGAAAAATAAATACGATCTAGTTCGTAGTAAGCGCTTTAGCGCTCTTTGCGCTTACTACACCCCAATAAAATAAAACAGTTAACAGTTAACAGTTAACATATCTTCAAAAGCTTTAGTCAGTCGAGTTTGAAACCTTTGTCTATGTTTTAACTTCAAAAATGGTCTGGTAATTTCAATAGTTAACCTAGAGCTATTTCTATCATCCTTAATGGGAATCGATCGCAGGGTATCAAGCTGTAATTCCTTCGCCACCATTAACTCAGAAATTCCCGCCGCACCCACACCATTTTCAATAATTGCTTTCACCATTTCGCCAGTATTTAGAACTAAAATTATATTTAATTTTGTCAAATCAATTCCCCAATTTACTAAAGCTTGCTCAAAGTTTTGTTGCGTTCCCGAACCCGACTCCCGCATTACCCAAGGAGTTGTATAAAGTGCCGATAAAGGAATCTCCTTAATCTCAAACCAAGGGTGAGATTTCCCCACCACAATTAACAAGCGATCACCCCCGACAATTTCCTCTTCTAAACTCACCTTCAAAGGAGGTTTGACATCACCTTCGACCAAACCCAAATCAAATAGTCCCGTCGCCGTACCCGCACAAATTTCCTCCGTATTAGCCAAAGTACAATTAACCGTAATTCCCGGATATTCACGCTTAAATAAACTAATTTTTTCTGGCAGCCAATAGTTGCCAATCGTCAAACTCGATCCCAACTTTAACTCTCCCCGTTGCAAATCATTTAACTCCCGCAAACCTCGCTCCGTTAAAATTACTTGGTCAATAATTTTCTGGCTTTCTTCTTGTAGCAATTTCCCAGCTTCAGTAATCTCAATGCGGCGACCGATTCTGTGAAATAATTTCACTCTATATTGCTCCTCTAAGGATTGAATAGCTGCACTAACAGCCGGCTGCGTAATATAAAGTTCCTCCGCTGCGCGGCTAAAATGCAAGTGTTCCGCCACAGCCATAAAAATTCGCAGTTGATCGAGAGTCATTCCTGCCATTATAGTCCTCCAGATTACTCCTAAAGCGCTCCCCTGGGCGATTTTGATACCCCAAGCTAGGAAGGGATCTCAGCTTTCATCACTTCAATTTATCAATTTAATAAAAAACAACATTTGATTATATTGGGAATAGACTTTACAGTGAAATCACGCCTTAAGCAACGGGCCCGAAGCAAAGGCAGAACCCCAATTTAAAGCCGATCGCACCTGCGATCGCTAGGCCGTGAATGGAGATTCTGTTATGACCACTAAAATTAGAACGCATCAGAGTAAACATGACTTAAAGCCTGATTGCCTTTCCTTCGGAGAAGTCTTGGCGCAATCTTTTGCCGTCATTGCACCTACTACCATACCAGCATCTAACATCGGTTTGATCGTTGCCCTATCAGGTAATGGCACTTGGTTAAGCTTTCTCATTGGCTTAATCGGGCTAGTTTTTGTGAGTATAAATATCAACCAATTTGCCAGTCGATCGGCCTCTCCTGGTTCCCTTTACTCTTACATTGTCAAAGGTTTAGGTCCCACAGCCGGTGTAATTTGTGGCTGGAGTTTGGTACTAGCTTACCTCTTTACAGGGATGTCAGTATTGTGTGGATTTGCGAACTTTAGCAGCAATTTGATCGGTCATTTAGGCATTCATCCATCAAGTATCACACTGTTAGCGATCGGCGCAGCATTAGCCTGGTATGCCGCCTATAAGGACATCCAACTTTCGGCAGTAGCAATGTTATGGCTTGAAGGAGCATCCTTGGTCGCGATCGCAGTTTTAGGCCTCATCATTTGGGCACACAAAGGATTTGCACTAGATATTTCTCAATTAACCCTCGAAGGCGTAACTCCAGGTAATATCGCTATGGGACTCGTCTTAGTAATGTTTGGTTTTTCTGGTTTTGAAAGCGCCACATCCCTCGGTCACGAAGCCAAAAAACCCTTAAAAAATATTCCCAGAGCCGTAATGGGCAGCGCTATAATGGCTGGTTTATTCTTCATTTCAATGACCTACATTGAAGTATTAGGATTTAGCGGCACTGGAGTTTCTATTACCACATCAGAAGCACCTTTAACTTTCCTATCGCAACAAGCCGGAGTTGGTTTTCTCGGTGAATTAGTTGCCTTCGGCGCTCTATTTAGCTTCTTTGCTTGCGTCCTTGGTAGCATCAATCCAGCCGCCAGAGTATTCTTTACAATGGCCCGTCACGGTTTATTTCCAACTTCAATGGGTGAAGCTCACTCTGCCAATCGCACTCCCCACGTTGCCGTTACAATCTGTTCGGTGATTACATTTATTGTCCCTGCGGCAATGTCACTTTTTCACATCAAACTTTTTGAGTGCATGGGATATTTAGGCGCAATTTGCAGCTACGGATTTCTCACAGTTTACCTCCTAATTTCTATCGCCGCTCCAGTTTATTTGCACAAGATTAAAAAACTCCGCCGCCGAGATTTAGTCTTCTCAGTTGTCGCCATTGGGTTTATGATGCTTCCCATTTTAGGTAGCATTGGCATTCCCGGTAGCACTCTTTTCCCAGTTCCCGAAGCTCCTTACGATGCCTTCCCTTACCTATTCTTAATGTACTTAGTTGTTACCTGTGGCTGGTTTGTCATGCAGCGGCTACGCTCCCCAGAAATTATATTAACAATGGAGCGCGGCATTGATGCAATTAACTCAAAGTTTGACGAACCAAAAACCCTTTACCCCGCTGCTCAATTAAATGCCATACAGATCGATCGAGATCGCCTCG
This sequence comes from Oscillatoriales cyanobacterium USR001, assembly GCA_001698425.1. Classification (GTDB taxonomy): domain Bacteria; phylum Cyanobacteriota; class Cyanobacteriia; order Cyanobacteriales; family Microcoleaceae; genus Kamptonema. The sequence goes on along the minus strand of MBRE01000022.1, from coordinate 25,614 downwards.
ATTAATATCTACTTCACCAATTGTCTGCACTTAATCTCTACTTAAGGAATTGAAAAAATGAACGAATTACTAACTGCCATCACCACAGGCTTAACCGCCTTTACTGCTACCAACCTTGACGATATCGTAATCTTGCTATTGTTTTTCTCCCAAGTAAATGCTGTATTCCGCAGTCGTCATATCGTTTTTGGTCAATATTTAGGCTTCACAGCCTTAGTTATTGCCAGCCTTCCCGGTTTTTTTGGTAGTCTAATTTTACCCCAAGAATGGATCGGATTATTAGGCATTTTACCGATTGCTATTGGGTTCGGCCGCTTGGTAAATGGGGATGAGGATGAGTCGGATGATGAAGTCGCAATAAGTCAGTCTAAATCGTCTCCATTTACCAGTTTTCTCTCTGCTGAAACTTACAGTGTCGCCGCCGTAACGATGGCCAATGGCAGCGATAATATTAGCATTTATGTTCCTCTATTTGCTAGTAGTAATTGGCAAGGACTTGCGGTTATTGTCGGTGTATTTTTCACTCTAGTAGGGGTTTGGTGTTTTGCTGCTTATCGGTTAACTAAGATGAAATCGATCGCGGATACTCTGACTCGCTACGGCAACAATTTTGTCCCTTTTATCTTAATGGGTTTAGGCGCGTTAATTCTGGTGAAAAGTCACACCTTGGAAAGTCCCAGCTTAACAGTAATTACCCTAATTGCTGGCTGTTTTTCTCTCCTGACTATTGCCAGAAATAACAGCCGCATTCCTGAAGTTGAATAGTAGCGACAAAATGCCCTATTTTTAGGGTATCCTCTCACACCAACGCTATGAATTGGCTTGCCCGATCGATTATTACGGGAATTACATCCTTCGTTGCGACTAACATTGATGACATTGTAATTTTAATGCTGTTCTTCGCCCAAGTAAATGCAACTTTCCGACCCAAGCATATCGCTATCGGTCAATATCTGGGTTTTACAGCCCTAATTATTGCTAGTTTACCCGGTTTCTTTGGCGGTTTAATAGTTCCCAAAGCTTGGATTGGATTGTTAGGTTTACTCCCTATTGCGATCGGCATTAGTCACTTAGTAAATCGGGATAGTGATGAACAGGATATACAGGCAGTATCGGCGGAATTTAAAGGTCATAATCCCAAGTCATCTTTATTGTCAAAGTTAGCCAGTCTTCTTCCCCCGCAAACTTTTAATGTTGCCGCCGTAACTATTGCTAATGGAGGAGACAATATCGGTATTTATTTACCGTTATTTGCTGGCAGCGATGGGGCAAGTTTAGTAGTAATTCTGACCGTTTTCTTTTTGCTCATTGGAGTTTGGTGCTATGTTGCTTATCTATTAACCAGTCATCCAGTTATTGCCCAGGTGTTAACTAGCTATACTAAGGCGATCGTACCTTTTGTTTTAATCGGTTTGGGCATATTTATTTTGATTGAAAACGGTACTTATCGGCTATTGCCACCGTTTCAATTTAGGTAAATATAGAACCCATTTGGGATCTATGCGATCGCAGCAATGGCTAATCTTTTAAGCATGAGTCTGACAAAAGAAAGATTGAGCTTAGTTGTAGCATTTTCAAGACTTCTCTCAAAATTTTTAACTAAACTTTTACATCTTTCTACCCAAGAATTTGACCTTACTAATCTCACAGATGCCGAATGGGAAACTTTGTCACCCTTACTCAATCAAATATTGCCCAAAAAAAAGAAAAATCGCCCCCTAACTGGACTCAAAGAGAAATTTTTGCAGGGCATCTTCTATCAACTCAAAAATGGTTGCAATTGGGCTGACCTACCCAAAGATTTACCTCCTTACTCAACAGTATATTGGCACTACAAACAGTGGAGAAAACAAGGAGTGATTGAAAAGTTGATTCTGAATTACAGAAGATTTATCCACAGATGCCAAAATGAATCTTTGTTTTATTAGGCTGATGGTAAAAAGGCTTGCAGCCTAAAAGATGTCAAATGGGTTCTATTAGGGATTCAAACTGTGATTGATAGAATCCCTATCAATCACACTTTACCGAAATGCACTTATTGCAAATTGCTCTACATCTCTGCTATTTTCTTTTTCACCCATTACACGCTGTAAAATCGCTTCTACTTTCGCAGCAAATAGAACATTCCCTCTCTGTCTTGGTCGTGGGAGATCGATATAAGAATCCATTGCAATCTGACCATTTTCTATTAAAATAACTCTGTCAGCTAAGACCACTGCTTCTTCTACATCGTGAGTAATCAGTAGCGCGGTAAATCCTTTTTCTTGCCACAAATTTTCTAACAATTGCTGCATCTCAATGCGAGTTAAAGCATCTAACGCGCCGAGGGGTTCATCAAGCAGCAGCAAGTGAGGTTCGCAGGCGAGGGCTCTGGCTAAAGAAACTCTCTGCTTTTGCCCGCCGGATAGTACCGACGGCCACTCGTTAGCACGCTCGCCAAGACCTACAGCGTGAAGGACTTGCATGGCTTTGTAGCGAGTGTTTTCTTTGGCATTTAATAGCCCTAATTGTACATTTGTCAGCACTTTTTGCCAAGGTAGTAGGCGTGCATCCTGAAACATCATTCTTACTTTCGAGTTAAGTTTTTTAGATAGTTTTCCGTCTATAAAGACAGCGCCTTGACTGGGGGTTTCTAGTCCGGCGATTAAGCGCAACAAGGTACTTTTGCCACATCCACTGCGACCCACAATTGCAACAAATTCTCCGGGATTTATTTCGATGTTAATATCCCGCAAAATTTGAACATTTCCAAATGACTTCTGAAGTTCTACTAACTCTAAGCACATTCCTGAGAGTGCTGATTTCATTTTAAAAAACCTCCATATCGCGATCTATGCCACAGACTGACAACAGTTAACTGTTAAAAAGTTAACCTTTTTCATTTTCAAAAGTGGCTGTTGAGCAAGTGCCAATTCGTCTGCTGCTCATCCCTGTTGGTGAGTAGCAGATTAGCATATATAATTAATATACGGTAAGTCAGTCAAATTACCGTATATTAAAGATCAAATAAGAGTATTGCATAGGCATCTACAAAAAGCAAGAGCAGTTTCCGTCAAATTCTGTGACTTTGATAAATAATTGTTAAGAACGAGCAAACCCTGTTCCTGTAAAGGTTCTGCTGTATTTGGGAATACACACCGGACTTGTGATGACCGCCAAGATGCACGATCGCACAAAAATTGTATAAGAGTTATCAAACTTTATATCTGAACTTACTTGCTTTTTAAAATTGACCGTGCTAGTTTACTATCTATAAAATACGGTAAATTAGTAGATTTACCGTATTTACTAGCAATACCGTGAATCGTTCATTTTTAAATCAGTCAAAAATAGGAGGACTATTAAATGCCTAATGTTGTTGCGATCGCAGGTAGCCCCTCTCATCCTTCGCGTTCTTTCGCCGTACTGGAATACGCCCGCCGCGCTGTCGAGAAAGAAGGACTAACTACAGCATCAATCAACGTCCGCGAACTCCCGCCAGAGGTATTAATTTACGGGCAATTCGCGAACCCAGACTTAAAAGCAGTCAACGATCTAGTAGTAGAGGCTAATGGCATAATCATCGCCACACCTGTGTACAAAGCAGCCTACACAGGCGTACTCAAAGCTTACTTAGATTTGCTACCGCAAAAGAGTTTAGCTGGCAAAGTAATTCTCCCCATTGTCACAGGAGGTACGCTTGCTCATTTATTAGCAATTAATTACGCCCTCAAGCCAGTCTTATCCGAACTAGGCGCTAGTCATATCTTGTCTGGAGTCTATGTTTTAGACACCCAAATCGAAAGTTATGACGAAACCAGCGTACAACTTGAAGAGGAAACAGAAGAAAGATTGCGATCGCAATTACAAGAATTTGTCAGCGCCTTGCACAGTGGCAAACCCGAATTAGGCAAACCAGAATTAGTTGGAAGTCTCTGAGCGGAAAGTTAGCAACAAACAATATAATTGCTTATGCTCAAAAGAGTGATTTTATTCCTGGCTAAATTATGGCGATCGCACCTTTCTCTAGTAGCCTTATTTCTATTAGGAATTAGCTTGAATTGGGCGATCGCCGCCTGTAACGATACTCCCACACCTACCACATCTGCAAGCCCCTCTACTACCCCCACCGCAACTTTAGCTCAGGTAGTCCGCATCGGCCATCAGAAAAGTGTTGCGTTAAGTAACGAAAGGTTGAGTATTCCCACCGCCAGTGATACGCTCTTATGGTATTTGATCGGTTCTGGTGAGGAACAGCCACCGGAAGTAATGGGGAAAGAGCAGTGCAAGGCTGCCGCTGTCCCGCAACTGTGATGAGAGGTTGACCTCTCTAAGTCAGGATGCCCGCCGATGTTAAGACCCATGTTAGATAAACCAGTCTGCGAGGTTACAGACAGACATGAAATTGCGTCTATTGTTGCGCCTTGCCATCATGGCAGGGCTAAGTTGTTATTTGATCGTTGGTTCGCCCGCACCCGCCCAGGCGATGCACATTATGGAAGGGTTCTTACCCGTGCAATGGGCGGTGTTTTGGTGGGTAGTGTCGTTGCCGTTCTTTATGGTGGGCTTGCGATCGCTGACTCGCATCACCCAACAAAATCCTGAACTCAAGCCGCTTCTGGCACTGGCAGGTGCATTCACCTTTGTACTCTCTGCCCTGAAGATTCCATCCGTTACAGGCAGTTGCTCTCACCCCACCGGGACAGGGTTAGGCGCGATTCTGTTTGGTCCCTCCGTGATGAGCGTGTTAGGGGCTTTAGTGTTGTTTTTTCAAGCATTGTTACTAGCACATGGCGGCTTAACAACCCTGGGTGCGAATATGTTTTCGATGGCGATCGTCGGTCCCTATGTGGCGTATGGCATCTATCATCTAGTCTTGAAAACAGGGCATCAAAAGGTCGCCATTTTTCTGGCTTCTGCCCTGGAAGATTTGCTCACCTATGTCACCACGTCGATTCAACTCGCGCTGGCGTTTCCAGCAGCCCAGGGCGGTTTTATCGCAGCGTTCCTTAAGTTTGCTGGCATCTTTGCCGTCACACAAGTTCCCCTGGCGATCAGTGAAGGACTGCTAACGGTGCTGGTATGGAACTGGTTGCAATCTTACGCTCGCCCGGATCTAGAAACCTTGAATGTCCTGAAGCAGGAAGCCTAAAAGCATGAGCAAACAACCGACGAAATACGAGAACTGGCTGTTGGTAATTGCAGTTCTGGCGCTAGCAGTGCTGCCGTTGATCTTTGTCAAGGGTGAATATGGTGGTTCTGATGACCATGCTGAGAAGGCGATCGGTGAAATCCAACCCGGATATGAACCCTGGTTTAAGCCGTTGTATGAGCCGCCGAGTGGAGAAGTAGAGAGTTTATTATTTGCCTCCCAAGCGGCATTAGGAGCGGGGGTTATGGGCTATGTCATCGGACTGTATCGTGGCAGAAGTGAGCGACAGGAACAGGAGAAAGATTAATTGCATCATCATCTTGATGTTTATACTTACTCCAATCATTTGCGGCAAATTTCACCGCAGCAAAAGCTCTGGTTTGCGATCGCAGTAATCCTCATTGCTCTGATGACGCATCCCATCACACAACTCTTGATTGTGGTGTGGTTGGGAATATGGACAGTTGGCTATGCCCGCATTCCAGCCAAGGTCTATCTGAATGTCCTGATGGTGGCTGGATTCTTTCTGCTGACAAGTATTCCAGCTTTAGCGATCGATGTTGTTGCGGTCGAGCAGCTTGCATCCGTGCAACTGGATCAGCTTGGGGGCGTAACCATTGGCAATTGGTATTTCTTTGTCAGCCACATTGGATTGATTCAGGCATTCCAGATTGGACTGCGATCGCTTGCTTGTACGTCTTGCTTGTTGTTTGTGCTCTTTACCATCCCATTTACGGATTTATTACAGGTGTTGCGCCAGTGGCGGGTTCCCATACTTTTAACGGAATTACTGCTACTGATGTATCGATTTGTATTCTTGTTCTTAGACGTTGTGACTGAACTGCAACTGGCGCAACGGGCAAGGGGAGGCTATCGGACACGCCAGCGTTGGATGCAGAGTGTGGCGCTATTGGTGAGTCAACTGCTGGTGCGATCGCTGCAACATTATCAACACTTTACCTTGGCTATGAACGCTCGTGGCTTTAACGGCAACTTTCAAGTTTACTCCAATCAGTCTTATCTCTATTCCAAACGCTATGCGATCGAATCTCTGGTTGGGTGTATTGGATTAGTCATTTTAGATTTTAGACTTTAAATTGTTTCCTCCATGTCTCATGTCCTACTCGAATTCCATAACGTCTGTTATACCTATCCCGGTGGCAGTCGTCCCGCCATTCAGGAATTAAGCCTCACCATTTCAGCAGGTCAAAAGATAGCCATTCTGGGGCATAACGGGTGTGGAAAATCGACCCTGTTATTTCTAGCAGATGGCTTGTATCGTTGCACATCTGGAATTATTGACTGGCAAGGAAAACCCTTGCAATATAACTCATCTGCACTGAACCTATGGCGACAACGGATTGGATTAGCATTCCAAGATCCAGAACGACAACTGGTTGCCGCTACTGTTGCAGAAGATATTTCCTACGGACTTTGCAATTTGCAGTTACCCAAGTCAGAAATCGGCAAGCGCCTACAGCAAACGCTGACAGACTTTTCCTTAACAGAATTGGCAAACTCCCCTCTGCATCATCTCAGCCTGGGACAAAAGCGACGAGTGGCGTTAGCAGGGGTCATGGCACTACAACCCGAACTCCTGTTGCTGGATGAACCGACAGCTTATTTAGACAGTCTCCAGACTCGCAACTTGTTTCAAGAACTCGATCGCATTCATGCGAATGGCACAACTATTGTGATGGCAACCCACGATCTAGATCTTGCCTATGCTTGGGCAGATCGGATCGTTGTACTCCATGAAGGACAGATGGTGTTATCCGATCGGACAGACGTAGTATTCACAGATGTTGCCTTGCTTGAGCAATTACAACTGGGAATCCCGACATTGCTAGAGGTTTGGTATAGCCTTCCAGAAGCCTTGCGCCATCCTCAAGTTGCTCCTCCAAGGTCGATTGCAGTGTTACGCTCTTACCTGCTTAACCACTCCCTGCTATAGTCCTCTTCTATCACTCTAGGCAGAGTATAAACGAAGAATCCTCGCCCTTGTAGGGCGAGGAGTGTCAAAAAACTTCCTGGCGCAATTGGGGAAAAACCTTTGCAACTTTGTTGAGGACATAATCGCCGTAAGTACCGCGAAACTCGTGAACCCTAGCTTTGTCCCAACGTTCGTTTTTGTTGTCATCGACGATCGCTCCCTTGATTTCAATTTGGTGGAGTTCAACATTGAAATTGGGATCGAAGAAGAACGGAAATGAGATTGTCCCATTTTTCTTTCTTATTGCTGGTTTTTTCTAGCTAAGTTGGTTGATAATTGGGATGCCAAGCCAGCCATTTCTCTTCTAACTTCCTGGCGATCGCATCTGCAAACTTACCCAACAAAGCATACATGATAATGCTCAACACCACCACATCAGTTTGCAAGAACTCGCGAGCATTCATTGCCATGTAACCAATACCAGAATCCGCAGCAATTGTTTCTGCAACAATCAGCGTCAGCCACATAATCCCCAAAGAATATCGCACGCCTACCAAAATTGAAGGCAAGGCCCCAGGCAGAATAATTTGCAACAAAAGAGATGTGGAATTCAAGCCATAGACTTTTCCCATTTCAATCAATCCGGCATCAATGCTACGAATGCCATGAAATGTATTGATATACATTGGAAAAAATACACCCAAAGACACCAAAAATAATCGCGCTTGATCGCCAATTCCAAACCACAAAATCACCAGAGGAATTAAGGCAAGGTGGGGAACATTGCGAACCATTTGTACAGAAGTATCCAGCAGCTTTTCGGCGATGGGAGAAAGACCATTGAGGAAACCTAGAGTCAAACCAATTCCTCCACCAATGAAGAAACCAACGACGGCACGCCAAGCACTAATTCCAAGATGGTGAAATAGTTCCCCGGTAATTGCCAATCTAATTCCTGCACTTAAAACACCTGTTGGTGAGGGTAAAACTCTTGTCGAAAGCCAACCCACCTGTACTAAAAGTTGCCAACTAACAAGTAGTAAAATCGGTACAATCCAAGGAATTACCTGCTGAAAATAGGGGTTTTTGAGCCATTTTATGTTCATGACGCGCTGGGAGAAACAACTTGTTTTTGTGCAGGAAACTTTTCGTTGGCAACAATTTCGCCAAAAGGACTAAACATTTGCGGTTGATTTGCTACCGGTTGGTTTTTCAAAGGTAAGCGAGGGAATAGCAATTCAGCCACTCGATAGGCTTCTTCTAAGTGGGGATAACCGGAGAAAATGAAAGTTTCAATCCCCAAGTTGGAATACTCCAACATTCGTGCAGCAACGGTATCAGGATCTCCTACTAAGGCAGTACCAGCACCGCCTCTAACTAACCCAATTCCTGCCCACAAATTGGGGCTAATTTCTAAAGCTTCGCGACTGCCTGCGTGCAGTTCTGTCATCCGCTTTTGCCCTTCAGAATCCATTCGGGCATAAGCTTTTTGGGCGGCTGCGATCGCATCTTCATCGACATATTGAATCAATCGATTTGCATCCTCCCAAGCTTCGCTTTCTGTTTCCCTGACAATGACGTGAAGACGAATCCCAAACCGCACAGTTCTCCCCTGTTCTGCGGCTAATTTTTTCACAGATTCAATCTTTTTTGCCACTTGTTGCGGCGGTTCTCCCCAAGTAAGATAAACATCAATATGTTTAGCTGCAATTTGTTGAGCGATTGGCGATGAACCACCAAACCATAAGGGAGGATGGGGAGTTTGTACGGGTGGAAAAAGAACTTTCCCACCTTTAATTTGCAAATATTCACCGCTAAAATCGACTTCTTGATTTCCCTCACCAGTAAAGTTACGTCCTTCAAGTATTGCTCTCCAAACTGTGAGAAATTCATCTGTTAATTCATAACGAGCATCGTGGCTGAGATGCACTCCATCTCCTGCTAATTCTACCGGATCTCCACCCGTAACAACATTAATTAGCAAGCGTCCCTCAGATAATCTATCAAAGGTTGCTGCCATCCGTGCTGCTACCCCAGGAGACATTAAACCCGGACGAATTGCAACTAAAAAACGCATTTTTTCTGTAACAGCCATTAAGGATGAAGCTACTACCCATGCGTCTTCGCAAGAGCGCCCAGTCGGAAGTAGAGCGCCCGTAAAGCCTAAACGATCGACGGCTTGAGCGATTTGCTTTAAATAGGAAAAACTGCAAGCTCTCCCTCCAATGCCTGAAGCTAAATAGCGTCCGTCTCCGTGAGTTGGGATAAACCAAAATAATTCCATTTCCCGTATCCTCCCTGATTATTTATTGTTTAGTTGCCTGAGCCACTTCGCTAATTTTTACCTGTTTGGGAAGCAGCCTTACATCGAAAATTCCCAACTTAAAATCAAGCCAAGTGCCAAGAGCAAAGGTCTTGATAGTTTGTTTGAAAGTTAAACTACTGTATTTTGGTCGGTTTACCGTAGTTGCCTCTAACAAGCTCCTATTATTCCATAGGTAGACTCAAAAATGCAAGTATATTTTATAGATTTCTGCTAGTCTGACCTATACAGGAGAAAAAGTAGCATTTAGCCCTGTGGCTATCTGCATAAAAATCTGAGATACCGCCGAGTTAGGATCTGCAAGGGTAAGAGGTTTTCCTGTATCACCGCCCGCACAGATGCGCGGATCTATAGGAATCTGGGCAAGGAGGGGCGCTTGCAGTTCTTCTGCTAACTGTTTACCGCCGCCACTACCAAAAAGTTGCAGCGGTTGTGAATCGCAAATTAAATAACTCATATTTTCAATAATGCCAAGAACCGGAACCCCAACCTGGCGAAACATATAAATATTGCGACGAACATCGGAAATAGATATTTGTTGGGGAGTAGTAACAATAATCACTCCACAAATCGGACTTTCTTGCACAATGGTAATCTGAGCATCTCCGGTTCCTGGGGGTAAATCAATTAATAAATAATCTAATTCGCCCCATTCTACATCTTGAATAAACTGAGTAATAATTTTGTGGAGAACGGGGCCGCGCCATGCTAAAGGTCGTTCTGGTTCGGCTAGTAAACCCACAGACATTACTTTAATTCCCTGTGCTTCCAAGGGTAAAAATTTCTGACCTTTGGCAGTATCAACTGTCTCGATATCGGCTTGTCCTAAGCCTAACATTTGCGGAATATTCGGGCCGTAAACATCAGCATCTAGTAAGCCTACTTTTGCTCCTTGTAATTTTAAAGCTGCTGCTAAATTGACAGCAGTTGTAGATTTACCCACCCCACCTTTACCGCTAGAAATAGCTAAAGTAGTTCGCACGTTGGCGATCGTGCAAATTGAAATATAAGTTTTTTTACACCAGTTTATAGGTGATAAAATTGATTCAATTTTTGCTTGTAAGTCTTGCTGATGGGAGCCAATATAAAGGCGTAAATAAATGTAATCATCAACAATTCGCAAATTTCGCACCATTCCCAAACTGATGATATCATTTTTGAGGGTGGGTTCGATAACTTGTTTGAGATAGTTTACAACTTCTTGCTGTCGCAATTCTCCTAGCGGATCGAGGGTTTCTGAGGGTAGATGCGAGTCGGTTTTTGATAAGGAGGAAGAATTAAACATTGGGGGAGTTTTGTAGTAATTTTTGAATTTTTTGAATTGCTCTTTGAGAGAAAATAGCAACCTCTTTATCGGGATCGTCGAGAGATTGTTGTAGCGCATTCATCGCCGCCGGATTGCTGAGATTGCCGAGCGCGATCGCGGCTTCTTTTCGCACATCTGAATACTCATCAGCCAAGGATCTAATTAAAGCAGGTAGCACTCCTTGATCGGGCATTTTTTGCAAAGCTTGTAACGCGAATTTGCGGACTTGCCAGTGTTCGTCACTTACCGCCGCTTCCAGTGCGGAAATTGCCGCAGAATCGGCATGAATTGCCAAAGATTTAGCCGCATTTCGTCGCACTTGCCAGTCAGTATCATTTTTGAGGGTTTGACACAAAATTGAGATAATTTCTGGATCTCTTAAATGCCCTAAAGTTAAAGCCGTAGCACGACGAACATTGACATCTGCATCCGATATTAAAGCTAAAGCTTGGGGGCATTTTTCCACTTGATTGAGATAGCTAAGAGTGGTGACTGCTGTTGCTCTCAATTCAGGAATTTTTGAGGCAAAAAATGGTAAAATATCTGGTAAAGATTGAGCATCGTGAATTTTCCGTAACAAAGTTAAGATATTGAGTTGGATATTAACATTGTCGCGGTGAAGGGCATCTAGGAGTTGCTTTAAGTCAGTGGGTGAAACTAATTCATTCAACGCCGATAATGCTTCTTGGCGAATATCGACATCGGCGGAACCTAGACACTCGATTAAAGCGGGAATAGCGATAGGGTTGCCAATTTCCCAAAGGGCAGATATGGCAATTTTTTGAACAGCGCTACTGTCATCGGATAGGGCAAGAAGTAGGGCATTTGTAGCTTCTTCATCGCCCAAATATTGTAGATTTTTAACGGCAACGAGGCGATCGCTAAGGTCAGGCGATCGCAACATTTCCAACCATTGATTTAATTCGCTATCAATCTCAGCATTCATGTTTTTATAATTCCTACAAATTAGAACAAAATTAGCGCAACAAGAAAGGTATTTTCACCGTAATTGCATTAGTTGGACATTCTTTTTCACAAGGTAAGCAAAACCAACATTCATCGTATTTCATGTAAGCTTTGCCTGTTTCTGGATTTTTGGCTAATACATCCAAAGGACAAACATCAATGCAGACATGGCATTTTTCCAAACACTTAGACTCATCTACAGTGACAGGAACATCAACTCGTTGTGTAATTAAAGCCATAGTTAGTTGCGATCGTTAATTGTGAATAAACAAAGGTACGTAGTTGTGCTTTAGCACTCTTCTCTTTAACCCGCAGGTTTAAAACCCCGTCTAATAGAGAAATCTGGTTAAAATTCAGATATTGCACCATTGTTAATCAAGGGTTTAATCGCGGGGTGGGGGCGGGTTTTTTAGCTTTTGCTATGCGGTTTAAGTTTCTTGGCGAACCCGCCCCTACAGGCTTTTAACAATGATGCAAGATGTCAATTAAAACCGACTGAAAAAGTATTTAGTCCTCTTAAGAGGACTTTAGCTATGAGACAGGGGTTTCAACCCCTGGCGGTGATTGTAATTTCTGCAAGATGTAAAGTAAAACCCAACTTACAAAATACATTCACTCTCTATAATAACTCAACGAGCGACAACATCATAATCCTCTTTATGCAAATCCACCTCCACAATATAAGGCTCAACTGGACGCTTAAACAATCTCATTTCTCCCGACTCTTCTTTTTTCAAATTAACATGGCAAAACCACTCTTCATTATTCTTTTCAGGGTAATCTAAACGATAATGATAAAGCCCCCAACGAGTCTCGCGGCGATACAAAGAAGCCCTCGCGGCCATCTCCGCACAATCGCGAATAAAGTGAACTTCCATGCAGCGCATTAACTCATGGGGATCGCGAGCGCCCATTTCCTCCAAAGTTTCGTGATAGCGGACAAAATTCTTCAGCCCAATTTCCAGTTTATTCCCTACTTTAGGCGGCTGTAAATAATCATTAACCAAGCGCCGTAACTTATATTCTACTTGCGTGTGAGGAATTCCATTTGGTAGATTTAAAGGTGCGTAAATTCGCGCTTTTTCTGCTTCCAGAAAATCAGCGTCTGGCTCTACATAATCTAAATCCTGAATGTAATCAATGGCATTAGTTCCTGCTAATCTGCCGAACACAAACGCCCCAATCATATAATTATGAGGAACGCTGGCCATATCTCCGGCGGCATAAAGTCCTGGCACTGTTGTTTCTGCCTTTTCATTCACCCAAACACCAGAGGCGCTGTGGCCGCTGCATAGCCCTATTTCGGAAATGTGCATTTCTACGCCGTGAGAGCGATAATTTTCCCCTCTCCCTTCGTGAAATCTGCCTCGACTCGGCCGCTCATTCGACCAAAGAATTGACTCAATTTCAGCGATTGTATCCTCATCGAGATGAGTCATTTTTAATTGAATCGGGCCTTTCCCAGAGTTTAATTCCTTCCAGATTTCCAGCATCATTTGACCGCTCCAATAATCGCAACTAATGAAGCGATGACCTTCGGCATTAGCAGTATGAGCACCAAAGGGGCCGGCAACATAAGCGCAAGCGGGGCCGTTATAATCTTTAATTAACGGGTTGACTTGGAAGCATTCAATGTTACTAAGTTCTGCGCCCGCATGGTAAGCCATTGAATAGCCATCTCCGGCATTTGTTGGATTTTCATAAGTGCCATAAAGGTAGCCAGAATCGGGTAGTCCTAAACGACCGCAAGCACCTGTAGAAAGAATGACAGCTTTGGCTTGAATTACTACAAAATCACCATTTCGCACGTCAAAGCCAACAGCACCAGTAGCGCGTCCTTTTTGTACTAAAACGCGGGTTGCCATGACTCGATTGGTAACTTTAACTTTATGGCGTTTCACCTGTCGAGTTAAAATTTGTTTGAGGTCTTTACCTTCGGGCATTGGTAACACATATTTGCCGACGCGGTGAACTTGTTTTAAGTCGTAGTTACCTTGAGCATCTTTCTGAAATTTAACTCCCCAACTTTCTAACTCTTGGATGACTTCATAGCCTAATTTTCCGGTTTGATAAACGGCTTTTTGGTTGAGGATGCCGTCATTAGCAAGGGTAATTTCGCGGACGTACTGTTCGGGTGTAGAATGGCCGGGAATGACAGCAGTATTTACGCCATCCATGCCCATTGCGATCGCACCACTTCTGCGAATATTTGCCTTCTCTAAAATTAGCACTTCGCTATCAGGATTTGCCTGTTTAGCTTTGATGCCAGCCATCGTACCAGCCGTACCGCCACCAATTACCAGTACATCCGTTTTTATGAATTGAGTATTCACGTCGATTTCCCCTTGCTAATGACTCTACTTACTATCTTTCAACACGATTTCTTTAACCTGAACTGGCTTAGGAATAAGCTCTAATTTATGGAAAGTATCAGCAATTTGTTGCTGTCCGGCTATCTCTTCATCCGTCAGGGGAGAAACGCCATACTTACGTCGCTTTTCTGACACTTCTAAGACAGAAGCTTCTATCCCTAATTGCGCTTCCAAAAATTTAGCAACTTCTACTGGATTGCCCGCTGCCCATTTATCTACCTTTTTTACCTCATCTAAAATGAGTTTCAAAATCTCAGGATGTTCGTCAACAAAAGCTTTCCGAGCGAGATAGTAACCTCGATTCGCAGCAATACCTGTGGCATCTTTGATCAATCGTGCGCCTGCGGTTTTTTCTGCTGCTGCTAAATAGGGGTCCCAAATTGCCCAAGCATCTACATTTCCACCTTCAAAAGCTGCTCGTGCATCTGCTGGTTTGAGGAAAACTGGAGTGATGTCACTGTATTTAAGTCCAGCCGATTCTAAGGCTTTAACTATGAAGTAATTGGTGTTAGATCCTTTGGCAAAAGCAACTTTTTTGCCTTTCAAATCGGCAATAGTTTGTATGGGTGAATCCTTGGGAACCACAATCCCTTCAGACTGAGGATTGGATGTTTCATAAGCAACATAAACTAATGGTGTTCCGGCAGCTTGGGCAAAGACTGGCGGCGCTTCTCCTGTGTAGCCAAAGTCAATACTGCCTGCATTCATTCCTTCTAATAATGGTGGCCCAGCCGGAAATTCTACAAATTTTACAGAAGATTTGGAGGCGGCTAAAGCTTTTTCTAAATCGCCTTTGGTTTTAAGAGCATTGAGAACGGTAGCCGATTTTTGGAAACCAATATTAACAGTAACGCTTTTTGCAGGTGCGGCACTGTTGGTCGGGGTGGTGGGTTTAGTGGCTGTGTCCGTTGTGGTAGCGCTGGAAGAGCAAGCCGCTACTCCCAGACTCAAGCCGAGTCCGGTTGCAAAGAGCAGGGAAAGACTGCGACCTCTCGGAGAAAGGAAGTTTTGGCGGTAGTAAGTCAAAATGCCTAAAGGCTTGGTTTCTGAGAACTTAATCCACATAAATATCAATCAGGAAGGGATTGAGAGTAACTTTATGCAGTATACCACGATATCTCGATAAATTTACCGTAGTTAATAGTTATTCATTTTCGGAGGTTAAGATTTTTAGGTGCGATCGCTTATGGTGACAGCACTTCAGTCCATCGGCAGCATCCCGATTTTGTAGGGTGCGTCAGATGCAGCGATTGAACGAGATCGTTAGGGTTCGATCGTAGTAGAGCACCCTACTAATTGTGGCGTTGCTTAATCAAGGTATGATAAACTTATAGTGCGATCGCAGATAAGCGAGAATGATTTATTTGATTATGAGGTTGATAGCAATCTATAAATTGTCTGCCACAACCAACACAAATATAATTCTGTTTTCCTTTTTTATGACCATTTTTATTAACATGAGTTGACTGACATTCAGGACATTGCATAAGCTCTGCGTTTTGTGAAGTGTTATTTTTTGGCGTGCGATCGCCTTACTCATCATACCCTAATTCAGCAACGCCCCCTATGCTAGTATCTTCCTCTCAACTTTACGAGCAGTTTATTCAACAGGTAAGTAGTAGAGAAAAGGGGCAGGTTTTTTATCAGGAAATTACTGATTTTATTGATAATATTTTAGGTAATAGGTATAGCGACCTGCAATCATAAATGCTCAGATGATTCTGATATCTTTTTTATTGCAGTTTCCGCATCGGTAATACAAGCAAACTTTTGCCTAGATAGTTTACGCAGTGAGGCTTGGGTCGATTCTAACTGTTTATCTACTTGCTGGACTATTTTTTTAATATCTGCTTGTTTAAGGCACTATCTGCTACACAGATTCCGTCAACTGTCAACTGTCAACTTCTTCCTTCCTACCTCTGTTTAAACACCAGCAAAGTAATATCATCATAAACTTTCTGCTCCCCAATATACAGCATCAAATTATCAATTACTGCCTGCTTAATTTCTACAGCCGATCGCTGATAATTTGCCCTCACCACCTCAACCAGTCGCTCTAAACCATATTGCACTTCATTCATATCGATGGCTTCGGTAATTCCATCAGTGTAAAGCACTGCTACATCCCCAGCATACAATTGTACCTCAGTTGCCCCGACAAAATCGGCAATTTCTTCTACTAAGGCAATCGGAAAACCTAAAGTTTCTGTATCAATTTTTTCAACTTCACCAGTAGAACGCACGACGATCATTTCTTCATGTTGACCGCTTAATTTCAATAGGCCATCGCTGTAATCAACCAAAGCTAAAGTCATACTTTTCTCAGAATCCATCCGCTGCACATTCTGATAAATTGTGCGATTTAATACGTCCAAAAATTCCGTAGGATCGGTGAAATTTCCTTCTAATAAAGTTCTGACTGCTGTTTGTGTCATTAACATAATCACACCGCTTTCTAATCCGTGTCCCGTTACGTCGCCGATACCGATTTTTACTCGTCCTGCGTGGGAAAGAACATCGTAATAGTCGCCGCCAACTTCATCAGCGGGCTCCATAAATCCAGAGATGTCTAAGCCAGGAATTTCCGTCAGTTCCCGTTCTTTGGGTAACATCATTTTTTGCAAGCGCCGGGTAACTTCTAGTTCGGCACTTAGACGCAAATTCTCTGTTTTCAAAATATTATTGAGAGCGGTAATTTCCGCATTAGCTTCGGCAAGTTGGGCTGTACGTTCTTGGACTTTTTGCTCTAAGGTTTGGTACAAAGTAGCATTTTCTAAGGCGATGGAAGCCTGGGAAGATAGGAGTTTTAAAACTTCTAGTCGTGCGGGGGTGAATACTTTTTCTGCTAGGTTATTTTCTAGGTAAACTACTCCCATGAAGCGACCTTGATTGATGATGGGCGTACAGAGTATGGATTTGGTTTGATGGGCGATGATATAGGGGTCGGTGGCAAACATTGCCTCGGTGGTGGCATTGTTTAAGACGGCACTTTTTTGAGTTCTTTCTACGTAGTTGATGACGCTGATGGGGAGGACTTCAGTAAGGGGTAAATTAGGAATTTGTGAGAGGGTGATGTTGTCGCCTTCTACTTTTCCGATGGCTTCGATGGTGAGTGTGTTTGAATGGTTGAGTAGCAAATATCCAGTTTGTGCGCCAGCATTTTCTATGGCAATTGTAATCAGTTTTGCTAACAATTCACTGAGGACTATTTCGCTGGAAATGGCTTGGGCGGCTTTGAAGACGGAGGCTAGGTCAAAGCCTTCGGAATTGCTGCTGCTGGTGATGATGGTGGCTAAGGTGATGCTGGTTTCTGCGGGTTTTTGAGCGTTGATTTTGGCGAAGAATTGGGGATAGCGGGTTTCTAAGTCTTTGACTTTGGCTTTCGCTCCCCAACGGATGTAGCAGTAGTATGCTTCTAGGAGGAAGAAGCGGGCCATGTTTTCTTGGCCGCGAGTTAGGTGAAATTCGCCGGTGAGTTCGTTGGCGAGGGCTTCTTCTTGGGTGTATTGTTGTTCTCTGGCCCCGGTGATGGCGGCATCGTAGAGGGTGATGGCTGCGGGGTAGTCTCCTAAAATTCGGGCTTTTTCGGCTTCTATTAGGTCATATTTGTGTTGGTAGTTGGCGGGGCAATTGTTAGCCCAATGTCTCATTGTTTGTTGATTGGTTGCTACTTGTTCGAGATATTCTCTCTGTTCGGTTTCGCTGACGTGGGGATATTGAGCGAGGAGGCTGAGGGAATAGTAAAAGTTGAGTTGACCTGTCACTATCATCCCGCTAACAGGTGCTTTATATTTATCTGCTTGTCGAGCATTTTCAACGGCGGCTTCTCGTTCTTTAAACAAATATGAAAGGAAGGTTTTAAAAGTATAAATGAAGAATAGACTATAATAGTTATTTATTTGTAATGCTGATTGAATAGTCTCTGTTTCATTATAATTATTGCCAATTAAAATAGTAGGTTGTTTTGACTGAGCGAGCAAGTTTAAAAATAACTGCTGTAAAAGATTAAACCCTTCAAGAACAAAATATTGTCCAAGTTTTCGAGTCAAAGATAGGTACTCTCGACTTTTCACTTCAATAGATTCTACGTCATCTCCCCAAAAAAATCTATGATTGTGATAGCCCAAAATTGCATAGCAGGCATACTCTAAATTGCCGATTTCTAGTCCACTATTAAAAGCCTCTTGCAAAGGTTCTATGGTTTCTCTAACATGGTCTTTCCAGTGGCGAATAAATGAATTAAAGTAATGTAAAACAAGCACTTTAATATTTTTGGTATTAAATTTATCCAATAATCTTAAAGATAGTTGACCAAATCTATATCCTGAATCAATATCTCCACCCACAGTCAAAAAGACACCATAATTAACGTACACGCCAGCAGCTAAGGGGGGATTTCCGTAAGTTAAGCAGAGATCCACCATTGCAAATAAAAGCCGCGAGAGTAAGGCAGGATTCGTAATATAAGCAGCCGAAGTAACTGTTAAAAGAATCCGAATTGCGGCAAACTGATAAGGATCGGTCATTTCAGTAAGGTCAGCTAAATCCTCAATTTGTTTATTTTCCTCTGCCAGTTTTCTAGCAATTGCCTGAATCAATATTCCGGGATCTTCCGACATTTGAGACAGGGATATCCCTAATTTTTCCAACACTTCCAGCCCTGTCTCTATGGCTTCTGACAACCTGTATTGAGAAATATAAGACTGAATTTTTACCTCGTAAACTTTCACCCGATCTAAAAGCGTTTTTGCCTCTTGCAGCACAACTTCTAAAAGCTGTTCCGCCCGTGCAAAATTAGCGTTTAAATATTCAGCTTCTACGGTTTCCACATAGATAGGCAGCGTTAAGTCATAATCACTCTGCCAACTATCGGCAGCCAGCAGCCCTAAACTCAGATTAAAATAATTAACTGCCGCTTCAAAGGCTGCGGATGCTTTAGCTTTTTGACCGGCAATCAAGTTAAGTTCTGCTAACAGGTTTTTGTCGGACTGTGTGGCCAGTAGCGGTGATTCCTCTGTGGTTGTCTCTATGCCAAAATTCAATTGATTAACTATGGCAAAAATATTGTTTTTGCGTTCTTCGACTGTGGTATTTTGCAGCAGCAATTGACCGATTTGGAAGTGAGTCGATTTTTTCTCAGTTTCAGGAATCAAAGAATAGGCAGATTGCTGCACTCTGTCGTGCAGAAATTTGTAATCTACTTTGACATCTTGCAGTTGCACTGATGCAGATTCCGACTCGACAAATACCAAGGGAATTTTGTAGGCTTCTGAAAGGGGCAAAATCAAACCCGCCTGAAGCGCCGGCCACAACTGCGCCCCCGTGACTAATTCTGATGCTTCGTTGACAATGGCTAAAATATCTAAGTTGAAAGTGTTGCCAATGCAAGCCGCAAGTTTTAAGGCTTTTTGAGTAACCTCTGGTAGTTTTTGAATGTTTCTGGCAATCAGTTCGACTACGTTTAAATCGGTAATACCGATGGCTTGTATTGCCTCTATATCCCATTGCCATTTGTCGCTGCTGGCTTCATAATTCAGCAGGTTTTCTGAGGCGAGGGTTTTCAACAGTTGGGTTAAAAAGAAAGGGTTGCCTTGGGTTTTGCTAAAAAGGAGTTCGGAAAAGGATTGAATGCGTTTTGTGGCTGCGGATTCATTGAGAGTATCGGCAATCAGTTGGCTAACATGATTTAGGGCTAAAGGTTGGACGGTGATGTTATTGAGATTAGCCCCGGATTCGCGGATTTTTTCTAAGGTTTGAATTAAAGGGTGAGTGGGGTTGACTTCGTTATCGCGATAGGCTCCAATGATTAACAAATATTGGCTATCAGGGTCGCTCATCAGCAGTTGCATGAGTTTCAGGGAGGCTGAATCTGCCCACTGTAAGTCATCTAAAAACAGCACAACGGGGTGTTGTGGCTGACAAAAGACTTTGAGGAATTGTTGGAAAACTCGATTGAAGCGGTTTTGTGATTCTGTTGGCCCTAATTGCGGTACTTCTGGCTGGGGACCGATAATAAATTCTACTTCGGGGATGACATCAATAATGACTTGGGCATTGGGGAGAAGGGCATCTAAGAGTTGATGTTTCCAATTGGCAATTTGTCCGGTATTTTCTGTGAGTAATTGGTTGATTAAGGCTTGAAAAGCGGTGATGATGGCTGAGTAGGGAATGTTGCGGTTAAATTGGTCAAATTTGCCGGAGATGAAATAACCGCGTTGGCGGACTATGGGTTTGTGAACTTCGTTGACGATGGCGGTTTTACCTATGCCGGAATAGCCGGAAACTAGGATCATTTCGCTGCTGGAAGGGGAAGGGGAAGGGGTAAGAGTGGATTCCTCGGTTTGAACCCCCCCGGCCCCCCTTGGTAAGGGGGGGGTAAGAGTGGAGGATTCTGCTTCTAAAGCCCCCTTACCAAGGGGGTTGGGGGTGACAAAGGGGCTAATTCTTTCAAAGGCGGCTAGTAATTCTGTTACTTCCCGTTCGCGGCCGTAAAGTTTTTGTGGTATCAGTAATTGGCTACCTTTGTCACGGGTAGCAATGGCAAAAGGTGCGATTGTTCCCGTAGCCAGCAATTGATTTAAACAAGTTTCTAAGTCAAATTTTAATCCGGCTGCGCTCTGATATCTCTCTTCGGCATTTTTCGCTAAGAGTTTCATTACGATATCAGAAATAACTTGAGGAATTTCTCGAATTTCACCAATTGGTAACGGCTGTTTCGCTAAGTGACAATGGATTAATTCCATCGGATCGACTGTGACAAAAGGTAACTGACCCGCCAGCATTTCGTATAAAGTCACACCTAAAGAATAATAGTCGCTGCGGTAATCTACCGAGCGGTTCATTCGCCCCGTTTGTTCTGGGGAGAGATAGGCGAGAGTCCCCGCCAATTCGGAGGGATTGCTAACAGATTGATTCTCTTGTTGGAGGCGGGAGGAAATGCTAAAGTCAGTGAGTTTAACTTCACCTGTGGTAGAATTGATAATAATATTTCCGGGTTTAATATCTTTATGAATAATTGAATGGCGGTGCAAATAATCTAAGGCATCTATTAAGACAATGGCAATTCTTAGAACTTCGGTTACAGGTAAGGTTTGGTTAGTCAGTAACTGGTCGAGAGAGGAGCCGCCAAAATCTTCTAAAATTAGGGCAAAGCTGTTGCGATAGTTTTCTAGGCTATAGACTTTGGTGATAATAGGACAGTCTAGGGGTTGGGCAATTTTGTATTCATTTCTGAGGCGGGTGACTTCTTCCAGGGTGGGGTACTCGGACTTGAGGAGTTTAACGATAACGGGTTGCCGGTCTGCTTCGCGGTGGCCTCGATAGACCAAACTTTTTACGCCGCTGTGAATTTCTTGTGCAATGCGATATCCGTTAAGTCCGAGCATAGTCTGTGCGCTAGTTGGTATTGTGCTTTTTGTGATATTAACCCATCGGGAGTGAAAACCACTGTATCATCAAGAAAATCCGTAAAAATTCACATTTTGCACCTCGATCGAAAGGCTGTAGGGGCGGGTTCGCCTAAATATAACTGTTCCCAGTTTAAAGCATCTATAAACCCGCCCCCCCCACGACTATATTCAAACTTGCCTTAACCGTCCTGGCGACTGCTATATAACGATAACCCACAATCTAAATAAAGCCGCCCAACCCCACCAATCGCCCACATCAACCAGAAATTTGCAGCGAATATTACAACGTGGATGATGATTGTTCGTTGGGGGGGGCGGGTTTTCGAGATAGAAACCCTTGGCATTCAAGTATCAACCACCGCAGAAATCACCCTCGTCTTAACCGACGATTACCTGCAACCAGAACTCAACGAATTTAACCAAAAATCCCTGCAAACTAGCCGCCCTTGGCTGCTAATCAAACCTACAACTTCCACAATTTGGATCGGCCCAATTTTCCACCCCGAAACCACCGCCTGCTGGGAATGTCTTGCCCAACGCCTAAGAGCAAATCGCCCCACCCAAAGTTTCATCCAGCGTCAAAAACACTACTCAACACCCTTATTAACTCCCCCATCTTACCTTCCTTCTACTTTACAAATCGCCTTCAATTTAGCCGCCACAGAACTAGCCAAATGGATAATCCAAGGCAACAATAAAACCTTAGAAAATACCATCATTACCTTTGACACCAAAACCCTCAAAACTACCAATCACACCATAACTAAACGCCCCCAATGCCCCGAATGCGGTCAACTTCCACCCCAAGAAATCCAGCCTTTTGTCCTCCAAAGCCAGAAAAAAACCTTTACCGCCGACGGCGGCCATCGCAGTTTTTCCCCAACAGAAACCCTGCAAAAATACGAGTCCCAAATCAGTCCGATAACTGGAGTTGTGCGCGGTTTACTCAAAGTTCCCCAAACAGCCAATGCTTTAACACCGAACTACATAGCCGGCCACAATTTCGCTACCATGTTCGATGATTTGTACTTCCTCAAAGAAAACTTACGGGGAAGAAGTGCCGGCAAAGGTAAAACCGATGAACAAGCCAAAGCCAGCGCCTTGGGAGAAGCGATCGAGAGATATTCCGGCGTATATCAAGGCGACGAAATCCGCAAAAAAGGCAGCTATCAAAGCATGGGAGAAACCGCCATTCATCCTAATGATTGCATGGGATTTAGTCAAGCCCAATATCGCGATCGCCACGAATGGAATAGAACCTGTAAAAACTTCTTTCAAAGAGTTCCCGAACCCTTCGATGAAAGCCGAGAAATTGACTGGACACCAATTTGGTCATTAACTCATCAACGAGTAAAGTATTTACCCACAGCTTACTGTTATTACGGCTATCCCAAACCCGAAAAACCAGACTGTTGGTCAGACTCCAACGGCTGCGCCGCCGGGAATACCAAAGAAGAAGCAATTTTGCAAGGATTTATGGAATTAGTCGAGCGAGATAGTGTCGCCTTGTGGTGGTACAATCAAGTTAAAGTTCCCGCTGTTGATTTAGATAGCTTTAACGATGCCTACATTCAAGAACTCAGAAACTACTATCAAAGTATAGATCGCAATCTGTGGGTTTTAGACCTCACCAACGATTTTAACATTCCCGTTTTTGCCGCCCTTTCTCACCGCATTGACAGAAAAATCGAAGATATTATTTTCGGTTTTGGCGCACATTTTGACCCCAAAATTGCCCTCTCTCGCGCCTTAACAGAGGTTAACCAATCCTTACCATCAGTATTAACTTTCAACGCCGATGGTAGCACCAATTACGGCGTTTCCGACGGCCTCACCGTCGAGTGGTACAAAACTGCTACACTGGAAAATAAACCTTATTTAACGCCCGATACTTCTCAACCTTTAAAATTACTATCTGACTATCCCCCCTTAGCCAGCGACGATTTAAAAACAGACGTTGAGCAGTGTGTAAAAATAGCTGAAACATTAGGCTTAGAAACCTTTGTTTTAGATCAAACTCGGCCTGATATTGGTTTAAATGTAATTAAAGTCATAGTACCAGGAATGCGACACTTTTGGAAGCGTTTAGCACCAGGGCGACTTTATGACATTCCCGTTAAATTAGGCTGGCTAGATGCGCCCACCCCAGAACCACAAATAAACCCATTTCCTATCTTCTTTTGAGGTCAACCATGAGTGAAATTATTCCCCAAATCATCCTAACTTTTAAGCCAGAGATTTCTCTGATTGAGGAACCCGAAAAAGGCTTGATTTTAAAAGCGCCATACATTGAATTTAACCTTAGCAAACTCTCCCCCGGAATCGTCGCCGCGATTAAAGTTCTTTGTACCGAAGGCGCAACCGAAAAAGACCTAACTCAACTGGTAGTTGCTACCGATGGCAGTTCCGCCCTAGCCAAATTCTACTACTACCTAGAGCAATTTGTTATTCTAGGTTTAGTTTACCATACCTTGGAAATAGATGGCAGTGCTCTAGCTACAGTTGTTCCGATTGCCACACCCTATAAATGGAATTTATCTGAGATAACTACTGATAGTAACTATCAACTTTCACGCTTTGCCTATTGCCACTCAGAAAAATCCCATCTAGTTGTTGAATCCCCTCTTTCCAAAGCCAAAATTATCCTCAAGGATTGGCGCAGCGCCGCTTTAATTAACGAACTCTCCCAACCCAAAGCCATCTCCGATTTAACCCAAATTCCCGGAATTTCCGCAGCCACCATCCGATTATTTCTCAGCGTTTTGCTAACCACTGAAATGCTATCAACTATTAACAATGATAGCACATTAGAACGCAGTGAAGCGTTAACTCAATGGGAATTTCACGATTTATTATTCCACACTCGCAGTCGCGGCGGCCGCCATTCCAATCTAATTGGTAAAACCTTCAGATTTTTAGGACAAATCGAACCCACACCTGTACTCAAAGCCAAACCATCCAACGAGATTATCAATCTTTATAAACCGGACATCGACAGCTTGAAACTTACAGATACGCCCTTTACAGCAATTTTAGAAGCAAGAAAATCAATTCGGCAACACGGAGAAAAACCGATTACTGTCGAACAATTGGGAGAATTTCTCTATCGTTCTGCGAGATTGCGCGAGATTGTCCCCAGAGATAACATGGATTGCAGCAATCGACCTTATCCCACCGGAGGCGCTTGCTACGATTTAGAGATTTATACTGCTATCGATCGCTGTGAAAACCTTGATTCTGGCTTGTATTATTATGCTCCACAAGATCATCAACTTTGTAAAATTTCCGGGAAAACAAAGCAGGTAGAAGCCTTGCTAAAAAGTGCAGGTTTGGCAGTGCAAATAGAGGGAGAACCACAAATTTTAATTCTGCTATCCTCACGGTTTTCGAGAGTAAGTTGGGGCTATGAATCAATGGCCTATAGCCTAATATTAAAGCACGTGGGAATTTTATACCAAACCATGTATTTAGTTGCCACAGCCATGAATCTTGCGCCGTCAGGAGTTGGCGGGGGAAATTCCGAGTTATTTGCAGCAGCGGCGGGTTGCGATTATTTTACCGAGTCCTCAGTAGGAGAGTTTATCTTAGGAAGTCGGTATCTGTAGTCATAATTTGAAGAATTGGTATAATACCATTTCTAAAAAAGTTTGCCACAGTTTGGGTAGGGGCGGGTTCGCCAACAATCACCGCAATTCGCCAAAATCTTCAAAAACCCGCCCCGAAGACTGTAGTATTAATTTAGAGAATTGGTATAATATGCTAAACTCTAACAATCAAAATCAAACAGCATTGATGCCATGACGCGATTTATTCACGATCGCTTTGCCAAAGACTACTTAGCAGAAATGCTGTCCCCAATGGGTACAGTTAATATTGGTCGTGATGTCACTTCAGAAGTCCGCGAAATAGATGTTTACTTTACTCCCACTACCGTCACACCGGAATATGTAGAAACCCTGGGAGTTTTGGGAAAAATGGCAACCGCCACAGCAATTTTTGAGCCATTTCGCAACCCAGTAAGCATCAGCGAAGTTTGTAGTTGTCTGAGTAAATTATGGGATGTCCGAGGAGAATTAGAGCGAGTTGCAAGAAGACAAAATACTCGCTTCAATGAAGCAGAAATGCCCAAATTATGGATTCTCACCCCCACAGCATCAAAAGTGTTGTTAGATGG
>MBRE01000021.1:20233-20376 GCA_001698425.1 Oscillatoriales cyanobacterium USR001 | reverse complement strand
GCCATTGAATATCACCAGAAAGACTTGGAAATAGCCAGAGAAATAGGCGATCGCGGTGGGGAGGGACGAGCTAATGGGGGTTTGGGCAATGCCTACTATTCCCTGGGAGAATACCGCCTAGCTATTGAATATCACCAGAAACA
>MBRE01000021.1:0-20209 GCA_001698425.1 Oscillatoriales cyanobacterium USR001 | reverse complement strand
TGGAAATAGCCAGAGAAATAGGCGATCGCGGTGGGGAGGGACGAGCTTATGGGAATTTGGGCAATGCCTACTACTATTCCCTGGGAGACTACCGCCTGGCGATTGAATATCACCAGAAACACTTGGAAATAGCCAGAGAAATAGGCGATCGCCGGGGTGAAGCGAATGCCTGGTTTAATTTAGGTATTTTGTATTATCAAGTTGGGAGAATTAAAGAAGGATTTGCCGCCGGATATCAAGCTAGTCAAATCTTACAAGAACTAAAGTTACCCCTGAATGCTATGCCTTATCCTAACTGGATGAAAGCAATAGGAAGATTTGCCCAACGGGGTAACTGGCAACTAGGTTTGTTATTTTTGGGAGGGTTGGTTGCCTTTCCCTTTTTCCTAGTTTGGATTGTAGCGTTGATGTTGTGGCGATTGCTCCGCGCTCAATTAAAACGGGGTAGAATTTAGTAGGAAATGGCAGCAGCTAAAGGCCGACATTGGCAACTCATTTTCTCTTTTTTTCCGTTGGGTTTCGCAATGGGTGTACTCCGTCTTCAGGAGGTAGGGAAAAATCTGATTTGTAGAATCACAAATAATATTGTATCATGTTAATTGTTGTAGGGGCGGGTTCGCCTAGATATCCAATAATAATCGACAATATAGATAAACCCGCCCCGGCCAGATTCCGGTTTTTTATGCCTCTTTTGGTGACATCATAGATCGGTGCGGGTTTAGGGAATTATCGGTAATTATCAAGTATTTTGGCGAACCCGCCCCTACCTTGTCCTGTATTCGATTCGATTGAAAACCACTATAAATGTGAGATAAAACATGACACAAACAACTGTAGGATTGCAAATACCCTTTCAATCCCTAGTAGATGCCATTACCTCACTAGGAGTTGAAGAAAAACGCAGACTTTGGGAAATATTAGAGTCAGAAATAAGTCAGATTGAAGAAGATTTATTAGAGTCAGATCCAACGGTAAAAGCAGAAATTGAGGAAGCTCGGCTTGCTTATCAAACAGGAGACTATCAAACTATCGATCAGTATATAGCTCATCGTTCTGGGAAAGCTCAATGACTTACACTATAATCATTCCTAAATCTGTGCAAAAACAGCTTGATAGCCTATCAGATATCATCCGCAATCGGATTCTTGAAGAAGTTGTACAATTAGCTGAAGATCCACGTCCGCCAGGAGTTGTCAAATTGCGAGGTTATGATTGTGAGTATCGCATCCGCATTGGCGATTACCGTGTACGTTACGAAATCTCCGATCAAGATTCTGTCGTTATATTGCTGCATTGTAAACATCGGAAAGACGTTTATAGAAGTTAAGATGAAATTCGATCTTTTTACCCAAGTAGCTTTGCGCCAAGACATCCCAGAGTATAACCTAAAAAAAGGGGATGTAGCAACTATCGTAGATTATCACTCTAGCTCCAATAGTGGAGAAGACGGCTACAGTTTAGAAGGCTTCAATCTTCCCGAAAATTGCGCCGAAATTTTTATTACCGTAGGCGCAGATAAAATTGAATTAAGCGCAGGCGAAAAAATTGCCGTAGCCTATTCTTCTTCAATCAATTATTAGATAAAGTTTAGCATTCAGCAAATAAAATATTAGACCTCCTGCGATCGCACTTTCGCAAGAGGCCTAATAACTTCATCTACCAAAATACTTCGCCCTCAAGCTAGTAGGAAAACCTCCTAACTGCTAGGGCGTGTTTTCAAACTACTCCTTGAGATATCGATCCCCCTAAATCCCCCTTAAAAAGGGGGACTTTGAGCGCCTTTCTCCCCCCTTTTTAAGGGGGGCTGGGGGGATCTTAGGGTTTGAAAACACACCCTACACCCCTAAAGGCCTATAGACACGGTAATTAATTTCAGGGAAAATATTATCGATCGCCTCCACCTTCTCCAACCAACCAGAATCAACTTTACCCTCCTTCACCTCATCATGGAGTTTATGAAAACGCATTAAATGCGATCGAGTCCGCCTCACCGCATAAGGAACCATCGTTCCCGTCCGCATAATAAACGCCCAATCTGAAGATTGCGCCAACAAAATCTCCCGCGCCGCCTGATTCAACGCCCGCAACTGCAACTCATCCGCCGGTTCCTGCTTACTAACTTCAATCATCCGTTCCGTCGCCTTATGCAAATGCGGATAAATCCAAGCATTAGTATCATTCAACCAATACTCATGGAAACCTCGGAAACCCCAACTCGACTGAGACGGACGACAAATCTGCTGAGTTGGATTCCCCTGCAAATAATCAGCCAAATGAGTCATCTCATAAGTACGTTGGTCATACCAAGTTTTACGGAACAAATAATCTAAAAACCAAGGCCCCTCATACCACCAGTGACCGAACAATTCCGCATCGTAGGGCGAGACAATAATCGGCGGACGCTGCATAATCCCATAAAGATGTTGAACTTGGCGTTCCCGATTGAACATGAAATTGCCAGCGTGCTCCGCCGTCTTTTCCCTTGCCCAGTAAGGATCGTAAAGAGCTTTATCCCCTAAACCCAATCCCCGCCCAGTAATTTTGTGATACTTAATCCCCGTATTTTTCCGTTGACCGTTGGGCATGATGTAAGGCTTAATATAATCGTATTCTGCCTCCCATCCCAAATCTTTATAAAATTCCCGGTACTCCGGTGCTCCAGGATATCCTACCTCAGAAGACCAAACCTGTTGAGAAGACTCGTGATCCCGCCCAAAAGCCGCCACGCCACACTCAGTAAAAATTGGTGCATAACTACCAAAACGGGGACGGGGACGGGCGTAGAGAATACCGTGACCATCAGTAAGAAAATAGCGCAGACCAGCATCGGCTAACATCCGTTCTAAGCCTTCATAATAGGCACATTCCGGCAGCCAAATTCCTTTTGGCGGACGACCGAAGTTTTTCTCGTAGTCTTCGCAGGCGACTTTAATTTGAGCCCAAATCGCTTCGGGATACATTTTCATCAGCGGGAAATACCCGTGAGTCGCACCGCAGGTGATGATTTCCAAGTTGTTCGAGTCTTGGAATTGCTTAAATGCTTTAATTAAGTCGCGATCGTAGCGTTCCCAAAAATTGCGGACTTGATTGAAGTGGGCTGCGTAATGTTCAGCCAGATAGCGGACATGACCATTGTAGGCATTGTGTTCGATTTCCAGTTCGGCGAGTTCTTCTAGTTTAGCCAAATGGTGTTCGTAGCGATCTTGAAGTAGGGGATCGCGCAGCATCGCCACCAAAGGTGGTGTAATGCTCATGGTAATTTTGAAATCAATACCGTCGCGCTTGAGCCCTTCAAACACTTGCAGCAGGGGTACGTAGGTTTCTGTAATCGCCTCAAATAGCCATTCTTCTTCTAAAACGTAATCGCTTTCAGGGTGACGGACAAAGGGCAAGTGGGCATGGAGAACGAGAGCGAGATAGCCAATAGTCATAATGAGTCACACATTATTTAGTTATAAACTGACGCGAGACTGGACAGTTATAATATTTTAAGATTTTCAGGGTAAAAGAGATCATCTATGTTAATTAAAAATTAAAAATGCAAAATTAAAAATAATGAAGTTAAATTTTTGATTTGTAATTCTTGATTTGTATTATTTTTTAATTTTTAACTTTAATTAAAATTTTAGGGTCTTGTCGCTCTTGACAAGACCCGCATTCTGCGATCGATATCGCAAGTTCGCTAGATGCGAAGTTCGGATTTTTCAACAAATGAGATAAATTTGCGAGGTTTAAGAATCAACAACTAGGGTTTACAATTTTCACAGCTTTACTCTTGGGAGTCCAGCATAGTTTCATCTTCCTAGATTTAGGTTTGGCTTAACTCCTAAGCGAGCGTTGCCACTATAATCTATGCTTGGTTAATTTCGGCTGTGGGTAGGATTGAGATGAGGAGAAACCTCGCTGACAACACCGTTGAACTATTTTGTCCTCCTTTGTGCTGGTTTCTTTGTCTCTGATTGTTAATGTAGCATGACTTTTTGAGGGAGGCAAGTAGAATTTATCAAAAGATATAGTTCTTTACATAATCCTTCTTTTGTCACTACAGGGAGAGCAAATTGACACTATCGCGTCATAATAATTACTTACACAAAGCCGATCGCGTTAACCTAAAGTCATTAGAACTAAATAAATCCCAGTGTGAGGAGTTTAACTATGCGAGTTTTACTGGTTTATCCCCAATTTCCCAAAACATTTTGGTCCTATGAAAAAATCCTAGAACTGGTTAACCGTAAGGTATTGCTACCCCCCTTGGGTTTAGTCACCGTCGCCGCCATCCTCCCCCAAGCATGGGAATTTAAGCTAGTCGATCGCAACATTCGGGGGATCACAGAAGCGGAATGGCAATGGGCCGAACTCGTCATTTGTTCCGCCATGATCGTCCAAAAAGACGACTTACTCGCCCAAATTCGCGAAGCTAAACGGCGCGGAAAATTAGTCGCTTGCGGCGGGCCATACCCCACGTCCTTACCGGAGGAGCCCCAAGCCGCAGGCGTAGATTACCTGATTTTAGACGAAGGCGAAATTACTTTACCCATGTTCATCGAAGCGATCGCACGGGGCGAAACTAGCGGTACTTTCCGATCCGATGGCGTAAAACCCGACGTTACCACCACTCCTGTCCCCCGCTTCGATTTACTGGAACTCAACGCCTACGATTCAATGTCCATCCAGTTTTCGCGGGGTTGCCCCTTCCAGTGCGAATTTTGCGATATCATCATCCTCTACGGTCGCAAACCCCGCACCAAAACCCCCGAACAACTCCTAGCAGAATTAGAATGCCTTTATCAACTAGGTTGGCGGCGCGGCGTATTCATGGTAGATGACAATTTCATCGGCAACAAACGCAACGTGAAACTATTGCTAAAAGAGTTAAAAACTTGGCAAGCAGAACGACAATATCCCTTTGTTTTTAACACCGAAGCCTCCATAGATTTAGCCCAAGATCAAGAAATGATGGATTTAATGGTAGAATGCAACTTTAATGCTGTATTTGTAGGAGTCGAAACCCCCGATGAAGAAAGCTTGCAAATGACTAAAAAGTTCCAAAATACCCGCAATTCCTTAGTAGAATCAATGGAGACAATTACTAAATCTGGCTTGCGAGTGATGGCCGGATTTATTATCGGTTTTGATGGCGAAAAACCGGGCGCAGGTTCGCGGATTGTCCGCTTTGCAGAAGCCGCAGCAATTCCGAGCACAACTTTTGGAATGTTGCAAGCTTTACCTCATACTGCTTTGTGGCATCGGTTAGAAAAAGAAGGGCGTTTGCGCGGGAAAGCTGGGAATCTTAACCAGACTACTTTGATGAATTTTATTCCCACGCGACCTCTGGAAGATATTGCACGGGAATATGTCGAGGCATTTTGTGATGTTTACGATCCTAAGAAGTATTTGGATCGCACCTATCGTCATTTTTTAATGCTTGGGGCTCCGAAGGTAAAAAAGCCGTTCAAATTCCCTGAATTAATTGATTTGAAAGCGCTTTGTATTGTGATTTGG
This sequence comes from Oscillatoriales cyanobacterium USR001, assembly GCA_001698425.1. GTDB lineage: Bacteria > Cyanobacteriota > Cyanobacteriia > Cyanobacteriales > Microcoleaceae > Kamptonema. The sequence goes on along the minus strand of MBRE01000021.1, from coordinate 14,707 downwards.
CGACAAGGAATTAAGCGGAATACTCGCTGGATGTTTTGGCATCATTTGTTCAGTATTATTAAGCGGAATCCGGCGGTTTGGGAGCATTATTTGACAGTTTGCGCTCATAACGAACACTTCCTAGAATATCGCCAAATTGTGCGGGATGAAATTGAGGCTCAACTGGTGGAATTTCTGGCTAATGAGCAACAGGTACAGCCACAAAAAGTTGCACCTGTTGAGGAAAAAGAACGGGCGATCGCTTAGGAATGAAAATTAAATAACTTGATGATTTGGTTTGTAGTAAGCGCAAAGAGCGCTCTAAAGCGCTTACTACAAAAGTTTAAATCAGCTTAACGGCACGCAAACCAAACATTAGCCCAGTTGCCAAAGCCCACATCCCGCCCAAAATCACAAAATAAGCTATTGCTCCATCGAGAGTCATTTGCATTGCTCCTTAAAAATCAATTATTATAACTATTGAAACATAGTGCGGTACAATAAATCTCAAAGACTATAAAATTTTAGGTTTCGATCATGCAGTCAGTCATTCGTGTTGATTTAGGTTCGCAATCTTACGATATCGCGATCGCCTCCGGTAGTTTAAACCAACTCGGCACGCAAGTGGCAGATTTGAATTTAGGCAAAAAAGTTTTAGTCGTATCTAATCAAATGGTTTTTCGCCACTACGGGGAAAAAGCGATCGCCTCTCTACAACAAGCAGGTTTTGCCGTCGCTAATACCATCCTCCCCGTTGGAGAGCAGTATAAAACGTTAAATGCCGTCCAAAAAATTTATAATACAGCCTTAGAAAATCGCCTCGAACGTTCCTCAACTATCATCGCTTTAGGGGGGGGAGTAGTGGGCGACATCGCCGGTTTTGCCGCCGCAACTTGGCTACGAGGTATTAATTTTGTGCAAGTTCCCACCTCTTTATTAGCAATGGTTGATGCTTCCATTGGTGGCAAAACAGGAGTTAATCATCCCCAAGGAAAAAACTTAATCGGTGCATTTCATCAACCAAAATTAGTATTAATCGATCCAGAAGTTTTAAAAACATTGCCCCCCAGAGAATTACGCGCAGGAATGGCAGAAGTTATTAAATATGGCGTGATTTGGGATGCGGGATTATTTGCCCAATTAGAAAACAGTAAAAGATTAGATCAAATGCGTTATATTTCCGCTGAATTATTGCAGGAAATTCTCACAAAATCTTGTCAAGCTAAAGCTGATGTGGTTAGCAAAGATGAAAAAGAATCGGGATTAAGAGCAATTTTAAATTACGGTCATACAATTGGTCATGCCGTCGAAAGTTTAACTGGTTATAAGTTAGTAAATCATGGCGAGGGAGTGGGAATTGGGATGGTAGCAGCTAGTAAGTTAGCTATTGAATTGGGGATGTGGGATAGCGAGTGCGATCGCAGGCAATTAGCTTTGATTGAAAAAGCAGGTTTGCCTGTCAAGTTGCCAGCAAAATTGGATATTGAGGCGATTTTAGATACGTTGCAAACTGATAAAAAAGTGAAGGATGGTAGAGTACGATTTATTTTACCTACCGAGATTGGTACTGTGACAATTACCGATCGAGTCGATACTGATGTAATTCGCTTAGTTTTGGGCAAAATGCAATCAAATTAAGTTAACATGAGTTCGATAAAAAAACTTTCATCGCTGCGGCAAATCAAATATTGTATTTATAGCTGCACTTACAGGTAAAAAGATGCAAATTGTGTTATAATTCAAAGTGTAAGTCACATATTTGGCAACTAGGCGCGAAAACCAATTGATTTTACCAAATTTTTCGGGTTTCTAGCTGTCAAATTCAGAATTTTATGGAGTATTTCATCGTATGAGCACCTCTGAGTCGCGGATTATCCCGACGGATCTGCGGAATGAGATGTCCCGATCTTACCTAGAATACGCCATGAGCGTTATTGTAGGTCGGGCTCTACCAGATGCTAGGGACGGTCTTAAGCCCGTTCACCGCCGCATTCTCTATGCTATGAACGAATTGGGCTTGACTCCCGATCGACCTTTCCGTAAATGCGCCCGCGTAGTGGGAGAGGTGCTGGGAAAATATCACCCGCACGGGGATACAGCGGTGTACGACGCTTTAGTGCGGATGGCTCAAGATTTTTCAATGCGTCAACCCCTGATTGATGGGCACGGAAATTTTGGTTCTGTTGACAATGATCCGCCGGCGGCGATGCGTTACACGGAATGTCGTTTGACTCCTTTAACTACTGAAGGAATGTTGCGGGATATCGACTCAGAAACTGTCGATTTTGGCGATAATTTTGACGGTTCCCAACAGGAACCTCTGGTACTTCCATCGCGCTTACCGCAAATTTTAGTTAATGGTTCTTCGGGAATTGCTGTGGGGATGGCGACGAATATTCCTCCTCATAATTTAGGCGAAGTAATTGAGGGTTTAGTAGCGTTAATTGCTAATCCAGAAATTACCGATATTGAATTAATGCAGTACATTCCGGGTCCAGATTTTCCCACCGGCGCACAGATTTTAGGTAAGGCTAGTATTCGGGAAGCTTATACTACTGGTAGGGGTTCAATTACGATGCGCGGTGTAGCCGCGATCGAAGTTATTGAGAATCCTGGCAGACCCGATAAAGAAGCAATTATTATCACAGAGTTACCTTATCAAACTAATAAGGCAGCCCTGATTGAAAAGATTGCGGAAATGGTGAATGAAAAGCGGTTAGATGGGATTTCAGATATTAGAGATGAAAGCGATCGCGATGGAATGCGAATCGTCATCGAACTCAAACGAGATGCTTATCCCCGCGTAGTGCTTAACAACCTTTATAAACAAACTCCCCTCCAATCAAACTTCGGCGCAAATATGTTAGCCCTAGTAAATGGGGAACCCCAATTACTTTCGATTAAGCAATTTCTCAGCGTCTTCTTAGATTTCCGTATAGAGACAATCATCCGACGCACGAACTACGAACTCAGGAAAGCCGAAGAACGCGATCATTTACTCCAAGGTTTATTGATTGCTCTCGACAATTTAGATGCCATTATTCACCTAATTCGGAGTGCGGCTGACAGCGCCACAGCCAAACAAGAATTGATGGATAATTACGGTTTATCAGAAGTACAATCTGATGCCATTCTGCAAATGCAACTCCGGCGATTAACCGCCTTAGAAGCACAGAAAATCATGCAAGAGCATGAAGAATTACTAGCAAAAATTACCGACTTGCTAGATATTTTGGCAAGGCGCGAACGAGTTTTAGAAATCATCCAAACAGAAATCGCAGAAATCAAACAAAGATTTGCTACACCGCGCCGCACCGTCATCGAACACGCCGAAGGAGAAATTGACGAAACTGATTTAATTGCCAACGAACAAGCCATCATCTTACTAACAGAACAAGGCTACATTAAACGAATGCCCGTCAGCACATTTGAATCGCAAAATCGCGCTACTCGCGGTAAAGCCGGCGCAAAAATGAAAGAAGATGACGGCGTTGAACACTTCCTCTCTTGTTGCGATCACGACAGTGTTTTATTCTTTAGCGATCGAGGCGTTGTTTACTGTCTCAGAAGTTATCAAATTCCCGTTAGTTCCCGCACCGCACGGGGAACTCCCATCGTCCAATTATTACCAATTCCCATTGAAGAAAAAATCACTTCAATGGTTTCAGTAGCAGAGTTTAGCAATGAAGAATACTTAGTCATGCTCACCCGCAGTGGCTTTATAAAAAAGACTTCCTTATCTGCTTTCAGCAACATTCGTGCTAACGGTTTGATTGCCATTTCCTTAGAAGAAGGCGACCAATTACGTTGGGTACGTTTAGCCAAAGTTGATGATAGTATCATCATCGGTTCTCGCAACGGCATGGCAATTCATTTTCGCACCAATCACGAACAATTACGCCCAGTTGGTAGAGCCACACGGGGAGTAAAATCAATGAAATTGCGAGCCGGAGATGAACTAATTGGCATGGACATTTTGCCCAGTACAATTGTGGCTAGTATTGCCGAATTAGAAACCGAAGATACGGAAGGAGAAGAAGAGGAATTAGAAGTTACAGCAGAGGAAATAGAAGCGATCGCAGAGGAAACCGAAAGCAGCGAAACCACTGAAGAAATTCCCGCTACTAACACTCAAGGACCTTGGGCTTTAGTAATTACCACCAACGGTTACGGTAAACGAGTTCCTGTCACTCAATTCCGATTACAAAGACGGGCAGGCAAAGGTTTAACTGTCACCAAATTCAAGTCGAAAAAGGGCAAAGATTACGCTGCTGCTTTGCGAATTGTCAACGAAGATGATGAGTTAATGATTGTCACCAGTCGCGGTATTATTATCCGTCAACCAGTGAATGCAATTTCTACTCAATCTCGGAATGCAACCGGTGTAAGAGTGCAGCGTTTGGATGATGACGATTCAATTGTAGCTGTAGCTTTAGTACCTTCTTCTGGTGAAGAATCATCAGATTTAGAAGAGGTAGAAGAGGAGTAGCGACGAAGCATTCGGGCGATAAATTTCTGCTAAAAACCAATATTTTGTACCCGAATGCTTCGCCCTTCTTCGCCCTTCCATGATTTGAAAATACGCCCTACTCGCTTCTTCCCAGAGGTAAAAGTTAATGTATTTACATCATAATTATGAAACTATATTATGAAACTATTAAAAAATTTAACTCATCATAATAATTTAGAAAATCTTACTAATCAAAAAATTAGCTTATTAATCGCATTAATCAGTGGCATTTTAATGGGATTGACAACTGCCCCTGCAAACGCTTGGCCTCTAGCATGGTTAGCATTAGTTCCTCTATGGGTAATAGTTGCTAGTTATCAAAAACCAAAAATAGAAATAAAAAAACAAAAATTTTTCTCTTCTAATTCTTCCCTCTTCCCTTTTCCTTCTTCCTTCTTCCTTCTTCCTTTATTTTGGGGAATTGGCTATCATGGATTAGCTTTATCTTGGATTGTAGGAATCCACCCGATGACTTGGTTAGGAATTTCTTGGTGGCCAAGTTTAGGAATTGCAATTTTTTGCTGGACTTTTATCACACTTTGGGGTGCTGCATTAGTCACAGTTTGGGGATGGTTATTTGTAATTTTTAATTCGCCAATAGATATTGAAAAAAACTCAGAAAAAAACTCAAAATTATCAGCATTAATTCGCGTTTTAGTTGGTACTGCTTTATGGTGTGGCTTAGAATCTCTCTGGAGTTCTACTCCTCTGTGGTGGACATCTTTATCTTACACTCAAAGCCCCCACAATTTAGCTATTTTACACCTTGGTCAACTCTCTGGACCCAGTGCAACAACCGCCGCAATTGTAGCAGTAAATGGGTTAATTGCTGAGGCTTGGATCGAAGGAAGAAGGAAGAGGGAAGAAGGAAGAAGGAAGAAGGAAGAAGGAAGAAGGAAGAAGGAAGAGGGGAGAGGGAAAAAGGAAGAAGGAATAGGGGAGAGGGAAGAAAGAATAGGGGAGAGGGAAGAGGGCATATTGATGAATTTTGTTGATTATATTTTGCCTGTGACATTCTGCCTAATTTTACATCTTATTGGTTTTAGTTTATATAGTCGCCCCTTAAATGAGGAATCAAACTTTGGGTTAAAAGTAGGGATTATTCAGGGAAATATACCTAATCAAATTAAGTTTAACTCCGAAGGTTGGCGACGAGCTTTAGAAGGCTACACTATAGGCTATCAAAACTTAGTTAAACAAGGCGTAGATGCTGTCTTAATCCCAGAAACGGCTTTACCTTTTGTTTGGACAAATCCGAATCAGCGTTCTAATATTTCTTTTTATCAAGCAATTATTAATCAAAAAGTTGTGGCTTGGGTGGGGGGATTTGGACAGCAGGATAACAGTATTACTAATAGCTTATTTACGATTAATGGGAATGGTGAAATTGTCAGTCGCTATGATAAAGTTAAGCTTGTCCCATTGGGTGAATATATCCCTTTTGAGGGATTAATTGGCGGTATTATTAATCGGCTTTCTCCGTTGGATTCTCATTTAGTAGCAGGGAAATCTAATCAATTATTTGATACGCCTTTTGGTCGGGCAATTGTGGGTATTTGCTACGATTCGGCTTTTGCTCAAAATTTTCGTAGTCAAGCTGTTACTGGGGGTGAATTTATTTTAAGTGTGGCTAATGATGCTCATTATACTAACGCGATGATGGCTCAACATCATGCACAAGATGTGATGCGGGCAATTGAAAACGATCGCTGGATGGTAAGGGCAACTAATACTGGTTATTCGGCTTTTGTTAACCCTCATGGGGAGACTATTTGGGGATCGAGGGTGAATACATATCAAGTTAAAGCGGCTACTATTTATCGGCGAAAAACTCAGACTTTGTATGTGAAACTTGGTGATTTATTAACACCATTTTTTTTGATTTTGGCGGTATTAGGGAAGTTTATTGATAGAATGTTTAATTAATTATATAATTGATTCATCAAGGATATTTCCAATCAATGATATCAAATCTTCTTCTATTAAAGCTATCATTTTTTTGCCGATTGATTTTTTTTTGTCATTACTAAGGTCATTGTATTTATCCCAAGCACTTTTTGCTTTCTCTTTTTCTTTTTCTCCCCAGTTAAAATCAATATCTACTTCTAGCAATAATTCACAGATAAATTCAAAGGGAACAAAGAATAAATTTATGTCATAACTTTTCATCATAGCTTGTGATGATCCGCTCCAATTGCCAGCTAAAATAGCTATTGAACTTCTTATGCTATGATATCTTCGTCGTACAGCCGAATGTGCATTACAAATCCAGCTTCCTTATTTTTTCTCCAAAATTATTATTGATTCCTGCAATGAAACATTATGTCGCTGAGGATTATCTTTCCACTTGTCTCCTCGCTTCCTCAATACCTCTATTTTATAATCAGAAAAGCCAATGCACACCCCAATTTCACCAATTAATTTATCGGTGGGAATGTGTACGCTGTATGGTGCTGAGTCTCCTAAAACAAATAATGCTTTAGTTTGAGGCTTGAGAACTCTGTAAATATCTTTAAGGATTTGATACATATCATTAAAGTATCCAATCACCATGAGATCGTAACTCTTTTTGCCACCTTTAACTTTTCTTAATTCAGCTAGTTGATCTGCGGATTTTTGAATCAAATTAGAAATTTTAGGACAGTTATTTTTGAATTCATCTAACAAAATGTACCTAGAATCAGTGCGTAATATTTGAGTAGTTGCTCCCAATCATATCATATCAATGATCCCCCATACCCATCAGCAAATTTCCCTGAGAACAGACCAATTAAAGCAGAGAACGCTAAACCTCAATAATTACCAAAAATTCCCCGATCGCCCTTGACAAAAAACACTATATCCCCATAACCCCAAAAATCACCCCAAAAAAAATTAATCAAACTTGTAACGCCAACTACGGGTTTTCAATTGAACCACGCAATCCTACAATGAAAGATGGCATTACTAAATGTTAAGACTGTTTCCGATCGCGGAAAAATAGCATACTAAAACAGGTACTCATGGTATCCACCGCAGAAAAAACAAACGTCGGCTACATCACCCAGATCATCGGCCCCGTTGTAGACGTAAAATTCCCCACCGGCAAACTGCCGCAAATCTATAACGCCCTCAAAATCTCAGGCAAAAACCAAGCAGGACAAGAACTTTCCATCACCTGCGAAGTACAACAACTCCTTGGCGACAGCCAAGTGCGGACAGTTTCGATGCTCTCCACCGACGGCCTCGTGCGCGGCATGGAAGTTGCAGACACCGGCGCACCCATCCAAGTTCCCGTCGGCACCGCCACCCTCGGTCGCATTTTTAACGTCATCGGCGATCCCGTAGATAACCTCGGCCCCGTCGGTGCTTCGGAAAAATTACCCATCCACCGCGATGCGCCCGCTTTCACCGAATTGGAAACCAAACCTTCGGTATTTGAAACCGGCATCAAAGTGATTGACCTCCTCGCACCCTACCGTCGTGGTGGCAAAATCGGCTTATTCGGTGGTGCAGGCGTAGGCAAAACCGTCATTATGATGGAATTGGTAAACAACATCGCCAAAGCTCACGGTGGTGTATCCGTATTTGGTGGCGTGGGCGAACGCACCCGCGAAGGTAATGACCTCTACAAAGAAATGATCGAATCAGGGGTTATTAACGAAGAAGACCGCAGCAAATCCAAAATTGCCCTAGTTTACGGTCAAATGAATGAGCCGCCAGGAGCTCGGATGCGCGTAGGTTTGTCCGCTCTAGCTATGGCTGAATATTTCCGTGATGTCAGCAAACAAGACGTGCTGCTATTCATTGATAATATCTTCCGCTTCGTACAAGCTGGTTCTGAAGTGTCCGCTCTCTTAGGTCGGATGCCTTCGGCTGTAGGTTATCAGCCGACTCTTGGTACTGACATGGGAGACTTGCAAGAACGGATTACCTCGACTAAAGAGGGTTCGATTACTTCAGTGCAAGCCGTTTATGTACCCGCTGATGACTTGACTGACCCCGCACCTGCAACTACGTTTGCTCACTTGGATGCTACTACCGTACTTTCTCGCGGTTTGGCTTCTAAGGGTATTTATCCAGCGGTCGATCCTCTGGATTCTACTTCGACAATGTTGCAACCTGCTGTGGTTGGTGAAGATCACTACGCGACTGCCCGTGCTGTGCAAGCTACTTTGCAACGTTACAAGGAACTTCAAGATATTATTGCGATTTTGGGCTTGGATGAATTGTCAGAAGATGACCGTTTGACAGTGGCTCGCGCGCGTAAAATTGAGCGTTTCTTGTCTCAACCTTTCTTTGTAGCAGAAGTGTTTACCGGTTCTCCTGGTAAATATGTGAAGTTGGAAGAAACTATCAAGGGATTCAAGATGATTTTGTCTGGTGAACTTGATGCTTTACCGGAACAAGCTTTCTATCTTGTTGGCAACATTGACGAAGCGATCGCTAAAGCTGAAAAACTGAAAGCTTAAGCTAATGGTTAACTGTTAACGGTTAACTGTTAACGGTTAACTGTTAACTGTTAACTGTTAACTGTAACTAACCAATTACCAATAACAACTAACCAATAACCAATTTATGACATTAAAAGTGCGCGTAATTGCCCCAGATAGGACTGTCTGGGATTCTACTGCTGATGAAGTAATTCTTCCTAGCACTACTGGTCAATTAGGTATTTTAAGCGGTCACGCTCCTTTGTTGACAGCTTTAGATACAGGTGTGATGCGCGTGCGCCCTGATAAAAACTGGGTGGCGATCGCGCTTATGGGTGGCTTTGCAGAAGTCGAAGAAAACGAAGTTACTATCCTCGTTAATGGTGCTGAAAAAGGCGAAAACATTGACAAAGAATCTGCTCGTACTGCTTACACTGAAGCTGAAGCACGTATGCAGAAAGCTGATAGCGGATCGGAGCAGGAGAAAATTCAAGCCAAACAAGCTTTTAAACGGGCGAGAGCGCTTTTTCAAGCTGCTGGTGGGATGATTTAACTTAAATTCCTGCTGCTAATAATAAATCCTGAATAGATACCCAAGTAAGCCCCTGTTGAAGATAACGGGGGTTTTCTGGATTATAAGGTGCTTCTAGGCGATCGATACTAATAATATTTGCTGACTCTGGCAACACGGGCACATCAGGATCGAACGCCGTTTGGCGAGTTAAAGAACTAGAAAAACCCTTAAAAATTGCAATTTCATCCAATTCGCCCTCAATTTCTGCCCTCACAATAAGAACTTCGTGAGAAAATTTAGCTGTATATTTTTCCAAACGGTGAGCCATAAATTAAAAGGAAGAAGGAAGAAGGAAGAAGGAAGAAGGAAGAAGGAAGAAGGCAATAAGAGTAAGGATTTCAGCAATTAAGAAGGTCCTTACCGTCTTGGGCACTGCCATAAATCAGATCGTTGACGCTTTCGATAGTATACCACATAATATATTTTACGGATAGAGTCCCAAAATAAAAGAATATTAAAAACGCAAATTGCCATCACAAATGTAAAAGATTACGCAAAGGATTACTCAAAAATGCTATTGAAATCTCTCACCCATCCAATTTCCCAAATTTCCGGCAAAATTCCCCTTCGTATTCTTCTCGTAATTCCCTTTGTCCTCCAAATTTTTGGAGCCGTAGGACTTGTCGGTTATCTATCATTTCGTAACGGACAAAAAGCCGTGAATGATGTTGCCACCCAACTCCGCCACGAAGTTACCGAAAGAGTACACCAACACCTTGAAAATTACCTCCGACAACCAAATCTCATCAATCAAATCAATGCAGACGCGGCTAAACGCGGAGAATTAACCTTTGATAAATTTCAAGCTTCCCAATATTTTCTCTGGCAAGAAATACAAGCATTTACCGCTATTTATTCTATCTATATTGGCAGTAAAGAAGGAGAATTTATCTACGTTAAAAACGAACAAGATGGCACATACAGCGCTAGATTTGTCGAACAAGCTCCAGAACGCCTACATTATACTATAGATAGTCAAGGTAATCCTACTAAATTAATCAAAACCGATCGATATGACCCCAGAACTAGACCTTGGTACATCAAAACAATAGAAACTCAGCAACCCAACTGGAGTGAAATTTATAACTTTACTGGTGGTGAATTAGGCATCACAGCATCGAGATTATTATACGACAGTCAAGGCAACTTTCGCGGAGTAATGGGAGTTGACTTAATTCTCAGTTTAATTAGTGATTTTCTCAAAAAAGTCTACATTAGCCCTAATGGTCAAGTATTCATTATCGAGCGTTCCGGCTTCTTAGTCGGCACTTCAACCTCAGAAATTCCCTTTATTAATGGTAGTGATAATCAGCCAAAAAGATTAAATTCAATTGATAGTAAAGACCCTCTAACTCGTGCCACAGCAAAATATTTAACCCAACATTTTAGCAATTTTACTAAGCTAGAAAAAACCACGCAAATTGATTTTCTAGTTGATGGCAAAAAGCAATTTGTTCAAGTCGTACCTTACCAAGACAAAATGGGGTTAGATTGGTTGATTGTGGTAGTTGTTCCCGAAGCTGATTTCATGGAGCAAATTCATGCTAATAATCGTACCACTATTCTACTATGTCTGGTGGCATTGCTATTAGCTACAATAATTGGGATTCTTACATCTCGCTGGATTGTTAAGCCTATTTTAAAATTAAAAGATGCTGCTACTGCTCTTTCTCAAGGAGAATTTGACCAGAAAGTTAACTTAGAAAGAACCGACGAATTAGGGGTTTTAGCTAATGCTTTTAATAGTATGGCAAGGCAGTTACAAGAATCATTTACGACGTTAGAAACTAAGAATGCTGAATTGCAGCAACTAGATAAACTCAAAGATGAGTTTTTAGCGAATACATCCCACGAACTTCGCACTCCTCTTAATGGTATTATTGGGATTGCTGAATCTTTAATCGATGGCGCTACGGGTTCATTGCCAGAGAAAACTGTTTCTAATTTAGCTTTAATTGTGTCAAGTGGCCGAAGGCTTTCTAATTTAGTGAATGATATTTTAGATTTCTCCAAGCTCAGTCACAATAATATGGAATTGGAAATTAAACCAATTGGAATGCGAGAAATTACTGAGGTAATTCTTTCTCTTTCTCAACCTTTAGTTGGTCAAAAATCTTTGGAGTTGATTAATGCTATTACTCCTGAAGTTCCATTGGTAGATGCTGATGAAAATCGGATACAGCAAATTCTACATAACATTATTGGAAATGCGATTAAATTCACAGAAAAGGGGAGGGTGATAGTTTCAGCACAGGTGATTAATTCTGCATCAGATTTGTTGCAAGAAGGCTATACTAAAATAGTTTTCTCGAATAATAGTTCCAGCCAAAATCAACAATTAGCAATTATGGTTGCGGATACTGGTATTGGTATACCAAAGGATAAATTAGAGAGAATTTTTGAGGCTTTTGAGCAGGGTGATGGTTCGACTGCGAGAGAATATGGTGGTACAGGTTTGGGTTTAGCAGTGACTAAACAGTTAGTAGAATTACATAAGGGAGAAATTTGGGTGGCTTCGACGGTGGGAGAGGGTTCTAAGTTTATTGTTACTTTGCCTATTTCCCAAAATCAAGTTCAAGCAAATCAGTATATATCGCCGATTTCTGCAATTAATAAAATCCAAAATTCTCAGGATAATTCTAATATTGAAATGTCGATTCAGCCAGAAATTTTAGATTCAGTTGGTGGTGAATTAAAAATTCTTATAGTTGATGATGAACCTGTAAATATTCAAGTTTTAATTAATAATCTTTCTGTTTTGAAATATGAGGTGACTCAAGCTACTAATGGTTTTGAAGCTTTAGAAATTATTAAAAATGGTTTTAGACCTGATTTAATTTTATTAGATGTAATGATGCCTCGGATGAGTGGTTATGAAGTTTGTCAAATACTGCGTGAAAAGTTCCCGGCTATTGAATTGCCAATTGTGATGTTAACGGCTAAAAATCAAGTGACAGATTTAGTTGAGGGATTTAATTCTGGAGCTAATGATTATTTGAGTAAGCCTTTTTCTAAGAGTGAATTATTGGCGAGGATTAAAACTCATATTCGGTTGGCGAAAATTAATGCTGCTTATGGTCGTTTTGTTCCCCATGAATTTCTGAATTTTTTGGGTCAAGAAAGTATTGTTGATGTGAAATTAGGCGATCAAATTCAGAAGGAGATGACGGTGATGTTTTCGGATATTCGCTCATTTACTACGCTATCGGAGGGGATGTCTCCTGAAGAAAATTTTGCTTTTTTGAATGACTATTTGAGTCGAGTTAGTCCGGTAATTCGTGCGAATAATGGGTTTATTGATAAGTATATTGGTGATGCGATTATGGCGCTATTTCCAGAGTCGGCGAATGATGCTGTGGCGGGGGCGATCGCGATGCAAAAACAGGTTAATATTTATAATGAGGAACGTAAACAATTAGGTTATCTTCCTATTTCTATTGGTGTTGGTTTACATACGGGGAGTTTAATGTTAGGAACTATTGGTTCGCAAGAGCGTATGGAAAGTACGGTAATCGCGGATGCGGTAAATTTGGCTTCTCGTTTAGAAGGTTTAACTAAACTTTATGGTGCGGGAATTTTAATTAGTCATAAAACGCTTTGCTGTCTTGATTATACGGAGGATCAAAAGTTTAGATTTTTGGATAGGGTGATGGTAAAGGGGAAGAAGGCGGCGGTAGCTATATTTGAAGTTTTTGATGGTGATGCTGAGGAGCAAAATCGCTTGAAGACGCTGACTCAGGCGCGTTTTGAGGTGGCGGTTTTTCTTTATTATCAGCAACAATTTGATGAAGCTAAGATGATTTTTCAGGAGGTTTTAATGATTAATCCTCAAGATAAGGCGGCGATGCTTTATGTTAAGCGTTGTGAGAAATATCAACAGTATGGAGTGCCGGAAGGATGGGAGGGAATAGAGGAGTTACAAGAAAAGTAATTGTTATTTGTTATTTGTTAACTGTTATTTGTTAACTGTTAACTGTTATGTGTTAAAATCGAATTTAATTAAACATGGGGGATAGAAATATGCTCACCTCTAATCTAATTGGTTCTTCTGTAAAGATTACTCCTTTAGAAAATGGCGATCGACTGACTCGTGTTGAGTTTGAACGTCGTTATCAAGCAATGCCGCATCTGAAAAAAGCTGAATTAATTGAGGGAATTGTTTATATGGCTGCTGCATTAAGAATTAGAAGTCATGGGGAACCTCATGCTTATATTATTGGTTGGTTAATTACATATAAAGCTTCTACTCCAGGGGTGCAGGTGGGGGATAATGCGACGGTGCGATTGGATGCTGATAATGAGGTGCAACCGGATGCTTTATTAAGAATTGAACAGGGTGGAACTTCGCGGGTTAGTGAGGATGATTATGTGGAAGGGACACCTGAATTAATTGTAGAAATTGCGGCATCTACGGTTTCAATCGATCGGCATCAAAAGTTGAAAGTTTATCGTCGAAATGGGGTAAAAGAGTATTTAATTTGGCGAGTTGATGATGGTGAGTTGGATTGGTTTTATTGGGAAGATGGGGAATATAAACAACGAGAAGCGAATGCTGAGGGGATGATTTGCTCTCAAGTTTTCCCTGGTTTGTGGTTAGATAAGGCTGCGTTGTTATCGGGGGATTTGGCGAAGGTTTTGGCGGGGTTACAAGAGGGGTTAAGGAGTGAGGAATATTTGGCTTTTGCGGGAAGTTTGGGGAAGTAATAGTGCGTGTATTAGGGATTTTAATCGCTGAATGACTAAAATTATATGTTAAAGTCGAATTTAATTAAACATGGGGGATAGAAATATGCTCACCTCTAATCTAATTGGTTCTTCTGTAAAGATTGTTCCTTTAGAAAATGGCGATCGACTGACTCGTATTGAGTTTGAACGTCGCTATCAAGCAATGCCGCATCTGAAAAAAGCTGAATTAATTGAGGGAATTGTTTATATGGCCGCTGCATTAAGAATTAGAAGTCATGGGGAGCCTCATGCTTACATTATGACTTGGTTGGGAGTTTATAAAGCTTCTACTCCAGGGGTGCAGATGGGGGATAATGCGACGGTGCGATTGGATGCTGATAATGAGGTGCAACCGGATGCTTTATTAAGAATTGAACAGGGTGGAACTTCGCGGGTTAGTGAGGATGATTATGTGGAAGGGACACCTGAATTAATTGTAGAAATTGCGGCATCTACGGTTTCAATCGATCGGCATCAAAAGTTGCAAGTTTATCGTCGAAATGGGGT
>MBRE01000020.1 GCA_001698425.1 Oscillatoriales cyanobacterium USR001 | reverse complement strand
CCCGAGAATGAAACAGCCCTGCATCAGGATAGTTAGCTTGTCGTAAGCTCTTCGGATCGGCTTGAGGTCAAATTCCTGCACGAAAGCCGTTGTGTCTACTCCTCAAGCGATCGCCCCTCAGCCTCAGCCAAGAAACCGGGTTTCTGCGATAATTTTGGCATCATCACCGAGATTTGGGTAAGAAACCCGGTTTTTCAACCCCACGCGATCGCGCCTCTAGTTTATCTGGCGTTAATTTCGACAGATGAATTAAATTTAACTCACAGCGAGAAGCTCATTCAGCTTATTTTTTAAGTCTGGGGATGCCATTAATGGATTATAGATTTCCCCCTCGTAGGGTTGCCAAATATAATTAGAGCTAAAGGGTCGAAAAAATGGTAATATTTCTAGTCCATGAGTAAGTTCTTTGGCTAAAACTAATCCGGGAAGAGATAAATTAGGTAAATCTTCCATAAGTTCACTATAGGTTCTAAATTCATCAACTTCAACACCTACCAAAGCATAACGAAACGAAGGAGAAAACCGGAGAGTTTGATAGAGTAAAATTCCTAACTCTGTCATTACATAAGCACTTTCTGGGGTATCTATTCCCACTTCACTAATATTATTGGGATAAACCCGACACCACCAATTTTCTGAACTATCTTGAAAAGTGTCTGTGCGACATAAGCATTGACGACCATTTGAGAGTATCCATTCTATTCCCTCAAAGTGTTGAGCAAATTTATTGACATTGCTTTGATCGGAGCCACATTCTGCCGATAAACTGAATATCCACGCCATTGTTATAGACTCCTATAATATATTAAGTTAATCAACTCTTTCCCAATCATTTTGGGTATTTGCTAATGCTGTCTCGTACCTTTCCAGAGACATTGTAACTCTTGGCAAGATGCTAACGTGCGTGGGGCTATCTTGGATAGCCTGCAAATCTCCCATAATGTTTTTGTCATCAATTTGCCATATAGGGTCTTTTCCACTCCCACCAAATTTTGCAGGTCTGCGAAATGCTGGTAAACTTTCAATTGAAAGGGAAACGGACATTCCTTTTGTATTCCTGACGGCAATAGTAACAAGTTCTCCTCGAAAATCACGTTCTGACTCTGGTAATAAATAGCCTTGGTCATTCAGATAACCTGTATTTATCAGGGGAAGATTTACACTCGTAAATAAAATTCCCCTCTACAAAATATGTCATAAGCTTGATCTAAGGAACTATTGAACTTTACTAAGTGTTTATGAGATAAGTTTCGGAAATAGAGAAAATTTCTAGGCTGACTTTCTCAGATCGCGAAAATGAGCGTGAACAGTAAATTCCTTTCCTAGTTTACTGACTTTACTATGTTCTGAAATAGCCACAACCTTACCAGTTAATAATCCTTGACCGGTTAGGTTTAGGGAAGGAAACCTAAAACCTTAAAAACTTTGATGTTAGTCTAGCATAACAACACCCCAACTGTCAACATCTACCTGCAACTCGTCAAAAAACACCACTACTCCAAATCCACAGAAGATAGGAGCGCGATCGCCATCCAGCGGGTGTAGCGATCGCCCATAATTTATATCTTTAATTTCATTCTTTTGGCAAATTTGGATCTTCCCGACAAGTCGAGAGTGGTAATTCTTCCCCACCTTGAATCATGGTAATCCTCATCCGATTGCTATCTGTTGAGACATTTAAACAAGCACACCCATATCCATGATAACCATTGGTTTTAACATATTCCTTTTGGTCACTGGGAAGATGATCCATTCCTTCGGCTTGATATCCCCCTTGGCTGGAAATAAGCCAAGTACCATCTCTGTCTCTTAAATACCAATTTGCCGGCGTGGGATTTGCCAACCATCCACACCTAGTTTCTGTAGCCTTAACAGGCAAAGCTATGACAGAAATAAATGAGACAATAGCCAATATAAGCAAGCTTCTTTTCATAATTCTAATCATTTCATCACCTCTTTGGGAAAGTATCACTAAATAATAGCCGGATTCTTAGATTTAGCCCAGGCAAATGCTCTTCCCGAACCGCGATTTGCATGAGAAACCGGGTTTCTATGATAATTTAGGCATCCTACCGAAGATTTTACTAAGAAACCCGGTTTCTCAAGCCCACGCGATCGCGCCTCAGCCTCAGCCAAGAAACCGGGTTTCTGCGATAATTTTGGCATCCCTACCGAGATTTAGGAAAGAAACCCGGTTTCTGATCCCCCACGCGACTATATCTAGTTGTTAGAATAGAAAAACCTGAGCATGAAAATCACAAATGTATGACAGCAAAAATAAACATCAGCAACTTGGGTAATTCCTTAGCTTTGCCAATACCGGACTATATTGTAAAATTTTTCAATCTGAAAGCAGATGATTCAGTAATTTGCAGTATAGAAAATGGAAAAATAGTCATAGAACCTGTCAATCAGAAAACTTCCAAATATACCCTAGATCAATTATTAGCAGGCGAAATAGAACCGAGCGAAGAAATCTCTTGGGGAAAACCAGAAGGAGAAGAATTTTGGTAAACTATATCCCCGAACGAGGTCATTTCATTCGCCTCAATTTCGATGCTATTGAAACTGTTTCAGAGTAATCTAGTAACCATAAGTCAGTTATAATATTTTCATAAGTTGGATTCACGAAAAATTTCTGCAAGTTTAACTCACATCTCTTGCGCTCAAATCATATGGACACATCTGAAAAGTTTTGTTTTTGTACTCTAGCTGTAGGTGATAGGTATCGTGCTCATGCAAAGATGCTAGCTCAAGATATCCAGACCCATATGCCTTCCACAACTTTATGTATCCTAAGCGATCAACCAGAGCAGTTTAAAAATTTCTCTCATGTTCTGGCGTTCAAGCACCACCTCCAGAGTGTGAAAGGATATCATGACAAACGTTTCGTTCTTGAAAAATCTCTCTCACTATTTGAGAGTTGTATGTTTTTAGACTCTGATGTTAGAGTGCTAGGCCCTCTAGTAGAAGAAATGAATTGGTCTCCTGGAATTACAGCAAGAGCAGGTACTGATTTGGTCAAACACATACAAAACATGAAAAATCCGAAAGAAATTGAAGTTATAAAAGCAGCAGCGCAAAAACTAAATATTGATCTTCAACAACTGAAGTGGCTTCACGAGTTTATGTTTGTCATGAAGAGACAGAATGGATTAGAAAGAGATTTTTTTGAACTTTGGCAGACAATTTCTTACTTTTTTGAAATGCAAGGAATCTATCATAGTGAGTGTTTTACTATCGGACTCGCTGCGGCTCGAATTGGGATGACATTTGATTTCTTCCGCGAAGACAAATTTCCATTCTTTAAGGATAAGATTGAACGAGTAAGAATCCAAAATGGACAAGCAATTATTCAGGAGAAACAAATTTACTTCGACATCCATAAACAGATTGAATATCCCAAACGTTCCCTTTGGGAGAAAATCAACAACAAACTAAGTAAACAGGTTGTGTTTTATTATCGATTATTTAGACTGAGAGTTTTTATTAAAAAAGATCCTAATTATTATAAAATCTTTGGATGAGTATACAAAAAATAATGGCTCTTCAGCATCTAACTGAATCAAATTATGAGCTTGGGCGGCTGGTATTCTTAGCGTAGCACGATCAAAAAATTCATCCGTCAAAGGTGGCATATCAGAGTAATCAATATCCTCATCAGTCATCGCCTCTAACGCCGCCCAATTAGTACGAGAGATATTGCTCGAATCGTTGACGCTCATATCGGTTTGCCTTTCGTGCTGATATGATTTTAATTATATTAATCTTCCACTCGATAACCTAATTCCGCTAAGCGGGTGCGAGACTGTCTCCACTTAGGTTGTACCTTGACAAATAGCTCCAAATGTACCTTACCATCTATTAACTTTTGAATTTGTTGCCGTGCGGCGCTGCCGATTTCTTTAAGCATACTACCGCCTTTACCGATGACGATGCCTTTTTGGGAATCTCGTTCAACATTGATAGTAGCTAGTACGCGGGTGATAGTAGGTGCTTCTTCAACTATATCGATCGCGATCGCAACTGAGTGAGGTATTTCTTCGCGAGTTAGCAATAAAATCTGTTCTCTAATTAATTCCCCCATGATAAATCTTTCAGGTTGATCTGTGACTAGATCGGGGGGATAATAGTAAGGACCGATTTCTAAATGTTCCGTTAAAATCCTTTGTAGTTCTTCAACACCTGCGCCGGTGAGAGCAGAAAATTTGATTATTGGCCACTGGTGAGATTCAATTAACTGAGTGTAACTGCGATCGAGTTGTTGGTAATCTGAGGGTTGTTGATCTGATTTATTGATACCCAGAATAACAGGAGTTTGAGTATTAGCAAGAAGTTCAACTATATAGCGATCGCCACCACCAGCAGGTACCGACCCATCCACCACAAATAATAATACATCAACCGAGTGAATCGCTTGTTGGGCATTCTGGACTAATACTTTCCCTAATTGGTGGTGTGGCTTATGGATTCCAGGGGTGTCGACAAAAATAATTTGTGCTGCTTCCGTTGTCAGAATACCCCGCAGTCGGTTGCGAGTCGTCTGAGCCACTGGAGAAGTAATCGCAATTTTCTGGCCCACCAATTGATTCATCAAGGTGGACTTGCCAACGTTAGGCCGGCCAATAATGCCCGCAAACCCTGATTTGTATCCCCTTGGAGCGTCGGGAATGAGATTTTCCGACAAGTCTATACCTCTATTGTCTTCCACTGAAATCACCAATTTTCGAGCCTGTGATGTTTCCATTCTCCCTTGCAAGGAGCAAATAACGCTAATTTACAAGATTCTGCCTGGTGGGACAAGTTAGAAGCTGCATACGATCGAATTATTTTGGGTAGAATCGGATTGAACATTTTGGGAATTTGTCTGGTATAAATTAGGTGGGTTAAACGGAACCAGACACGGCTCAAAATCATCAAAAGCTTCTGTAGAGGAAGCCATGTAATTTTTTGTAGCTACCGAAACCAGTGAAAATTTAATGTAAAGGAGACAAGTATTGTGAAATCAAAACTATTTTGGACTTGCTGTACAGTTGTATTGGCCAGCATCCCTCTCCCAGCTTTAGCTCAGGTTCAATCAAATTTCGACTATAAGGGTGGTTCGATGAAGTATCAAACACTTCCCGGTAAACTACCTGACAGAACATTGCCGAAAGCTTTTGATTTTCCAATTACTACAAAGGTTGCTACTGATTCAAGCATAACGAGTAATACTTTGATTACAGACCAGTTTAGTCCGCCTGCGATTCCTCAAGGGCTGACTGCGGATGATGTACCCCGGATTAGAGCAGAATATACCAGAGCGCTTTCTACTTGGGGAGAGTCTGTCAGAGGCTGTCTGAAAAAACAACCTCGCTTGCTCAGAGCGAGTACAGGTAATCCAGTCCAAATTAATGGAACTGTGGGTACGATTGTCAGAAATGCTAATAATCGTGCTGTTTGCAAATAGGTTTTAACTACCTTGGCGCTTGCTATACCTGAAAAATTTTGTAAGGTTTAATTAGCTGATAATGGTTAGGGGGCGACAAGCGTCCCCTAATTAGATTTAATCAGGATTAGATAGCTTCCAGGTTCTTTTCTCCAGTCCGAATACGGATAATTTGCTCAACAGGAGAGATGAAAATCTTGCCGTCGCCGATCTCACCAGTACGCGAGGCAGTGATAATTTTATCAACCACCATATCAACCTGATTGTCTTCCACCACAATCTCAACTTTGAGTTTTTGCAAGAACTCAACCGTGTACTCAGAACCCCGATATCGTTCAGTTTGACCCTTCTGACGACCAAAACCTCTAACTTCAGAAACAGTCATCCCTACAATGCCAGCATTGACCAGGGCGATTTTCACTTCGTCAAGTTTAAACGGCCGAATAATAGCTTCTACTTTTTTCAACATCTTCACTCCTAATTCTTAATTTCCTAGTTTATGGCTTAGTGAGCACGACATCTGCACGCCTATCCACACCCTTCAGGTATGGAAAGTAACGCGCTTTATTCTTATCACCGCCACTAGAGAAGCTTTTGTAAAGTATGATACTGTATCTCTAGTTCGTTACTAGAGAAAACTTGATTTTGTGGCTAAAACTCATATTTCCGAAGGCTGTCACCATCAAGCTCACCTTCAAGCTAGAGTAGAGAAATGACAGCGCACTCTGATTTTCCCTGGTAAATCAACAAGAAAAGAGAAAGGATAAACAAATTATCTGCTTGTCTTTATCTCCTATGTCAGACTTGTTTATATTTCTGCAAACTATAACTGCCGCAGGCGGTCAGCTAAACTATCGCTATGCACTCAGCCAGCCCTCCTCCTGATAGCACGGGCTTTAACTCCCTGCTGAAAAACCGCCCCTTTCTTAACTTGTGGACTGGGCAGCTTGTTGCACAAGTGGCGGATAAAATTTTCTATGTTTTGCTCATTATTCTGCTAGAAGCCGGTGACTATCGCCCTTGGTCTAGTTTGGAACATTCTGATAATTCCATGCGATCGGCGATCATGGTAGCCTTCACCGTACCAGCCATTTTATTTGGTTCAGCAGCCGGAATTTTTGTCGATCGCTTCTCCAAAAAGCAAATGCTGCTCTACTGCAATCTCAGTCGAGCCTTTTTAATCATGGCTCTGCCGTTTTTGCCGAAAGCCTTTATCATCTTGTTGATAATTACTTTTCTAGTTTCTACTGTCACCCAATTTTTTGCCCCAGCGGAACAAGCAGCAATTCCTCTGGTAGTACCAAAAAAAGACTTGATGACGGCCAATAACCTTTTTGCCTCATCGACAATGGGAGGCATAATTGTCGGTATGACTATAGGTGAACCTCTGCTGAGTTTGGTCAAAGACGCTCTAGGTGAAGGAGCTCAAGAATTCTTGCTGGGCGGATTTTACCTAGTCTCGTCAGTTTTAATTTATCTGATGCAAGCAAAGGAAACTAATACATTGCCTCAAGGGGGGTTTATTCATCCCCTGGATGATTTTAAGGAAGGGTTGCGATATCTGAGGCAGAATCGTTTGGTGAGTAATGCAATGGTGCAGTTAACTATTCTGTATTCGGTGTTTGCGTCGCTGCAAGTTTTGGCAATCTCTTTATCAGGCAAAATTGGTTTGAAGGAAACTCAATTTGGTTTTGTGCTGGCGGCGGCTGGTGTGGGTATGGTTTTTGGTGCTGGTTTATTGGGGCATTTCTCAAACCGCTTGCACAATAAGCCTTTGCCTTTGATGGGTTTTTTAACTATGGGTTTTGTGTTGGCGATGTTTGCTTTTACCAGGTATTTATGGCTGGGATTGGCTTTAAGTGCGATGTTTGGTTTGGGTGCTTCTTTGATTAATGGTCCGATGCAGGCGCTAATTCAAGAGAAAACGCCGGAGTCTATGCGGGGCAAGGTTTTTGGTTTTGAGAATAATGTGATTAATATTGCTCTAAGTCTGCCTCTAGCAATTACTGGACCTTTGACGGATGCGGCTGGTAAGGCTGTGGGATCTGAGGATTTGGGTTTGCGTGTTGTGCTTTTGGGGTTGGGGGTTTTGGTGGCTTTGATGGGTGCGGCTGCTTGGCGGAATACTCGTGATGTTTTGCAAGATGTTGTGTAGGAGGGGATATCTTAAGGTTAATTTTCTAAGGCTTGATGATTAAAATAGAAATAAGATCGTAGGTTTAATTACAACTAAAGAGTAAAGATTGAGGAAGGGAGCAAAGTGCAACTAAAAACTAAAAAAGTGGCGGCAAAACGGGCAACTGGCGGTTTTGCTTTGATTGATAGCTTAAGACGGCATGGTGTTAAGCATATTTTTGGTTATCCTGGTGGGGCAATTTTGCCGATTTATGATGAGCTTTACCGTGCTGAGGCTGAGGGTGGTATTCAACATATTTTGGTGCGCCACGAACAGGGTGCTGGTCATGCGGCGGATGGTTATGCTCGTGCTACGGGTCAGGTGGGGGTTTGCTTTGGGACTTCTGGGCCTGGGGCGACTAATTTGGTGACGGCGATCGCGACGGCTCAAATGGATTCGATTCCGATGGTGATTGTAACTGGTCAAGTGCCTCGGAGCGCGATCGGTTCTGATGCTTTTCAGGAAACTGATATCTATGGGATTACTTTGCCGATTGTGAAGCATTCTTATGTGGTGCGCGATCCGAGGGATATGGCGACAATTGTGGCTGAGGCTTTCCATCTTGCGATTACTGGCCGGCCGGGACCGGTGCTGATTGATGTGCCGAAGGATGTGGGTTTGGAGGAGTTTGATTATGTGCCTGTGGAAGCGGGTGCGGTGCGGATTCCGGGGTATCGGCCGACGGTGAAGGGGAATCCTCGCCAAATTAATCAGGCGGTGAATTTGATTAGACAGGCGGAGCGGCCTTTGCTTTATGTGGGTGGGGGTGCGATCGCCAGTAGTGCTCATGCGGAAATTACTGAATTGGCTGAATTGTTCCAAATTCCGGTGACGACAACGCTGATGGGTAAGGGTGCGTTTGATGAAAACCATTCTTTGTCGGTGAAAATGTTGGGAATGCACGGGACGGCTTATGCTAATTTTGCGGTGACTGAGTGCGATTTGCTGATTGCTGTGGGTGCTCGGTTTGACGATCGCGTAACAGGGAAGTTAGATGAGTTTGCTTCTCGCGCTAAGGTGATTCATATTGATATTGACCCCGCTGAGGTGGGGAAAAATCGCTTGCCGGAAGTGCCGATTGTGGGGGATGTGCGAAATGTGTTGATTGATTTGTTGCGCCGCTGTCGGGAAACTGGCGAGGTGAATCGCGATCGCACTCAAGAATGGTTAAGACGGATTAATCGCTGGAAACAAGATTATCCTTTACAAGTGCCTCATTATCCCGATATTCTCTCTCCCCAAGAGGTGATTTTTGAGTTGGGCCGTCAAGCTCCAAACGCTTATTATACAACGGATGTGGGTCAACACCAAATGTGGGCGGCTCAATTCCTGAATAATGGGCCCCGTCGTTGGATTTCTAGTGCGGGTTTGGGGACGATGGGTTATGGGATGCCGGCGGCGATGGGCGTGAAGATCGCACTACCAAATGAGCAAGTAATTTGCGTGGCTGGGGATGCTAGTATCCAGATGAATATTCAGGAACTAGGCACTATAGCACAGTATGGCATTAATGTCAAGACTGTGATTGTGAATAATGGTTGGCAGGGAATGGTGCGACAATGGCAACAGGCGTTTTACGGGGAGCGTTATTCTTCGTCGAATATGCAGCCATCGATGCCGGATTTTGTGATGTTGGCGGCGGCTTATGGGGTGAAGGGGATGCTGGTTTCCCGGCCCGATGAGTTAGAGGATGCGATCGCGGAAATGTTAGCTCACGACGGCCCTGTGCTGATGGATGTGAAAGTAAGTAGGGATGAAAATTGTTATCCGATGGTAGCACCTGGAAAGAGCAATTCTCAAATGATTGGTTTGCCGATTCAGAAAAATTTGGGACAAGCGATCGAATTGATTTATTGTCCAAGTTGCGGTGCTGAAAATGCGGCTAATAATAAGTTTTGTCCTGAATGTGGGGCTAAACTTTAACCTGGGGTAAGGGCGGAGCAAAAGGCGTGAAAAATAAGCGAGGAAAAGCGATAAATTATCTACCCAAATGCTTCGTCCCCACAAAATTATCCCGATTTATAGCAAGCGCCAAAATGATTAGGACGTTGTTAATTGCTGAAACCACTAATTTTATTGCGTTTTCCTTCTTCCTTCTTCCTTCTTCCTTCTTCCTTCTTCCTTCTTCCTTCTTCCTTCTTCCTTCTTCCTTCTTCCTTCTTCCTTCTTCCTTCTTCCTTCTTCCTTCTTCCTTCTTCCTTCTTCCTTCGGCTATATCACCATGCTAACTAAACTTAAAATACCAAACAAATTACCATTTTTAGAAAGTTTATGTTGGCAAAGAGAAGGCATTAAAAACCTCACCCCAGTAGAGATGTTGAGACGCTACGAGCGAGGGTGGCATTACCGAGGCATTTTGGCCGCCATTGACCCAACAGAAGCTCAATTCGTGCAAAAACTAGCTCAATTATATAATTCTTGGTTAGCTCCTTCTTTGATGTTTCAGCAAGACTTCCATCAAAAAATTTCCACAGTTATTAATCAACTTGATGCTGACTTTTTACGAGAGTGCGGCGCTCATTTTGGTGGCGGCACTTTTATCAGTTTAAATCAAGGCGAATATCGCTTAAGTAAAGATATTGACTTCCTCTGTTCAAGTAGGGAAGGCTACCGTCTGCTGCGCCAAGAAGTAAGAATTAGGGGCTATAATGCCTTGTTTACCAGTCAGAATTATCTGCGGTTATCTGGAGAAATTCAAACCAATCAATATGGCGTGAGATTTCCAATTTTTGTTGAAGATACACTGATTAAATTTGAGATTATAATGGAAGGACGCATTCAACTGGGAAAACCAAATTATCCGAGTTGGTGTACTGTTCCCTGTCTGAATGAAGTTGATTGTTTTGCCGAAAAACTATTAGCAAATGCCGATCGCTGGATTGATTCATCTGTTGAATCTAGGGATTTGATTGATTTGGCTATGCAAAGGCTTAAATCGCCTTTACCTCAAGAAGCTATTGATAAAGCGGAAACAGCGTATGAAGTTATCGAACCGTTGAAGAAAGCGATCCTTAATTTTCAAGAAAAACCTGACTATCGAGATAGGTGTTTTAGCAACTTGAGAATTTTAGAAGCAAGTCAAATTATTGATGGAATTGATTTATTAGCAAGAGATTTAGGCTTAGAGGAGACAGTGAGAACTTTTAAGGAATCTAAAGACAATTGGTAAACATTTAATGAAGGAAGAAGGAAGAGGGAAGAAGGAACAATTACCAATTACCAATTACAAGTCGTACCTCATCTACCGGAGAAATGCTATATAACTATTTTCCCCCATAAACCACCAAATCGAACCAAAAAGTCGTACCAATTCCCACCTCGCTTACCAAATGCACCTTAGTATGATGCTTATCAATAATATTCCTCACAATCGAAAGCCCTAACCCAGTTCCCTCCAAAGTATGCACCCGATTTTCTACTCGGAAAAAACGGTCAAAAATGGCCTCTTGATCCTCTGCATCAATCCCAATTCCCGTATCAGAAATCTCAATCCGCACTAACCTAGAATCATCTCCCCGGTGAGACACAGAATAATTCTCAGCAGCAGATTGTTCGCCATTAATTGCATATTTTTCATCCCCAACCTTAGCATCTAATAGAGAAGCCCGAATCGCTACTCTTCCCCCTGATTTTGTAAATTTTAAAGCATTACCAACCAAATTAGCAAACACTTGTAATAGCAAATCATAATGACCTAAAACTGTGGGTAAATCTGGTTCAAGTTCTTGAATTAATTCAATCCCTTTATCCCTTGCATTTAGTTGATAAGTCCGCAAAGTTTGCTCCACAGCTTGAGCCACATCTACACCATCAAAATGATAAATTCTGCATGACTCTAAGCGAGATAAATCTAATACATCATTTACCAAACGAGTTAACCTGTCAGTTTCATGGTTAGCCGTTTCCAAAAATTCCCGACGTTCAGCTTCGCTCAAGTCTTCTCCGTACTCATGGAGAGTTTCAATAAAAGATTTAATATTAAACAAAGGCGTTCTCAATTCGTGGGAAACATTGCTAATAAATTGACTTTTGGCTTCGTTTAATTCCACCTCGCGAGTAATATCTTGAATTGTCATCGCAATTCCTTTTAAAGTTTCTCGATACTCTTCAGGAAAATGGGATTTAGAAATATTTTCATATAAAGCGCATTCAAAAGCATCAGGTCGCGGTAATTCCCGACAGGTATTATTTTCTTCATGTAAACAGCTTTTACAAAGTGGCTCAAAACCTGGTGATTTGTGTAAAGTTACAGTAGTTACAAGAATCCGTACTGTCCGGTTGATTGGTTCGGTAAGAGAGCAGCGAAATTCTCCGCCTTCGCGATCGCCACCAGCAATTTGATATAATGGTCTAGCTACTTCTAGCTGTACCTCCGCAGGTAAATAAGTTAAAACATTTTCCCCGATTACATTCTTCAACTCCCAACCAAAAATCCGCCGCGCCGTCGGATTAACCAAAATAATCAACAAATTAGCATCCAACAAAACCGCACCATCAGCAATAGTAGAAACTAAGGTTTCCAATTTTGCCTTTTCCGCTGTCAATTCCTCAATATTTTGCTCTTCGTAGCTTTCCAATCGTTCGGCCATCTCATTAAAGCTACAAATTAATTCTCCTAACTCCCCCCCTAAAGGTAAATCAACTCGCTGTTTAAAATTACCAGAAGCAATATTTTTCACTCCAACTACTAATTCCTTAATCGGTTGAGTAATTGTCAAAGCATTAAATACCGCCCCCAAAATTACCATCACCCAAATTGTCACAAACACTGCTAAAGTGACATCTCTAGTTAAATTTGAAGAAATAACTACCGTTGGATTAGGATTAATGCCAATGGCTAATACTCCTAAATATTTCCCGCCTTGGAGTAGCGGTACAAATACATCAGTTACTTCACCAGCAGGAGTTAAATGTTGCTTAACTAAAGGTTCTGTGGCTAAGTTTCCCGCTTCAATATTGGCAGTAAAAGTATCAGGAAGTTGAATGCGACGGCGTAGAGTTAAGGAGTTTTGTACCTCAGATTCAGAAAATGGTAAACCCAGATAAATTTCCCCTGCTTCATCGGCGTAAAGCATATAGCGAATGCTGGAAGTGCTGTTATAAAATTGCCGAGAAAAACGGGCGACTTCTGTGCGATTATTTTGAGCAATTAAAGGTGCAACATTGGCTGCTAATAATAAGCCTAAATCGCGACCATAGCGAGTATCATTGAGGTGAGCATCTTGCTGAATTGTGTTGACAGCCCAAAATGTGAGGCCGCTCATAATCAAGGATACTACCAGTGTTGCGCCCGCCATTAGTCTCGTCTGAAGTGTAAATTCTGACCACCAATGAGCGATTATTTCTCCGATTTTTTTCAGGAAAGCTAACATTTTATGAATTAAAAATTAAAAATGCAAAATTAAAAAAATGGATTCTGTGACATTTTTCCGCCAGAGAGGGCGGGAATCCAAACTTCATTGTTACATTATTAATTATTAATTATTAATTTTTAACTTTTTCTGGCTCGATGGCCAATGTCGCGGCGACAGTAAGCCCCCTCAAAATTGATGCAATCTACTGCTGCGTAAGCTTTTGAGATAGCTTCCTCAAAATCTGCACCCCAGGCTGTTACACCTAAGACGCGCCCTCCGTCGGTAAGTAATTGCTCTTGTAGCCGCGTCCCCGCATGAAAAACTGTTGTTCCTAGTTGTTCAGCTTGCTCAATTCCTGTAATTACTTTGCCTTTTTCATAAACGCCGGGATAGCCGCCAGCGGCCAGCACGACGCAAACAGCCGCCCCCGATTTCCAATTTAGAGGGGGTAATTGGCCTAAGCGCTGTTGACAACAAGCTAATAATATGTCTTCCAAGGGAGTTTCTAACAGGGACAAAATTGGTTGAGTTTCTGGATCGCCAAACCGACAGTTAAACTCTAAAACCTTGGGTTCGCCTTCTGGGGAAATCATTAATCCCGCGTAAAGTACGCCCCGGTAGTCAATACCACGTTTTTGTAAAGTTGTCAAGGTTGGCTGTAAAATTTCTGTCTGAATCCGCGACATGAGGGCGGGTGTGACGATGGGCGCAGGGGCGTAGGCTCCCATCCCTCCGGTATTTGGGCCTGTGTCGCCATCGCCGATCGCCTTATGATCTTGAGCGGGTAACAGTGGTACGATGGTCAAACCATCGGTCAGAGCTAGGATTGAGACTTCTTGGCCGCTTAAAAATTCTTCAACTACGGCGCGAGTGTTATCTTTGCCAAATTCGCCACTAAAAATCGCATCTATGGCACTTTCAGCCATTTCTACGGTGGTAGCAACTGTTACACCTTTACCCGCTGCGAGCCCGTCAGCTTTGACGACGATGGGCACTCCTTGGGTGGCGATGTAGGCTTTGGCAGAGTCCGCATCGATGAATGTGCCGGATTTAGCGGTGGGAATACCGGCCTCTAGCATCAAATCTTTTGCCCAGGATTTACTCGCTTCAATTTGGGCACCGATTTTTGTGGGGCCAAAAACGGGGATATGGCGCTGTTGGAAGTAGTCAGCGATGCCTAAAGAGAGGGGGACTTCGGGACCGACGGCGACTAGGGAGATTTTATGCTCTAATACGGCTTGTTCCATGCCGGCAAAGTCATCTACCTGGAGGGGGAGATTTTGACAATTTTTCAGGGATGCTGTGCCGCCATTGCCGGGGGCGCAGAATACTTGTGCTATTTTGCCTGATTGTAGGAGTTTTGTGGCGATCGCGTGTTCGCGGCCTCCGTTTCCTACTACTAAAACTTTCACTTTATTGTCACCTCTGATTTTATTTCTGCATTTTACCCCTCACGATGCCCAACAAGTTTCTTCGGGGAAATCTCCGGCTTTCCAGTGTTGGCGAATCTTGACTGCGGCCTTCTGGAAAAATGCTTCTGAGTTGTTAACAGATGTTTGTTTAAGTTCTTTTACTACTCCACTGGATTTATCTAGCCATAATAATCCTAGATCGTTTTCATCTGGACCAAAATGGTAAACAACACTTGTATCATCTTCTTTTTCTTTCAATAGTAAAATGTCAAAAGCCATATTTTCCTTTATGGAAATAATATAATAAACCCTTCTTGGACAAAATGGCAATCGTGAGTTAAAATCTCAGTAATTCCCAAGGTAAGCCTTCAAGGGCTTCTGGTGGTAAACTATTCGCCGCCTCAATAAATAACTCCCAAATCGGTCGGCTATTGCGGTCTGTATTTGCCTGTTCAACGTTATCATCTGTAGATATCGGTTGAACTTCTGATTCAGATTGAACCGCCGCACTTTTTTTCATGGATAAAAACAGATTGAGCAGATATTCTACTTGAGAATCATCAGCTTGTTCAATCTCTTTAACTAATTGCTCTTTAGCATTCATAATTATTGAATTGAAAAACATTAAATTCATCTTAGCATTTTGGGCTTAAGTTTGTCAAGTCTCCTCGATCGAGGTAGTTAAGATATAAATCTGGGTAGGGCGAAGCATTCGGGCAGATAATTTATGGCTTTTACTCAAAGATTTTTTGCCCGAATGCTTCGCCCCTACAATCCTAATCGCCTTGTCTGAGCGTAAGGGAACCAAAACGTTAAACAACACCTATATTATCCTCTTTTTCTTTCAATAGTAAAACGTAAAAAGCCATATTTTCCTTTATAGAAATAATATAATAAACCCTTCTTGGGCAAAATGGCGATCGTGAGTTAAAACTTCAGTAATTCCCATAGCTTTCATAACTTGCATAGAAATACAATCAGTTAGACTATATTCCTTATCGGGACGTTGCTCATACAAATCCAAACCAGTAATAAATCTCTCACGGTTTTGAGGAACAACCTGCACATTATGACCTTGCAACATATCTCTAACTCGACGAATAGCACCTAGTCGCATAGTAGAATTGTAACCGGAAAAGAAGTTAAGAAACTCGCTTAACACTTCATCGGTAGTCACAAACTGCACAGATTTCAGATTACGATTAAAATTTTTAACCCTTTGATGCCATTGGTCACTAGGATCGAGCAGAGCAATCCAGTAAAATGAGTCAGCAAATAATACCTTCATCAGTAACGCTTTGGTGAACCATAAAGATAGTGGTCATGTTGAGCGGCTCCATCCACAGGTAAGCCTTCAAAGGCTTCTGGGGGCAGGCTTTCGGTAAACTCGTTAAATAACTCCCAAATCGGTCGGCTATTTCGGTCTGTATTTGCCTGTTCAGCGTTATCATCTGTAGATATCGGTTGAACTTCTGATTCAGATTGAACCGCAGCACTTTTTTTCATGGATAAAAACAGATTGAGCAGATATTCTACTTGAGAATCATCAGCTTGTTCAATCTCTTTAACTAATTGCTCTTTAGCATTCATAATTATTGAATTGAAAAACGTTAAATTTATCGTAGCATTTTGGGCTTAAACTTGTCAAGTCTCCTCGCTTTATCAATTTTTCAAACTGATGCGATCGAACTTACACAGATAGACTTGTTTGTAGTAAGCGCAAAGAGCGCTAAAGCGCTTACTACGAACCAGATCGTCAAGTTATTTATTTTTCATTCCTTATGAGCATAAGTCCTGATATAATAACTATAGTAAGTAGGTTTATCGGCATGAAAGTTAGCCAAGTTAATGTCAGTGCAGTTCAAACAATCCATCGACTCGGTATCATCGGCGGCGGCCAACTCGCCTGGATGATGGGAGATGCGGCGGCAAAATTAGGAGTTAAATTAATCATTCAAACACCTAGCACCAACGATCCGGCGGCAAAAATAGCAGCGGATATTGTATTAGCATCTATTGATGATGTGGCGGCGACTGCGGAATTAGCCAATCGTTGTGATGCGATTACTTTTGAGAATGAATTTATTAACTTAGAAGCTTTATCTACCCTAGAAAAACAGGGGGTGATTTTTCGCCCTAGCTTATCAACTTTATCTCCCTTATTGGATAAATATCACCAACGTTGTTATCTGCGAGATTTGGGTTTACCAACGCCGAAATTTTGGGATTGGGGAATGATAAATAAGGTAAATAGTCGCACAGATGAACAAAATCAATTACCAATTTCTTTTCCTGTTGTTCTCAAAGCTCGTCGTCACGGTTATGATGGTCAAGGTACGTTTATTATTAAGGATGAAGCGAGTTTAAACTCAATTTTAGCTAAATTAGGAAATCAGCTATTGTTGTTAGAAGAATTTGTGCCTTTTGAGCGAGAATTAGCGGTAATTGCGGCTCGTTTTGTGACGGGGGAAGTGGCAATTTATCCCATAGTTGAAACGCAACAGGAAAATCAAGTTTGTCGGCGGGTAATTGCTCCGGCTGATGTTAGTTTAGAAGTAGAGAAACAGGTGGAGGCGATCGCGCATTCTCTCCTCAATAGTTTACAAGCTGTCGGCATTTTTGGCATTGAATTATTTTTAACTAAGAATGACCAAATATTAGTCAATGAAATTGCACCCCGCACCCATAATTCTGGACATTTCACTATTGATGCTTGCGAAACTTCCCAATTTGAACAACATCTGCGAGCAGTTTGTCAACTCCCTTTAGGTAAAACTTCCCTTAATTGCGACAGTGCAATTATGGTCAATCTTTTAGGGTATGAGAATGCTGATTCTGACTATTTAGTTAAGCGGGAAAAACTGGCACAAATTAGGGGTGCTTACGTGCATTGGTATGGTAAGAGTGAATCGCGTTTGGGTAGGAAGTTGGGTCATGTTACAGTGTTACAGAATGGGGAATTGCGCGGGGATAGGCGAGGTGAGGCGATCGCGATCGCTCAAACCGTAGAATCCATCTGGTATGGGCCTCGATCCTTTTTCCCTAACCTTTAACCCAAATTATTCCCCTCTTGACCATAAGCTTGCCATGCTAAATCTACCAAACCATTAACGATCGCCACCGCCACCACCGCAGAACCCTTGCGTCCCTCAATCCGAATATGAGGAATCATTGAATCATGGAGCCGTGACTTAGCCACATCCACCCCCACAAAACCGGAAGGCGTACCAATTACCAAAGCAGGTCGAATTTCCTCAGCCTCAATCAAATCCACCAGCGCCGACAGCGCCGTTTGAGCCTGACCTACCACAAAAATTCCCTCTGGATAGCGCCTGGCCAAAGTTTCAATTCCCCAAGCCGCACGGGTTTTTTCCTTCTGAGGCCGAGTTAAAGCCTCCATCGAACAATAAACTGGATTCGCAAAAGTGCTTTGAATCTGGGGCGTAATCCCCACCTGCACCATTGGCACATCTACCACTATTGTTGTTCTCGCTGCCAATGCAGCCGCCCCCGCTTGCAAAGCGTGGTCAGAAAAACGGATCAGAGACTTGTATTCAAAGTCAGCCGTAGTATAAATTACCCGGCGGACAATTTCGTACTCCGCCGGTGACAAGACATGATCGCCAATTTCGCGATCGATTATTCCCAGACTTTGGGCATCGGTTACGTGCCATTCCATTTGAATAGCGATCGCCTCTCAGATTTCACATATCAGCTTATCAGGTTTTGCAATCGATCCTTCGTAATTATAAAGACGCATCAATTTTCTGAAGCTGAATGGTTAATTGTCGGAGTCAGAAAAGCCACCAACGCCCCAATCAGAAAAGCCGCCACATTCCGCAGTAGCGGTAGCCATTCAGAAGTTCGAGACACCACTGGCCCAATACCGAAGGCAACAAACAAAATGCCCCACAGCGGAGAAAAAATCAGCGCCCACTGCCAAGCAATCGGGCCTCCTGGTTTACGCGGAATAGCCGCAAATCCGCAGACTATGCCGCCAATTAACGAGCTAATCAAAGTCAAAATCCATTGTTCTTCCGGTAAACCTGGAACCACACGGCAACCATTCTGACGCAAACAAAGTTCAATTGAGGCTAAAGACTGAACGATCGATTGGTCTTCACCATTGTCTCGGATAAAAAACTGATTGCCGAAGCGAGTTTGCAACTCCACCCAAAACGTGCGGGGCAGTAAAGGATAAAGAGAGTCCCCGACATTAAAATTTAGCAGATTGCCACCGCGTTGATCGGCAACCAGCAATACGCTTTTATCATCTAGCCCCCAATAACTTTTTACCGCGCGACCAGGGGTGCGGTCATATTGAGTCAAAACTCTTAGTTTCCAGCCCGTTTCAGCTTCAAACTGTTCTAAATCTTTTGCTAAGTTCTGTTCTTGAATTGGAGTGAGGATTTTGGCTAAATCGATAATCGGTGTTTGAACTGTCGGTAATAAATCGGGGTTGTCGTAGGCAAGGGCTGCGGGTGCGATCGCCCAAACTGATAAAACGAGTAAGAATGTGGTAATGGATACTACAAGTCTTTGCGGCAAAAAATGTGGCATAGCAAATTTTGATCTGATTGTCAAGGGAATTAACGCCGAGTAAAAATTATGTTCTTAACCAAAGTATAAGATCAATCTCATATTTCAGCGCAGTTTGTTTGTTGACATAATTAAGCGCCACAGTAGGAACAGTGTTTTCAGATTAAATAGCAATTCAGCTTATAATAATTATCATTATAACTCATCAATAATTTTATGCAGCCGCAATATTCCTTAGTTATTCCTATTTATAACGAAGAACAAACCCTTCCTGAATTATATCGGCGGATCGGCGCAGTTATGGATAGAATGGATGGACAAGTTGAATTAATTTTAATCAATGATGGTAGCCGCGATCGCTCCTTAACAATCATCCGCGAACTTCACCAAAAAGACTCCCGAATTTGTTATCTTAGTTTTGCCCGTAACTTCGGTCATCAAATCGCCGTCACCGCCGGCGTAAACTTTGCACGCGGTCAAGTAGTCATAATACTTGATGGCGATTTACAAGACCCACCAGAGTTAATTTTTGATATGATCGAACAGTGGAAACTCGGTTATCAAGTAGTTTACGCCCAACGCACTCAACGCCGCCAAGAAAGTTGGTTTAAGCGAATGCCAGCTTACATATATTATCGCATTTTACGGCATTTAGCAGATGTGGAAATTCCCACCGATACAGGAGATTTTTGCTTAATGGATCGCTGCGTGGTTGATATTCTCAATAAAATGCCAGAGCGTAACCGCTATATTCGAGGATTAAGAGCTTGGATTGGTTTTAAACAAACAGCAGTTAAATTTGAACGCGATCCTCGTTTTGCTGGTGATGTTAAATACACTTTTACTAAATCTTTAGGCTTGGCTGTCAATGGCTTAGTATCTTTTTCAAAAGTGCCGCTGAGATTATCTACATATCTAGGATTATTTGCGGCTTTTGTTTCAATTTTTATGGGGCTTTTGGTTTTATATTGGCGAATTTTTTATTCATCTTCAGTATTAACTGGTTTTGCCACTATTTTAATGGCAATTTTCTTTTTAGGTGCGGTACAGTTAGTGAGTATTGGAATTTTGGGTGAATACATAGGGCGCATTTATGAGGAAGTAAAAGATCGACCGCTTTACACTTTGTCGGAAGTGGCAGGCTTTGAGAGAAAACATCACCTATGATATGATATTAATCAGCCACCATTACTATTGGGATTCTATGCTGCGACTATACGAATTTTCATCTTCTGGCAATTGCTATAAAATCCGTTTGCTTTTGACACAGCTAGGGATTCCCTTTGAACGCATCGAGATTGATATTTTGAAAGGTGAAAGTCGGACTGCTGATTTTTTGCAAAAAAATCCTAATGGTCGCATTCCAGTGTTAGAAATTGCTGAGAATCAATTTCTATTTGAGTCAAATGCAATCATGTTTTTCTTAAGTGAAGAAACGGCATTTTTTCCGATGGATAAGTTAGAACGCGCTCAAGTAATGCAGTGGTTATTTTTTGAGCAATATAGCCATGAACCTTTTATTGCTACTTCGAGATTTTGGATAAGTATTCTAGGTAAGGCTGATGAATACCGAGAAGCACTTAATCAAAAACGCGAACCTGGTTATGCGGCTTTAGGTGTGATGGAAAGACATTTAGAAAAGTATCAGTTTTTTGTAGGCGATCGCTATACTATTGCTGACATTGGATTGTTTGCTTATACTCATGTCGCTGACGAAGGTGGGTTTGATTTGGCGGGTTTTCCGGCGATTCAAGCTTGGATTGAAAGAGTTAAAAATCAGCCGGGATATCTCAGCATCAAAGACTAAAGTAATACTAATTCTCTAAATTAATACTACAGTTTTCGGGGCGGGTTTTTGAAGATTTTGACGAATTGCGGTGATTGTTGGCGAACCCGCCCCTACCCAAACTGTTGCAAACTTTTTTAGAAATGGTATAACT
>MBRE01000019.1 GCA_001698425.1 Oscillatoriales cyanobacterium USR001 | reverse complement strand
ATCGCAATGGTGATGTACGGGTTTTGAGTCATTATACCTGTTTTTCTTGCACTCTTACACCTTTTTAGAGTCACACAACTCATACAGTGTTTACTTTTGCAACTGCTTCAGCAAGCCCTAGATATTTGGGTGGGTAGATTTATATTCAGGCGAACCCGCCCCTTGTATCTGCCCAAATTGTTGAAAACTTTTTTAGAAATGGTATAAAAAGAGCGATCGCGCTATTCAAAAAAAATTAGGGTAATCCCGAAGCCGGAATTACCCTAACTTAAAATCCTAAATGCGATCGCAAATCTCAAATTAATTACGCGAAATTAATTACGCGATCGTCGCCATCTTGACATCATTAGTCGCCAACAACTGCTGCAATTCATCAGCATCAACAGTTTCCTTGTCAACCAAAATATCAGCCAACTTATCAAGGACGTGACGATTACCAACCAACACATCCTTAGCGCGGTGATAAGCTTGATCGACCAACATACGGACTTCATCATCAATCGTCGCCGCTGTCT
Source organism: Oscillatoriales cyanobacterium USR001 (assembly GCA_001698425.1). Lineage (GTDB taxonomy): Bacteria > Cyanobacteriota > Cyanobacteriia > Cyanobacteriales > Microcoleaceae > Kamptonema. The sequence continues at coordinate 34,748 of MBRE01000019.1, read as the reverse complement.
CTTCCGAGAAATCGCGTTCCGCCATGATATCCCGCCCCATAAACATATTCCCTTGCTGACGGCCCAAAGCCACCGGACCCAGGCGATCGCTCATCCCGAATCGAGTCACCATTTGTCTGGCCACGCGAGTCACCTGCTGTAGATCGTTCGACGCGCCAGTAGTCACCTCTTCCTCACCGAAGACAATCTCTTCAGCAATCCGACCACCTAAAGCCACCGCCATCTGATTTTGCAGATAAGAACGGGAATAAAGGCCAGAATCCATCCGATCCTCACTCGGCGTAAACCAAGTCAAACCACCGGCACGACCGCGAGGGATAATGCTAATCTTCTGTACTGGGTCATAATCAGGCATCAAAGCACCCACCAAAGCGTGACCTGCTTCGTGATAAGCTACTAAGGTTTTGCGCTTTTCGCTCATTACCCGGTCTTTCTTCTCAGGGCCAGCCAGCACCCGATCGATCGCATCATTAACCTCATCCATCGAGATTTCCGTCAAATTGCGCCGCGCCGCCAAAATAGCCGCCTCATTCAGCAAATTAGACAAATCTGCACCGGTGAACCCAGGAGTCCGGCGGGCAATTTTATCCAAATCCACATCCTTAGACAAAGTTTTACCGCGAGCGTGGACATTGAGAATTTCCAAACGACCCGCATAATCAGGGCGATCGACCACTACTTGGCGGTCAAAACGACCTGGACGTAACAATGCCGAATCAAGTACATCCGGGCGGTTAGTAGCAGCAATAATAATGATGCCAGTATTGCCCTCAAAACCATCCATCTCAGTTAGTAACTGGTTGAGGGTTTGTTCCCGTTCATCGTTACCACCGCCTAAACCCGCACCCCGCTGACGACCAACGGCATCAATTTCATCAATAAATACAATGCAAGGCGCGTTAGATTTGGCTTGTTCAAACAAATCGCGGACGCGAGAAGCACCCACACCCACGAACATTTCCACAAACTCAGAACCGGAGATCGAGAAGAAAGGAACGCCAGCTTCACCAGCAACGGCCTTAGCGAGTAAGGTTTTACCGGTTCCGGGAGGACCGACTAACAGCACGCCTTTAGGAATTTTCGCGCCAACTGCGGTAAAGCGATCGGCATTTTTCAGGAAGTCCACAACTTCCGACAGTTCTAATTTGGCTTGTTCAATACCGGCCACATCCCCGAAAGTCACCTGAGTTTGGGGCTCCATTTGCACTCTGGCTTTCGATTTACCAAAGTTCATCGCTTGAGAACCCGGTCCATTTTGGGCCCGCCGCAATAGAAAGAACAATCCAACTAAGAGTAAGATGGGGAAGAACAGGCTGCTCATGGCTTTGAGCCAAAAGCCTTCGTCATTCGCCGGTAAAACTGAAATATCTACGCCATTGCTGGTGAGGATATTAATCAAATCTGGGTCATTAGGCAAGTTGACGAGCACCTTAGTACCATCCTGAGACGTGACTAGAGCTCTAGTCCGATCGGCATTTATACTTACTTTTTCTACCCTTTTGCTCTCAACTTGCTCAATAAATTGACTATATTTCCAGACTTGTCTGTTTTGGGTTGGTTTGTCAAAGAATGCTGTGGCTAAGGCTATGACGACGATAGCTAGTAATGCGTACAGGCCTGCGTTTCTCCACCGTTTATTCACCGGGGTCTATCCTCCTATGTTTTCAGTCGCTGGGACTTGGGGTTTCTAATTTATGTTAATTTATCTTAACGTAATTGTAACTGATTGTGGAAAGAGGGAAGAAGGAAGAAGGAAGAAGGAAGAGGGCATTAGTGTCAAATTAAGGTAAAACCCTTAGTCCGACAGGGGTTTTAACCCAGGGCTGTTTCATTCTCGAATTTGGCTCTCCCGTACTTATGGTGATAAAGTAGACTTATAGAACCCATTTGGGATCTATGCGATCGCAGCAATCGCTAATCTTTTCAGCATGAGCGCCAGCCTCACCATGATAACTTTTCCCTCATCAAGTTATAATAACGATCTGCGATCGCGATCGCGGAAGGTGACAACGCCGCGATAAGCTCTTGTCAGTAAATAATCCTGATTCGACGAAAAGATTATGTCATATTCGACCGATTTAACAGAGAGAGAATGGTTAATTATTGAGCCATTGGTATAGTTTTCCATATTTCTGTTTTTCCAAATTAGGTATGTATATTATTATAATAAACTAGCATGAATCGAGAATCTTGGTTGAAAATACTTAGGAAACACCGGGCAATTGCGGTTATTCGTTCCGCAAAAAAGGATCTCGGATCGCTGATGGCGAAAGCGATCGCCAAGGGAGGAATTCAGTTAATTGAAATTACCTGGAATAGCAATCGCGCACCTGAGTTAATTGCTGAATTGCGATCGGAATTACCTGACTTGACAATTGGTACTGGTACGCTATTAAACTTAGATCAGCTACACCAAGCGATTGAGTGCGGCGCTCAATTTCTCTTTACTCCCCACACTGATGTAGCGATGATTAAAGCAGCAGTTAACGCAGGTGTGCCGATTATTCCGGGTGCTTTTTCTCCTACAGAAATTGTTAACGCATGGCAAGCAGGAGCAAGTTGTGTTAAGGTGTTTCCTATCTCCTCACTTGGGGGTGCTAATTACATAAAAATTTTGCAAGTGCCTCTTGGTCATATTCCCTTGATTCCTACTGGTGGTGTGAAGTTAACAAATGCTAAAATGTTTATTGATGCAGGCGCGATCGCGGTAGGTTTATCGGGGGATCTATTTCCTAAACAGTTAGTGGAAAATGCAGATTGGGATGCGATCGCACAGTTGGCTCAGAATCTTGTTAAAAAGTTAAAATGAAGATGCTAAATAGAAGGAAGAAGACTTAGAAAGTCAGGTTTTAGTCATCCGTATTTTACGTTTAATTAAGTGGATTTACTTACAACTTTGGAGGGATAAACAATGCTCAACATTATTAACTCAATTTTGTTACGTCACAGTCTAACCTTCTTTGCTTGTACTGCTTTGAGTATTTCGGCTTTTTGTGGTGTATCAAATCCTGCAATAGCTAACGAAATACACAACAAAATTGCCCATAGAATTATGCAGTTACAACAATCCAATCAGCGATGGATTGAGATTGATTTATCGACACAGCGTTTGGTAGCTTGGGAAGGGAATAAGGCTGTCTATGCGGTTATTGTTTCTACGGGTAAGTCGTCAACTCCTACCCGTGTAGGGACTTTTGCAATTCAAACTAAGTATCGCATTGCGAGAATGACTGGAGAAGACTACGATGTACCCGACGTTCCTTATACGATGTATTACGATGGTGGTAATGCAATTCATGGGGCTTATTGGCATAATTTGTTTGGCAATCCTGTTACTCATGGTTGTACAAATGTGGCAGTTAATCATGCTAAATGGCTGTTTGATTGGACCGATGTGGGAACGCCGGTGGTTGTACATAAATCTTAATTGTTAACTGTTAACTGTTAACTGTTAGTTGTTATAGACTTGAGCAAATAACGATTTTTAATGTATTCTTTTAAAATGGGGGTTAAACTGATAAAATTACCATTTTCTGTGGTTTCTGTTTCCAGTAAAAATCGCATTTTTAAGGATAATATCCTTTTTAAGGATAATATACTATTAATTGATTCCGTCGCTATCATGTCAATTTTATGACTGATTTTAGAGATACTAATGGGGGCGGTTTCTTGGGCTAATTGTAACATGATGGTTTGTTCGGTTGGCGCTAATTTTTGCCATTGTCGATCGAGGTGCGATCGCACTCCTTCTGGGATAATTAATTGATTATATTCCAAGAATTGACTAACGTTCCCGGCATATAACTCTAAGATTAATGTGGCGGTTAATTCTAACCATGTTTAAATATATTTAGGATACTTTCATCAAGATATCGGAATCGAAGAAAACGCTTCGGATTAAGATTTAATTTGATCGCTGGGATTTATAATTATGAACTTTCTTTAAAGACTAAATTAGCGATCGCCTGAGACTTTCGCAAGAGGTCTATTACATAAAATTTGTAGGGGCGGGTTCGCCAACAATCACCGCAATTCGCCAAAATCAAAAACCCGCCCCGAAGACTGTAGTATTAATTTAGAGAATTGGTATAACGCCACTGTGATAGTGGCGTTACTAAAAATTACGACTGCCAAATCCTTAATAGTTTCAGTTTTCCGTCATTGCTTTACTTACTACTTGAACATCCAACTCTAAAGCTTGAGCAATTTGTTCCACACTCAAACCAAGTGCTAACAACCGAGGAACTGACTCAAGTTTGCCTTCAAGTTTACCTTCAAGTTTGCCTTCAAGTTTACCTTCAAGTTTGCCTTCAAGTTTACCTTCAAGTTTGCCTTCCTCTTTAGCTTCAGCCCTCACTTCTTGAAAATACCTGGTCTGTTTTAACTCCTGTAATCCGAACATGGCTTCTATCTCCTGGCGACTAAACTGCGGTAATTTATAGACCATAATCGTCTCTATCAATCCTACAACTTTTTGCTTCAGAGCGGCATCAGAAATATCTTGGCTTACTTTGCCAATTAATTCCCTAGCTTGCTCAACAGCATTTTCGTCATCCTCTACCACTAATTTTACCATCCCCAATTCTAAGGATAGATTAGCAGGTTCTCCTAACTCATCTAAATAAATCCGTTGTAACAGTGGAGAAAAACCTAAATTTTCATGGGTGAAAAATCGCTGATAAGGCCTCGGTATGCCAGGATCGAAACTACGACTGGCAAATATTGCCACCGCACGCCAATCCTGTTCTGGTTTATATTGACCTAAATAAACGAATATTTCGGTAAAAAAGCGCCAGTAAAAGTCATCTTTTTTCTGGAACTCTACTTCAACGAAATAAATTAGTGTGTCGGTTTTACCTTCTGGGGGCAAAAATATCCCATCAAAGCGGCGGGCTAATTCTTTAACTTCTTTTGACGTAAATTGATAGCCTTCAGCTAGAGATGGAGATGCACCGATGAGTTCAAACAATACACTAGGTAAAGTTTGAAAAAGTTGATAAAAAATTGTGTCAGTTCTCACAGAATTTGGAAGAAGCCACTTTACATTTGTTGTAACTAGATTATATCTGAATTATATCAGACAGGACTTACGCACCCAACCAAAGAAACCGGGTTTTTTTATGAAAATACTTCGCCCAGACCCACAGATTCTCTAAAAAACCCGGTTTCTGTGGTCCCAGTAAGTCCTATCAGAAAAATCAGATTGCTTTGCGTAGTCGTGACTATCTTTCTTCAATTTGTGTCCTCACCCACGCGCGAAAAGCTTTCATTGTTTTATTTCTTCCCTCAACTTTACTTTGTTCTAAATACTGGGGAATCACCTGATTAAGTAATGGCAACATTGGAAAATGAGGGCTTTCAGTAACCTGTATATATTGCCCTGCTTGCAGCACATTAATTTCTAATTTTGTGCCGTTAAACCGCCATAGTTCTTTGACTACTAATGCTTGATAATTATTGAACCGGGTGCGAGAGGTAATGTCAATTTCAATGGCTAAATCTGGGGGCGGTTCTACAGTTAAATCAATGCGTTTTTTACCTCGAACTATTGCTTCATTTTCGATATAAAAACAGCTATCGGCTTCTAATCCTTGTTGCATTATTTCGCTTTTAAACGTAGTAGAAGCGAGATTTCTAAATTCAATGTCTAGTTCTTCTAGCAAAATTTCTACCAAATTGCTGATGATAATTTTATTATCTTCATGTTCTGGTAATGGAACCATAATTTCTAAGACTCCTTGACTGTAATTAATCCGCGCCCCCCGTTTTTCAGCATACTCTTCTAACAGTTGTTCGTACATTTGCCAACTGACATCGGTCATTAGGAGTTGTTGGCCGGGGGGGACGATGATTTGTTTAAGTTGGACTTGCATATTTTGTTATTGGTTATTGGTTATTGGTTATTGGTTATTGGTTATTGGTTATTGGTTGTTAACAGTTACAAATAACAGTTAACAAATAACAGTTAACAAATAACAGTTAACAAATAATCACTTTCGGCGTTCGGCCAATTTCCGATAAACCGCCCTCAAATCAACTTGATGATAAGCCAATGCTACCAAAGTATGATATAATAAATCGGCAACTTCAGAAGCTATGCCATCTTTATCATCATCCTTACAAGCCATCACTACCTCCGCTGATTCTTCCCCAATTTTTTTAAGAATTTTATTATCCCCACCTGCAAATAACTTACAGGTGTATGATGTTTCTATTGGTCGATCGCGGCGATCGCAAATCACCTCAAACAACTGAGACAAAACATCCGCCGGTGGTGCAATAACTTCCCCATCCACCTGATGAAAACAACTCCTTTCCCCCGTATGACAAGCAATATCTCCCACCTGTTCCACCATAAACAGCAAAGCATCGCTATCGCAGTCATAACGCGCTGATTTAATATTCTGAACGTGACTGGAAGTAGCACCCTTATGCCACAACTCTCCGCGAGAACGACTCCAAAACCAAGTTTGTCCAGTTTCCAGAGTCTTTTGTAGCGATTCCCGACTCATCCATGCCATCATCAACACCGTACCATCCAAATAATCTTGCACGATCGCAGGCACTAAACCCTGCTCGTTATAACAAATTTTCTCAACAGGGATAGACTGACTCAAAACAGCTAAATCAGGAGCAGACATAATTAGAGACTTTAAAAAAAGGGCTGACTTCTTAGAATATCATCCTTTAACGTAACTCCCGCCAGAAGGCAAGATATCCTAAATCTTTCCAAAAGAAATTGCTAACGATTGGCCTATACGAGAAGATCGGCTAATATAGTTTTTCTTATCCCTTTTCAACACCGTCCTCAAACTGCTATTCAAGCATTTTAGTCACGAAAAACATTCATTCAGGAGTAAACTTTGGTTTCTAGTACCTTAAAAACAACCAAATCAGAAGAAATTTTCGCCGCCGCCCAAAAATTAATGCCGGGAGGCGTGAGTTCCCCAGTCCGCGCCTTCAAATCCGTTGGCGGACAACCCATCGTTTTTGATAAAGTCAAAGGAGCCTACATCTGGGATGTCGATGGCAATCAATACATCGACTACGTAGGTACTTGGGGTCCCGCCATCTGCGGCCACGCCCATCCTGAAGTTATTAGCGCCCTGCGGGACTCCCTAGAAAATGGTACGAGTTTTGGCGCACCTTCAGCACTGGAAAATGTACTAGCAGAAATGGTAATTGATGCCGTTCCTTCTATCGAAATGGTGCGTTTTGTCAACTCTGGCACGGAAGCTTGTATGGCCGTTTCCCGCCTAATGAGAGCTTTTACCGGACGCGATAAAATCATTAAATTTGAAGGTTGCTATCACGGTCACGCCGATATGTTCTTGGTGAAAGCCGGTTCTGGCGTTGCTACTTTAGGTTTACCAGATTCTCCTGGGGTTCCTAAATCTGTCACCAGTAACACTTTAAATGCTCCCTACAATGACTTAGAAGCTGTTAAGGCACTTTTTGCGGCCAATCCTGGGGAAATCGCAGGCGTAATTCTGGAACCAGTTGTTGGTAATGCTGGATTTATTGCGCCCGATGCTGGCTTTTTGGAAGGCTTGCGGGAGATTACTAAGGAACATAAAGCACTGTTAGTTTTTGATGAAGTAATGACTGGTTTTCGCATTGCTTATGGCGGTGCTCAACAAAAATTTGGCGTTATTCCTGACTTAACAACTCTGGGTAAAATCATTGGTGGTGGTTTACCAGTGGGTGCTTATGGTGGTCGCAAAGATATTATGGCAATGGTTGCTCCTTCGGGGCCAATGTATCAAGCGGGGACGCTTTCTGGTAATCCTTTGGCGATGACTGCGGGGATTAAAACTTTGGAATTGTTGCAAAAACCAGGGACTTATGAGCAGTTGGATAAGATGACGAAAAAGCTTTCAGAAGGCTTGCTAAAAATTGCGAAGGAAGCGGGAGTTGCTGCTTGTGGCGGCCAAATTAGTGCGATGTTTGGTTTATTTTTTACTGCCGGTCCAGTTCACAATTATGAGGATGCTAAGAAGTCGGATTTAGGTAAGTTTAGCCGTTTTCATCGAGGAATGTTAGAGCGGGGAATTTATCTTGCTCCTTCGCAATTTGAGGCGGGATTTACTTCGGTTGCTCACTCTGATGAGGATATTGAGCGGACTTTGGCTGCTGCTCGTGAGGTGATGGCGAGTTGGTAATTTAGCTGGGTGCATTGGTGTCAACTTAACGCCAAACCCTTAATCCGACAGGGGTTAAAACCCCTGTCTCAAAGATCAAGTCCTCTGAAGAGGACTAATGAATTTAACAATTTTCTAACGAGAGATTTACTCCGGGAATGCTTCGCTCCTACGGAAGTTGCTATACAATTAGTTTTGATGTTTCTAAAGAGTTAGGTGCGATCGCATCTCCTTTTTCTTCCTCTGTTAACTTATCCAAAATCTCACAAATCTCTCTTTCAAAACTAACTTGCGCCCGATTTGTTCGCCCACCAACAAAAAGGCGATCGCTTTTTTGTAGCGCCCAAATCTGCGAATGAGACACATAACTCATCAACACGCTCAACATCAGCAAACCAAAGCCAGTATAAACGATGGGAATCCCCGGATCGGCTTTAACTTGCAATCCCGTACTCCCCACAATCTCCTCAATTGTTAACATCACACCATTAATTTCTGTCGCCATTCCCGTCCGAATCGTCGTCAATAAATTGCCATCATTACCATAAACTAAAAGAGTTCCTTGTAAATCATTTGTCACCAAAGAAATTCCTTCACTTAAATCCGCCTTAGTTGGAATCCAAGTTCCCCAAATACGCCCCCTTCCTTGAGTGTCTAATAAAGCCATTGGTAACTGTAAAATGGGACTATTATTAACTCTCAGTCGCACAGAATCGATCGACCAATCCGCTTGATAAAGAGTAACACCCCGATATTTTAGCGGCTTATTAACGTGAATTGTCTGTCTGTCAACTTCTTTACCCTCATTATCCAAAACCGACAAATCTGAATAGAATTGATCGATATTTCCATCGGGAGTATAATCTATCCAAAAACGATTAACTCGCAATCCCCAATCTTTGGGTATTTGCCCCTTAGCCCAAGGTCCAGCATCAACGATATTTCTAATTTGAAATAATTGCCCGCTAGGGATCATTTCTTGAGCAATAAATCCAGTCATCATTCCGACAATTGCCCCTGCTAAAATAATCAGCATACTGGCGTGAACGATAATTGGTCCAATCTTACCAATGATTCCCTTTCGAGCATAAATTGTATTACCTTCTCGAAAAACGCGATAGTTACGTTTTTGCAATATTTGCTCTAAAGAATTTAGGGAAGGTGTAGTTAATTCTGCACTTAAAGCTAACTTTTCAAACTGTTTCGGTTCGTCGTAGAATTTCCAGTTACGGGCAGATTTTAATGCAGGAAATTGTCTGGTAAATGTGCAAGCGGTTAAGCTAGTTCCAAATAAAATTAGAATTGACAAAAACCACCAAGTATGATAGACACGATCTAAACCAATAATTAGTAATACTTTCCAGGTTAAAAAGCCAAACAAGGCAGGATTTTCTGGATAGTTAGTTTGGTAAAATTCTACAGATTGACCTTGTTCGATGACAGTACCGCTGATACTAAAAACTGCGATCGCAAGTAATAGAATAATTGCTAACCGTAAATCCGCGATTACAGGTAATAACTCCCTACGGAAAAATTTTTGCGGCAGATTTACCCAATTTGAGAGTTTAGATAGAAATAAATTTTCTTCAGACATTGGTAATTGGTAATTGATGATTGTGCTTGTTTGTAGTAAGCGCAAAGAGCGCTCTTTGCGCTTACTACGAAGATCGTCAAGTTATTTATTTTTCATTCCTTACGCAGTACCTCTATATTTAGTAGGGGCAAATGGCATTCTCCACCTTCGCCATATATAGCGGTTTTTTAAGTAACTGGTGTTAAACGCAATAGCAGCGAGAAAACACCAAATCCTACTAACAAAGCACCGCTAACTGGGGTAATCCAACTCGACCATTTACGTAATTCTAACAGCTTTTTAATACTTGCAGTAAAAGTTCCTGCTAATATTAGAGGAGCGACATAGCCAGCGGTGTAGGATAGCAGCAATACTGCACCTAAAATTGTATCACCTGTGGTAGAAACCCAGGCTAATAATGTCGCTAAAACTGGGGTGCTACAGGGAGAAGCAACTAACCCAAAAGTTAATCCCAGTAAATAGGATCTTACACCAGCAGGTAAGTCTTTAGAGATCCAATTTGCGGCATCAAAAGATGGTAATTGTAAAGGTAAAGCTTCGAGTAAATTTAGCCCCATTAAAATAGCAATAATACTGACAATAATCGGTAATCCTATGCCAATTTGACCGTAAACTTTGCCGGCTAATGATGCTAAGATACCTAAGCCTGCAAGGGTTGTCGCTAATCCCAAAGAAAACCAAGTAGATTGGGCGGCAGCTTGCACTCGGCTTTTGGCTTCATAGCCGCCGATGTAGCCAATCGTGATGGGTAGCATGGAAAGCATACAGGGGGTTAAACTGGTAAGCAATCCTGCCAGAAATATGATGCCGATACTGATAGCGCTAAGGTGTGTTAATTGAGTTTTAACGAGGGCGTTAGCAAATTGCGCGATTTCATAGAGTTGGGTTTGTAAGGTTTCAATCATTGGATTTGCTGCTATTCTGATTATTAATTGCTGTAAGGCCGCCCAAAGGGTGGCGTTACAATTATAACTAAGGAATGAAAATTAAATAATTTGATGATTTGTTCGTAGTAAGCGCTTTAGCGCTCTTTGCGCTTACTACAAACAAGCTAATTATTTAATTTCTATTCCTAACTACACGCTAACTGTTGACAACTTAGCGCTAAAAGTCCCCCGCACGCGATCGGCAATTTGCGATGGATTTAACCCTAATTCGGTAAAAGATTGCTCAGGAGTAGCATGATCTACTAACACATCCGGCACGCCAATTCGCATTACTGGTACAAGTATATTGCGCTCCATCAAAGATTCTGCCACCGCCGAACCAAAACCGCCAATAATACAGCCTTCTTCCAAAGTAACTACGCGCCCAATTTTTTGAGCTAAAGGTAAGATTAATTCCTCATCCAAAGGTTTAGCAAAACGGGCATTAATGACAGTTGATTCAATTCCATGTTCGCTTAAAATTCCCGCCGCCTGCATCGCTGATTGTACCATTGAACCGTATCCCAGTATTAGTACATCATCGCCTTGACGGAGGATTTCTGCTTTCCCAATCGGCAATTCTTCCCATCCTTCTTCCATTAAAGGAACGCCGTAACCATTGCCACGAGGATAACGCATGGCAATTGGACCCGCAGTATAATTAATGCCAGTTACAATCATTCGCTGCAATTCTGCTTCATCTTTGGGAGCCATTAATACCATATTTGGCAGACACCGCAGATAAGAAATATCGTACATTCCTTGATGGGTTGGTCCGTCAGCACCAACTATTCCCGCCCGATCTAAACAGAAGAAAACTGGTAAGTTTTGGATGCAAACATCGTGAATTATTTGGTCATAAGCCCGTTGTAAAAAGGTGGAATAAATTGCGACTACGGGGCGCATTCCTTCGCAGGCTAAACCAGCGGCACAGGTGACGGCGTGTTGTTCGGCAATGCCGACATCAATGTATTGTTTTGGCAGTTTTTCGTGAAATTTGTCCAATCCTGTTCCGGTTGCCATTGCCGCAGTAATAGCGACAATTTTGGGGTTATCTTCTGCTAGTTTAATTAAGGCGTGGGCAAAAACTTTTGAGTAAGCGGGGGGTTTAGGTTTACTAGAGGGAATGGCTTTGCCGGTGGCTAGGTTAAAGGGGTTTTGGGCGTGATAGCCTACTTGATCTTTTTCGGCGATCGCATATCCTTTGCCTTTCACCGTTACCACATGAACTAATACTGGTCCATGTATGGTATGTGCTTGTTTGAAAGTGGCTATTAACTCTTCCAAATTGTGACCATCTACTGGTCCCATATAGGTAAATCCCAATTCTTCAATTACCGCACCAACTTTCGGTACTGCTAACCGTTTCATCCCTTCTTTTAAGCGTTCCATTTCTGGGGTAAAAGTTTCGCCAACAAAGGGAATATGCTTAAATTGTTCTTCCAAATTATCTTTGATAAATTGTACTGGACCGCTGAGACGCATTTTGTTAAGATAACGAGGAATTGCGCCGACATTGGGGGAAATTGACATCTCGTTATCGTTGAGAACTACTAATAAGTTAGTCTTGGGTAAATGGCCGGCGTGGTTAATCGCTTCTAGGGCCATTCCTCCAGTTAATGCGCCGTCACCAATTACGGCTACAACTTTAAAGTTTTCGCCTTTCATGTCTCGCGCTAATGCCATGCCTAAACCTGCGGAAATGCTTGTAGAAGCGTGTCCGGCTCCAAAATGGTCAAATTTACTTTCGCAGCGTTTGAGATAGCCTGCAACGCCGTCTTTTTGCCGTAAAGTGTGGAAGCGATCGTAACGACCGGTGATCAATTTGTGAGGATAGGCTTGATGGCCGACATCCCAAATAACTTTATCGCGGTCTAGGTCTAAGGTTTGGTACAATCCAATGGTTAGTTCTACTACGCCTAATCCTGGACCGAGGTGGCCGCCACTGGTGGCGACTGTTTCTAAATGTTTTTCTCGAATTTGTCGCGCAATCTGTTGCAATTGGTTAATAGATAGACCGTGCAGTTGATTGGGATGAGTCAGTTCGCTCAGGTGCATAATTTTAATTACCCTGGATTTTTATTGCTTTTGCGATTCTATCATTGAAATGGTTTTCCTACGGCATCTAATTGTGGTAGAGGCATATTTTTCATTTCCCAAACTTTGATTAATATGAGATATTCATAGAAGGCTTGTAGGGTACACCAAGCTAATCCGGCTTGACCGTCTAAGAAACCACCTAGCAAAAAATACATATAGAAAAATCGCACTAATGGTCTGAATGGTAAACGTAAGGAAACATCTTTTAAAGCCCTTCGCCTGCTGACTTCTGTCGGGCCAAATAATAAATCTTTCCAATTAACTTTACCTGCTTCTAATTGACGCAAGGTTTCGGCGGCTTCGTCGGTGGAATAGCGATTATGTTTTTCAATCCAGCGCGAAAGTCCTTTGCTACAAGTGTAATGGGGATAGGTTTCTTTTAAGAAGTTAGTTGGCCCTTCACAAACTTCTCTTTCGGTGTGGCCGTAGTCGCTAAACCAGACTTTTTCTTTGCGAAATAGACGCATTTGGTAGCGGGGATATTGGGTGCTATGTTTAATCCAATGGTTCATAAATATTACTTGTTCTGCGACATAATAACCGATATAGTTTTGGTTTTTTATGGCTTCACAACATTCTTTAAAAAGTTCTGGAGTCATTCTTTCGTCGGCTTCGAGAATGTAAACCCATTCGTGTTTGGCGGGGACTTCTTGCAGCATCCAAGTCCGCTGCTTTCCGTGTGTTTCAAAGGTGTGTTGTACGATTTGAACGGGATAGTGGCGGACTATTTCAATGGTGCGATCGCTGCTGAAAGAGTCAATAACTATGATATCGTCTGATAATAGTGCCGACTCAATGCAAGCGGCGATATCAATTTCTTCGTTGTAAGTCAGAATATAAATTGAGAACATTCCAAGCTTTCATTGAGGGCAATATTAGGCTGGTGACGAGATTTCGGGATGCCCTGATTTTCGTACTTCCATCCAGGTTAATCAAGCTTTACGGCGGCTACCTGAGAAAATCCCCATAGTTTTTAATCCAGTCCAACCAATGGTAACGTAGCCGATGGCTAAGAGTAAACTGTTGATGCCTGTTTGGAAGCTAGAATTGCGCGATCGCATTCTGATTTCTTTTTCTTTTTGTTCTTTGCGGGTGCTAATTTCTTTACGGGCTTGATCTGGTAATGATTGGGCCTGTTGATTCAGAAATTCATCTAAGGCTTTAGGGTTGGTTTTTGCTTCTTGAAGTAATTTTTTTAATTGTTCGGGAGTTTGGGGGTTATTGAGTACCTCTTGGAGTTTTTTCTCATCGCTAAGTACGCTAGTAATTTGACTCCGGCGTTGACTTTTGAGTTGTTCGACTTGGTTTTTGAATTGATCGCTACTCATTTGAGTATTGAGTTGGCTTTCGGCGGCGGTGGCTTCGCGATCGATTTGAGCTAAACTTTCGGTGACTTCTAGGCGAGTGTTATTCAAATGGGCGGGAACTAATAGCAAGTAACATAGCCCTAATATGCTGGAAAGCACGACTACCCAAAATCTTAAATCTAGGAAAAGATGGCGCGGTTCTCGATCGTTTCCAGTGCTACTATCAATCCAAAAACTGGTAAATATTAAGGCCATACCGGTCATGGGTAAAATTCCGCGATCGACGATTTGAGTTGTCAATGCCATTTGCCATCCTCTAGTCAGAAGATCGGCAGATTGACCGGGAATTGAGAGTACAATAGAGTCGAGTATGGCGGATATAATTAATATAATACCGACTACTTTTAGTGTTCGAGTGGCCATTGAGGAAATTTGGCGGCTATTAGTTGCTTTCATTGAGATTGTGCTTAATGAGTTAGTGCAAATGTACCCGTAGGGGCGAAGCATTCCGGCAGATAAATTATTGGTTAAAACGAGAGATTTGCTACCGGAATGCTTCGCCCCTACAAAATTATACTCTGGCTGGGCTAGAATTGCTTGAGTGAGAGGGAAAGTGTTGGGAGGGATTAGTGGCACTGACTTTGACTATGGTAGACTTGATTGTGATTATATCCTATCCTATCTTAGCTCAAAATTTATATGATTTCAGGTCTTTATACGATCGCAGAACTTCAGGATGCGATCGCAACTCAACCTCACTTATGGCGACCTTTAGTATTTACTAATGGCTGTTTTGATATTATCCATGCCGGCCACGTCCGATATTTACAAGCCGCAAAATCTTTAGGAAAATCTCTAGTTATCGGCTTAAATAGCGATACCAGCGTCCAAGCTATTAAGCCACACCAGCAAGGATTTCCGCCTCGCCCAATTGTCCCAGAAATCCAGCGGGCAGAAGTTTTAGCCGCACTAAAATCAGTTGATGCAGTCGTTATTTTTAGCGATCCAGTTGCCAATCAACTCCTTAAAACATTGCAACCAGATTTTTATGTTAAAGGCGGCGATTATTTAATTGAAACTTTACCAGAAGCACCAACTGCACAAGCAATTGGCTGTCAAATTTCTTTAATTAAAGTAGAGGTTCCTAGTTCTACAACTGCTTTAATTAATCGTATTTTACAGGAGAGCCGTCAGCAGCAAAACTAATTTTTATTCATTAAATTGTAATCTTTTGTGAAGACTCCTTGACAATATAGCGTTTCTCTGTGCGATGAGGTACAAGAGCTTCTACCCCCAACCCCCTTATAAAGGCTTTTCCGACTCCTCCCCTTTGCAAGGGGGGGGCTGGGGGGGTCGTTTTTGTACCTCATATAATTGAGAAACGCTATATCCACATAATTTGCATAAGCCCATAACCTGTTGTTGATTATTTAATGCGTAATTCCTGTTAAATAATTAATCATCACAGATTTAAAAGCTATTGTACAATGAGTAAAAACTACATTTTAGCTGAAAGCAGATAGCTGAAAGCTGAAAGCTGATATAGCTTTTATGACTGACTCGATGACTACCTCCGCGCCAGAAGCATCACCGAATAAAACCGAACTGGGATCTAAATTAAGGTCTAGTTCTGAAAAGAATCAACTTCAACTGCTACAACAGATCGCAGAAGACAGTTTTGATGTGTTGATGGAATTTTTATTAGAACGTAAATCTTTACCGCCGACTGTGGTGGACGGTAAAATTTACCAAGTTTTGTATCATGCTAATTCCCCAAAAGCAACTGAATTTCTTGATACTCATTTTCCCACAGGTGTAGTACCCTTGCGATCGCAGTCGGGAATTGATTATAGTTTGTTGCAACAACTATTAGCAAAACAGGATTTTCAAGAAGCCGATCGCTTGACTTTGGCAAAGCTTTGTGAATTAGCCGGTGAGACAGCGATTAAGAGAAAATGGCTTTATTTCACTCAAGTAGAAAATTTACCCGCCACAGATTTGCAAACAATTAATCTATTGTGGCTAGTTCATTCTGAAGGCAAATTTGGCTTTTCAGTACAGCGAGAAATTTGGCTATCAATGGGTAAGAATTGGGATAAATTGTGGCCGCAAATTGGTTGGAAAAAAGGCAATAATTGGACTCGTTACCCAAATGAATTTATCTGGGATTTGAGCGCACCCAGAGGTCATTTGCCACTGTCAAATCAGTTACGGGGAAAGCAACCTTTTGCCGCTTTATTGTCCCATCCAGTTTGGTTGGGATAAGTGATGGAGGGGCGACGCATTAAACAATTGCTAACAGAATAAAACACTTCTCAAGCAAGTGAAATACGCCCCTAGCAATTACCAATTACCAATTACCAATTACCAATTACCAATTACCAATTATGCTAAATTCGATCGATTAAAATCGCTAAAATAGCCTAAAGGTTTAGGTGATTTTTGGTAAAAAGTAGAAACCCCCCGTTAGGAAACGGAGGATTTTTTTACTAACGGTAAAACCACGTCTCGCCGAGGTTTTCAAACGCTTGGAGAAATTAAGCGTCGCTTTCGATATGGATAAACAGCAAACCCATGACTACCACTGGCATGAGCCAGGTAATTGCAGGAATCAAGATCCAAGGTAAGAAAGAAGCTGCGTAAGCACCTGTCATGTCAATTCTCCCAATAAGAAAGTTTTACAGTGTTTCAACAGAGATATTACTGGCAAGGGAGTTAAAGCTTTTGATGTCAACTGCTGCTATCTGTTGTAGCGATCGCGATTTCTCAATGAAAGCTAACAGACAATAGCTGTGGACGTTCGCACAAAGCTAACTTAATTTTTGCCGTGTCGGGGCGCATTCAGTAAAAAATTTCTGTCTGCGCCTTGAGGCGTTAAGAACTAACACCGATTAAATGTTTTTTATGGTCTAGCCGTTGACCAAACCCCGGAATATGGCATCAATACCTGTGAAATTTTCCAACAGGAAATAAGCCACAAAAGCGCCACCTGCGCCACCAAGGAAGAAGCCAGCGCTAAATTGGCTCCAGCCTTCAGCAGTTTTCAGGGCTTCGGGAGTTTGGGCGTTAGCACTGGTGAAGCTACCATCTTGTTTGAAAGTAACTAAACCGTAGGCGGACATCCCAGCGGTGCCAAGTAGAACTATGGCTAGGGCTGTGATTAATCCACCCAGATTAGCTGCATCTGGATAATCCCGCAGAGGGCCTAAGAGAATTTCTGGGCCAACGAGAAAATAACCGTGAGCCAAGCCAACTTCTAACCCACGAACTAGGGGAGAGAGGTTTTGGCGGTAGGCTGGTAGGTTGCCGATGAAAGCTTTAGTAAAATCAGAAGCACTAATCGGAGTGGCGAGATTGCCCACGAAGGGATCGCCGTTATAGGGTTTAACCAGTTCTGCGTCTTTGAAATCGGCCATGCTTATGTTTCCTCACTGATTGAAAATCGGCATAAGAACTTAACGACATATTTTAAGCAGGGACGGGTTACGTAATTACAGAATTGCCTCCTAGCTTTAGAAAAGTTCACTTTTGTTTGTAAATTGAATTATTTTTGTGGTTTTGCCGATACCAGGATGCGAGGCGATTTGGGGAAATTCCCAGGAAATAAGCAATTATGACTATTTGGTTAATTAGGGTGGTTTTGAGGATGCCGAGTTTTTGCCAGCGGCGGGCTGAGGTGGTGACGGGGAGGGGGGCGATCGCGATTTTTCCTTGTTTTTGCAGTTTTCGGATGAGTTCCAAGTCTTCCATAATTGGCTGTTGGGGAAAGCCGCCGAGTTGTTTAAAGGTGGTGGTTTTGAGGAAAATTGCTTGGTCGCCGTAGGGCATTTGGCAGTGGTGCGATCGCAGATTTACCATTTTTTCGACTAGCCGCAGGCCGGGATTTTGGTCATCTATTTTGAGTTGAAAAGCCCCAGCAATGATTCCAGGTTGGGCGAGGATTTGTCGCACCCAAGTATCGAACCCAGGGGGTAAAAGAGTATCGGCGTGGAGAAATAATAAAATGTCACCGCTGGCGGCGGCTGCACCGGTGTTCATTTGAATAGCCCTACCGCGTGGGGCACAGATGACTTGAAAGGTGGAGATGGCTTCAATAGTGCCGTCGGTACTACCGCCATCAACTATGATGATTTCTACTTGGGTGGAATTTTGGGCTGTGTTGATGGTTTGGGCGATCGCTTTGGCTTCATTTAAGGTTGGGATGACGATCGAAATTTTTAAAAGTGGTAACTCGGGCATTAGGAAATCTAACTGTTATTTGTTAGTTGTTAGAAAAATATCCAAGCGATTGAAATCGCGGCTACAAAAACAAAGTCCGCCTACGCGGACTAATGAAATTGTATGAAGTTTTGCCAGATATCTAATTATTTTACTAGCTAACTTTTTGTTCTTTTCGACGAGATCGTGCTGCGGCTAATCCCGATAATCCTAACCCCATACCTACCATAGTAATTGGTTCTGGAACTGGCTCTGGTGAAGGTTCTGAGAAATTACCTGCTTTAATTTGATAGGCAATATTAGAACCTGTTGGCTGTGTACCTGTCCAGTTAAAAGTTGATTCACCAGTAATTTTAAAGGGAGCAGTAATGCCACTGATTTGCAGGTAGTTTACTTTATTGGTACTGGCATTAGAAGTGAGGTCAGGAATTCCACCAAAACCTTGCAAAACAAGGTTTGTGAGACTCGATGTTGAACCGGTTGCACCTGCAAAAGTTCTAATGAACATACCATTTACAGCACCAGTGACAGCGGTAGTTGACAGGGTGACATTGTTTACAATATAGTTAATGACGCTGCCAGTGTATTCTAAACTGAACTGAACAGCTTTACCTTTTTCCCAAGTAGTGAATCCTTGAGTTGTTCCTTGAGAGAAGGGGTTGCCGCCGGTGAAACCACCATTGCCATTGGGTACAATGGGAGAGTTAATTCCCACTTGGCGATCGGCTCTTGGTCTACCCATTCTACTCTCAGCAACGAAGGATTCTGAAAAGTCACCATTGGTGAGTAGGGATCTAAAACCATCATCAGTTAAATCGGAGCGCAGGGTGACGGTGACAGCTTGTGCGGCGGTAGAAACCATCAAAACACTTAAGGTTGCTGCGGTTGCAAAAAAGGCTTTACAAGGATTCATGTTATTTCTCCCTATGAGACTTGGTTCAATATTCTTCTTTTTTTTAGTAGACCACGAATTTCTGCACATAGCGATAGTCAATTGCTATTTTTGCTGAATCTTTACATTTCAGTCGTAAAAACAGGTGTTTTTTTAAATTTTTCATAAAGTTATCCCAACTGTACTTAAACCCAACATAGCGCGGAGAGTGAAAGTAACAAACATAAATGCCGCAACGATGAAGCTAATAAGCGCGATCGCGCTTACGGGGTTTTTCAGTAATGGTCTGATTTGCTCAAATAGGAAAAAGAATATTCCTAGAGTAATGGTAACGAAGTAACGGGGATAGCGAGAGACGTTCTCAAAAAATTCTTGCATTGTTTTAGTTGGTTAAACATTCATACTTTGATCTTTAATAAGTTTACACCTTCTTCTAGTGGTAAGTCTACCCAGGAAATTAACATCTTTGAGTAAAATGGCAAAATTGGGGTCAATTTCTGCGGCGGCCCCTAAGTTGCCGGAGCAATGGTTGAGTTTGGGTGGTGAGAGAGAGGAAACCTTCGACGCTACAATCTACTACGTTATTATAAGACATTTATTTAAAAAGCCATGTTAAATTCTTCTCAATCTCAAATCTTACCCCGTCCGTTTCTTAAATGGGCGGGGGGAAAAAGTAGGTTAATTCCGCAATATTCACAGCATTTTCCTAAGCAATTTACAAATTATTATGAGCCTTTTTTGGGTGGTGGGGCTGTCTTTTTTCATTTGCAGCCTAAATCGGCAGTTTTAACGGATATTAATGCTGATTTGATTAATACTTATTGTTGCGTTAAAGATCGGGTTGAGGAGTTAATTACCTATTTAAAGAAACATGAGTTAAGACATAATAAAGAGTATTATTATGATGTGCGATCGTATTCCTGCAAAAAAGATATAGAAAGGGCGGCGCGTTTGATTTATCTTAACAAGACTTGTTTTAATGGATTATATCGGGAAAATTCTAAGGGTGAGTTTAATGTGCCGATCGGGAAATACAAAAATCCGATGATTTGTAATGCCGATTTACTGAGGTCAGTATCAACTTTATTGCAATCAGTAACTATTGAAAAACGACCTTTTGAAGATGTGCTGCATTATGCCAATAGTGCAGAAGATTTTGTTTATTTCGATCCGCCGTATTTTCCGATTAATGATACCAGTTATTTTACTTCTTATAGTCGCGATTCTTTTACCAAAGACGATCAAGTTAAGTTGAGAGATGTTTTTGTAACTCTGGCTAGTCGTGGGGTAAAAGTATTATTGTCTAATTCTGATTGTGAGTTTATCCGAGAGTTATATAGTGGGTTTAAGATTAAGCCTATATTAGCAGCAAGGGCGATTAATTCTAAGGGTAAACTTCGCGGGAAAGTTGCTGAGGTTTTAATAATTTCATATTAAATATTAAAGTAGTTTTTTATGTAGTAAGCGATTACAGTATAAAAGCGCTTTCTCTGGATAGGTTTTGCGAGGCTTTAAATGTTCGATATGGCTTTCTTTTTCGCTGATTCGCATCTCACAGTAGCAACAAATAAAACCCTGTTCTTTCAGCAATGCTTTATGAAGATTTGATTTTTCTGGTACTTGAAAGTTATCCCAATTAGGTTTCCAGTCATCGCTTTCTAGTGCTTTCTAATCTGTAAAATCTTTTGGTTCTTCACCCTTTTTAATATATTTCATCTGCCAATAATTTCCTTCCGTCGCATCAATATATCTGCCCTGACAAATTCCGATTCATCTCTGCCAATTTCTTCTTCTATCTGTTGGCGTAATTCCTTCGCAGCATCAAGATTTCCCGCATCTATCAGTCTAAAAAGTTGGCGAAGATTATCCTTTATTTCTTGTGGCCTTGCTGGGACACCCATCACGTCTTCAAGAATACGATTACTATCTCTACCGAAGGAACTTTCTGGTTGTTTAGCGACTATTCCTTCAGGTGTTGCCTCTAAAATGTAGATACCATCAGGTTTAATTTGACTAATGACTTGAGGTGAATGAGTGGTAATAATAAATTGGCAATTAGGAAATGTTCTAGTTAAAGCGGGAATAATTTCTCGTTGCCATTTTGGGTGAAGATGTAATTCTATTTGATCAATCAAAACAACTGCACTGCCTTCAAGTGGATTTTCTAAACCTGGGTTAGCAATTGCTAATCGTATTGCCAAATCTCCCACTATTGCCAGCAAGCATTTTTCACCGTCAGATAGTTGATTTATAATCAGTTCTTGACCTTGTTTTATGACAGTCATTCTGAGGGGATTCCGTTTGACGCGCAAATTTGAGAAAGCGGGTATTAGTGAATAAATAGCCTGTCTTACTGCTTCTAGGGTTCTATTAAAATTACCTGAATTATCCCGCAATTCTTCATTCTCCACATCTTCCAAATATCTAAACCATTTAAAGAAGCTGTCGAAGTTAATTTGTATTCCATCTAGCGCTCGATCGTAGGCATCTATCTGCTTAAATGAATATTCCTTCTGAATTTCCAAATGAGTCTTAAGAACACTACGATTAGTTGGGTAGTAAACTGCTAGTGGTATGTTGGCTTGAGAACTGCTTTTCCACTGATCATGTATGTTTTTGGCTGCTTCTTGTAACTTTTCCATGCCTTCTGAGTTTTCATTTCCGCTATCTTCTTTCGTTACAGACCAAGTAATTTCTTCTGAGCTAGAAAGTTCAATTGTAATTTCATTTCTTGTCTCTTTACATCCATTTTTGATATCCCGTACACGAAAAAAATGCCGTTTTAGACTGTCATCTTCCGCAGAAATATTAGGGAATTGAATTAAATAAAGTAATCGGTACAAAAAAATGGCAATACAGTCCAAGATACTCGATTTTCCCACACCATTTATGCCAATAATTAGTATCGGCTCATCAGGGTTAAATTCCAGTGTTAGATTGTCTATTCCTCGAAATGAGTTGATTGTCAATCGTTTAACTTTCATGTTTTAACCTAAACAGATTTTAATTGAATTACACCTCGATCGAATACCTGATTATCTGTCCCAATTCCCGTCACAAATATCCGATCGTCATAAACATCTAAGGCGGCAAAACTCAACCGCGAGGCCGAATATTCTGTCCATTGAGAACGCCCAACGGGACGAGTACCCGCGCCACCACCACAAATTAAATAAGTTGTGCCATTAATCGATCGCGTCCGCTCGTAATTATGTTCGTGCCCGTTAATATAAAGTTGCACGCCATACTTTTGAAAAAGTGGGGTTAATGTCTCAATAAAAGGTTTGTTTAACCCATAAATTCCTGATGAATAAATCTGGTGATGACCAAATACTACTTTCCAAGGTGCATCGCTCTGACTTAATTCTTTATTTAGCCAAATTAGTTGATTTTTCCAATCGGCATTACTGTTGGTATCTAAAGCAAAAAATTGCACTTTCTCCCGTCGAAAGGTATAGTAACGTCCTTGCATATTAAATCCGGGATATTTAACTTGCAAATCACCATTATTTGTGCGAATGTCGTGATTTCCCAGGCAGGCATAAAATTTAACTCCCTGCTTTAATAAATTTTGATAGGGCTTCTCAAAAACTGCACCAATTTTCTCAAATTCGCCATTAGTATAAATATTATCACCGGCAAGAATGACAATATTAAAAGGATTTTCTTGATGATATTTTGTCATGGCGTTAGCTACAGCATACTGACCTGCTGCGCCGGTGCCGGTGTCGGCGACTGAGATAAAACGTAAAATAGGGGGGGTTTTTGGTAATTCCGCGATCGCGCCTTCTCCCTCCAAGTTAGTAGCGGAAAGATTAGCACTCTCAACACTTTGACCTAGAAGTGTTTGCCATAATCCACCAAAACCTAATGTACCCAGACTACCAAAAATTAAAAATTGACGGCGATTGATGTTCATTTTGATTTACCTGTAACTAATCAAATGATAAATTAAGACTGAGAGATATGGCTCATCTAAAAATCTATCGCGTTTAAGCATATTTGTACCCGTTGGAAGGTAAATAAAATGTCAGAAGATCAACAACAACCTCAATCTGAGCAACCTGAACCACAGGTGAAGCCGATCGCGGCTTCTCAAAAAGCGGCTAAAACTTCCAATTCATCGGCAGCTAAAATTGAACCGCAGAAAGTTTTGCTAAGTCTGTTGGACAAATTTGGTTCGGCATGGCAAGGTTTAG
This sequence comes from Oscillatoriales cyanobacterium USR001, assembly GCA_001698425.1. Classification (GTDB taxonomy): domain Bacteria; phylum Cyanobacteriota; class Cyanobacteriia; order Cyanobacteriales; family Microcoleaceae; genus Kamptonema. Next base: position 11,371 of record MBRE01000019.1, on the reverse strand, counting down.
TAGGTTTGGTGCGATCGCGTCTCCCCGCATCGATGAATGAAAAGCTATCAGATACAATTTTGAATGCCGCGATCGCAGCAATTATTATAGTGGCGATCGGAACAATCCTCACCATTCTACCCGGAAAATCTCCTGAAACAGTAGTTGCCTCATCCCCAGAATCAACAGAAATAACTGTTAGTCCATCTCCTGAATCAACAGAAATAACTGTTAGTCCATCTCCCGAATCGACAGAAATAACTGTTAGCCCATCTCCTGAATCGACAGCCGCAAATTTACCCGAAGCGGTAGCAGCAGAAGAAGTAAAACCAGCAGAAGTCATCCCGCCACCGCCACCAAAACTCACACCAGAACAACAGTTAATTGCAAAAATTCAAAAGCAAGTTGCTGAAATTACCAATCAACTTGGTGGCAGTTTGATTCAGTCTATTCAAGTTAATTTTCCCAGTAGTCTTTTAACTGTTAAAGTTGCTGATGACTGGTATAACGTTGGGACAGATGAACAAGATAAGTTAGTTAGCAAAATGTTTCAGCAAACCCAAGAACTAGAATTTAAGAAACTGGAAATTACTAACTCTGAAGGAAAACTCATCGCTCGTAGCCCTGTAATTGGGTCAGAAATGATAATTTTAGAAAGGCATAAATCTAAAATTATTGGTAATAGTTAACTGTTATTTGTTTGTAGTAGCGACTTTAGTCGCTTCCTTCCTAAATTCGTAGTAGCGACTTTAGTCGCTTCCTTCCCAAATTAAGCGACTAAAGTCGCTACTACAATTATAAAGTTACCATCAATTTTTAGGTTTAAAACCTTTCTTCTGAAAGTAAGTTTTAAATACTTCATGGGCAACAGGGGCAGCCGAAACCGCACCAAATCCTCCCCCTTCAACAATCACCGCGATCGCAACTTCTGGCTTATCAGCAGGCGCAAAACCCACATACATAGAATTATCTGGATGCCCTGGAATTTCCACAGTACCAGTCTTACCACCACTCAAAGGAATCGAACCATCATTCATCCCGCGCCCCGTACCTTTAAGTACAACATCAATCAAACCTTGGCGAATTACATCCAAAGTTTCCGGCGCGATCGCAGTTTTAATCGGTTTAGCCTCATTAGTTTGAGAAACCAACAAATGTGGCTGTACCCGCCAACCACCATTCGCCACAGTCGACACCATCACCGCCAATTCTAAGGGAGTTACTAACACTAAACCCTGACCAATTGCCATCGTTACTGTATCACCAACATACCAATCTTCTCCATACATTTTCTGTTTCTGTGCCGGTGTCGGAATTTGACCATGATTCGCCCCATCTAAACCCAATAATTTTAAATTAATTGAACCGCCAATCCCCAATTCTCGACCCCATTTAGACATTTGTTCCGGCCCCGCAGCCATACCTACTTGATAAAAAAATGTATTACTACTGTAGGCTAAAGCATCACGAAATCCAATAGTACCATAACCAGCACCATGTTCATTAAAAGATATACCACCAATAGTAATAGAAGCCGAACTAAACAAAGTTGAATCAGGAGTAAATTTACCTGACTGCATCCCAGCGGTAGACGTAACAATTTTAAAAGTGCTACCAGCAGGATAGCCTTGTAAAGCACGATTTAAGAAAGGTTTATCTTCACCTTGAAGACGATCCCATTCTTTTTTTGTCACCTTACGAGTAAAAATATTTGGATCAAAATTTGGCCAACTCGCTAATGCTAAAACTGCCCCCGTTTTAACATCCAAAGCCACAACTGCCCCCAGACGTTCACCCAGATATTTCTCAGCAGTTTTCTGCATCTCCAAATCTAATGTTAACTTCACCGGTTTGCCAGCAGTAGGAGAAATTACTCCCAATTCCTCTAATTCCTCACCCTTAGCATTGACCTCAATTAATCGATTTCCCCACACGCCTTCTAGTGTAGAATTAGCTATTCTTTCAACTCCCATTTGACCGACAACCATCCCCATTGGATACTTGGGATTAGCTTTAATCTGTTCTAAAGAAGCTTCACCAATGTAACCTAAAACGTGCCCAGCTAATTCATTATTAGGATAATTACGGCTCGATTCTGACCGAATTTCCATACCCTGTAAATTATCGGCTTGTTCAGAAAGAGAGAGAAAAGTAGCAACGTTAATATCCTGGCTAATTCGGACTGGAATAGCAGATTTATAGCCAATTTTCTCTAATTTTTTTATGATTTCATTTTGAGGTATTTTTAATATGGAACTTAGCAGAGTTGCTGTGGTTTGCCATTCTTTGGCGGATTTTTCTTTTGGCCATAAATATACAGAACGCGACAATCGACTTGCGGCCAATGTTTTGCCATTACGATCTAAGATTTGACCTCTAGTGGAAGCTACAGGAAATAAGCGAATACGGTTATTTTCTGCTCTTTGCCGATTATATTCGCCTTGAACAATTTGCAGTTGTGCTAAACGAAAAACTGGCATACCAAGCAAACCGGTAACAATGAGCATTAATAATATTGCTCGGTATAATCTGCTACGACGAAGGGTCGCATTTTCAATAGCTGCTTTGTCAAATAGTCCCGATCCAGTTTTAAAAGTATAATTACTAGCCATTTTTCCACCTAAACCGCTCTTTTTCTTCTCTTTGCTAGTGAAGAGTGTTACGATCCGGAAAAAAATGATTAAAGAAGGAAGAAGGAAGAAGGAAGAAGGAAGAAGGAAGAGGGAAGAGGGAAGAAGGAAGTTTGATAGCAATTACCCATTACCCATTACCAAATTATAAGCTTTTACCTTTAAATCAATGCCAGTGATATCAGTACCGACAACAACGGCTAAGGCTCCCAATTCTAAGGCTTTTTTTGCCATTATTGGTTGGGCAATACCACCTTCGCAAATCACTGGGACATTTAATTTTTCTACCATCTCAGCTAATAATTCAAAGCCGGGTGGAGAAAGGTGTTTAGTAGCGGCGGTATAACCATAAAGAGTTGTTGCTACTGCATCTGCTCCTGCTTCTACTGCGTTAATTGCTGTTTCTATGGTGTCGGCATCTGCCATTACTGGTTTGCCTAATTCATTATGAATTCTGGCAATTAAATTATTGAGTGTTTCTCCATTTGGACGGTTTCTGAGAGTAGCATCAATGGCAATAATATCTGCTCCTGCGGCGGCGATCGCGGCTGCATCTTCAAATCTAGGAGTGATATAAACCTCAAATCCTGGTAATACTTGTTTCCAAATGCCAATAATGGGTGCAGAAATTCGCGATCGCACCGCTACAATATGAGCAGGAGTATCAATTCTCACCCCTGCGGCTCCTTGATTAACCGCAGCTTCTGCCATTGCTGCAATAACTATCGGTTCGGACAAAGGCGAATCACTTGGCGCTTGGCAAGATACTATTAATTTACTGGGAAATTGGTAATTAATCATGGGTAATTGGTAATTGGTAAACAACTAAGGAATAGAAATTAAATAATTCGCTTGTTTGTAGTAAGCGCTTTAGCGCTAAAGCGCTTACTACGAACCAGATCGTCAAGTTATTTATTTTTCATTCCTAACAAATAACAACTAACAAATAACAAATAACAACTAACAACTAGCCATTAACAAATTAGTAATTTTATATAATAACTCATCTGGCTGTACTGGTTTACTCAAATAATCATCAGCACCAGCCTCGATCGCAGCTTTTTTATTAGATAACTTACTCTTACTTGTTAAAGCTAGAATTTTGATACTTTGAGAGTATCTGGCGTTGAAATTTCTTAATTGATGGATAATTTCATAACCATCTATTCCAGTCAACTGCATATCAACAATTACAGCAATAGGCTCGAATAATTTAATTTGTTCTACCGCCGTAGAACCTTCAACCATCCACACTACCTGAAGCCCTGCTGCTGTTAGAATATCACAAATAATTGCCGCAATTTCCTCATTTTCTTCGATCACAACAAGACAACCTTGCAAAGACGAAGATTGAGAAATAAATAAGGAATCAGCCTTTTCATCTTTCCGAGTTACCGCTTCATCTTTCTTGATCTGCTGAATAGGAATATACACTGTAAAAACCGAGCCAATACCAATAGTAGATTTGAATTTAATAACTCCACCAAGCATTTCTACTAACTGTTTAGTTAAGGCTAAACCTAAACCAATTCCACTATATTCACGGCGATAGGGTGAATCCAATTGCTTAAATTTCTGAAAGATAAAAGGTTGCTGTTCTTCAGCAATACCGATTCCAGTATCTTCTACCTCAAAAATAGCTACATTACCCACTAATTTAATGCTATCTTGTGGTAATCCTGATATGTTAGTTTCATTTTCTATCCAAGATCGGAAGGTTATTTTCCCACCTTTGGGAGTAAATTTAACGGCATTTGTCAATAAATTAAATAGAATTTGTTTGATGCGGCGATGATCGGCTGCTACGCGATCGCACCCCGGTTCAATCCGATCTTCAATCGACACTGCTATCTCTTTTGCTGTAGCTTGTTCTTTGATAGCGCGGACAGTCATATAAATCAATTGGTCTAGTGAAAATTCGCTGATTTTTAATACTTTATTCCCTGCTTCTACTTGAGATAAATCTAAAATATCTTCAATTAATTCTAATAAATGTTTGCCACTATCGTGAATAATTTGCAAGTAACTTTTCTGTTTAGAAATTGGCAGAATTTTACTACTTTCTTGATGGCAAAACCAACGGAGCAAGGTAGCAGAAATGCCAATGACACAGGTAAGTGGAGTACGCAATTCATGGCTCATAGTTGCTAAAAATTCACTTTTGGCAAGACTTGCTGATTGCGCCGCCACAAGAGCATCTTGAAGTTCCTGTGTACGTTCAATAACTCGCTGTTCTAGGCTGTATTTTTGTTGCTGTAACTCGGCATAAATTTCAGCTTGGTAAATGGCGATCGCTAAGTGTTCTGCTATTTGCCGCATAAACATTTTTTTACTTTCTTCCCACTCCCGCACCTCAAAACACTGGTGGGCAATTAATAATCCCCAAAGTTTTTCTTGAACCATAATTGGTACTACCAACTTCGCCCGTACTTGATAGGCACGCATAAACTCTAAAAAACAGGAATGGGAACGGTAAGTAGTTTCGATATCGTTCACACATTTAGCAATTCCTTTGCGATATTTCTCTTGATAGTTTGGCACGTATGGGAAACAATCTAGTCCTTCTGTTAAGTTTAATACAGAGGTAACTTTTGTATTTCCCAAAGCTTCGTAAGTGACGCGACCAAAGATTTTTTCAGCGCCGTTAAAATTTTGTTGATGATTCAGTTGTTGCTCAATATTCCCTATGGGGTTTTGGCTCTGTTGAAATTGATAAATTAACAATCGATCGACTTGCAAAAATTGTTGCAATTCCTTAACTGCGGTTGACAAAATTACTGGTAACTCTAAACTTTGGCGAATTTGAGTTGTTACCTGATGTAAAAGTCTTTCCTGTTCGAGTTGTGGGTTACAAGTATCTTCCCCAGATTTTTCCGGTGAACAAACACTATAATTGACATATCTTTCACTTGCCATAATTTCGAGCAATTGTAGGGTAAATTCGCTCTGAATATTAGCATCGTTAGACTTTATAGTTTCGCTTACCCTTTTCAGGTTTTGAATATCTATTGGGGCGGGAACTTGTGGTTCCATTGCTGTGTGGATATTGTATAAATGACACCCAAAAGAGGCGATCGCCTCTGGAACAAAAGTCAACCCAACATTCAATAAGGTATTAGAAACTGTTAATGTCTCTGCCCTCTGTACCTCTTGCACCCACAACAAAGCACTAAACCGCTCTGAGATAAATATTTTAAAACGCTGTGGCAACTGCACGGCAATTTCAGCCTTCGCGATCGCCTCCTCACCCAGCAGTAATGACCCTGGAAGTTCCGCCATTTGCCGCAATAGCTGGCACACAGCATCAAAGGTTCCTAAAGGTAAAGTTCGAGTTAATGTTACAGGTATAAAAATAGACATTTATCTGGTTTATTTGCCCAAAATGACCAGAACAGTTATCAAGCTAATTGTCCCATATATTCTTATTACCATCAATAGAAGAAATCATATCTAAACCTTAACACTTAATAAATCATTGAAGCTATGAACCCTCACCAGCAGGGAAGATGGGCGTTAGCTATTTTTTGGGAGCATCCCCACAGAGACATTATTATTCAACCTTAAACCAGTATAATGCGAAAATATAAGGTTTGTTGACTTTTGCCCTTGAACGCATCCCCAAACAGGATGAGTTTTCATTTTTGAGGTTTTTATGAGCAACCTAACTGAGCTAAAGCTAGATTCCACGCTCGGCCACTTGCCTTCCCATGACTTCCAAGTGACTTCTACGACTTTCGGACAGGCGATCGCCGAAAAGTTCGCGCACTATCCCGATCTCCCTGGAGTAATTATTACTCACGAATCACAAATGTTAGGGATGATTTCTCGCGTTAAATTTCGCGAACAAATGAGTCTCCCCGATCGCGTCGATCTTTATTGGCAACGCCCGATTCGTTTACTTTTAGATTTTATTAGAATTCCCCCCTTGGTGCTTTCTGAAAATTGGAAAATTGACGAAGCCGCGCAAACCGCCCTAAATCGACCTAAAGACCTGGTTTATGAACCAATTATTATCGTTTTGGAAGATCGCAGCATCCGCCTGCTGGATATCCATACTCTACTCTTAGCGCAATCTGAAATTTTAGCGCAAGCTAACAAAATTATCCAAAAACAAAAGCTAGAAGCACAACATTATGCCGAACAAATCCTCCAAGGACAGGCACAAGTTAAAGAATACAGTCATCTGATAGAAGCAACTCGGAAGAAAAAACAACAACCCAGTCAGAGTCACAATTCTGAACAAGCAGAACTCTTGAAACAAGCCCAAGAAATTGCCCAGCTAAATCAGCGCTTTATCCGTATTGCTCAATTAATTTGCATAGAAGGCAAACAAGCTTTCCATGCAGCTTTTCATGGCTCTAATTTTGTTTGTAACAATACAGATAAAGTTTTAGACTTGAGCAAGACAATAGGTAAAGATTTAGAAGCAGTTAACAGCGCTTCTAAATTAATTGGCGAGATTATCCAACAAGTTCGCCATTTAGCGGTGCAAGCTACGATTGTTTCTAAGCAACAAGGCAATCAGTCTAATGGTTTGAGCCAAGTTAGTTTAGAAATTAGTAGACTGGTGAATCAAACTGTGGAAGTCGGCAATCAAATGGAACACATTGGTAGCCGTTTTAAGCTTCGTATCCAAGAGCTCATGGAAACTACTAAAAGCGGTGCTGTGGTTTCTAAGGGTGTGATTCAAAAGATAGAAAGGTCGGAGATGGCTTTGTTAGAATTAGAGGAATTTGTCAGGAATCAAAATCCTAACTTAATTCCCATTCTCCAAGAACATCTGAGAAATGTGGACGCGGCAACTGGCGATTCTTTGGTACAGCAAATTGAGAAGTCAGAAGCTACTGTATTGCAGTTAGAAAGGTTGGTACAAAACCGCGAATCCCAAGCGCTGATTCACAAAATTGAACACGCGCTTCAGCACAAAAAAAGGGATTAATCCCTGCGATCGAATAATCGGGCAGGGGTAAAACCCCTGTCGGACTTAAGGTTTTGACGTAATAAGAAAGTAGTTACTAAATTAGAGAGACAGGGAGTTAGTGCTTTACGACAGTTTGAGTTCACACAGATAGAAGCTGTTTTAACACTAAAATTATAGAATGAGGCTTACCCATGTCAACAGAACAACTAACAGATTATTTCAACTTCCTCACTCCCGATGATATTCGACTAAAAGGCACAAGAATCGGCATCGAAACCATCCTTTATGAATACATCGATCGCGGTCGCACTCCAGAAGAAATTGCCCAAACCTACCCCTCGTTAACCTTAGAACAAGTTTATGCAACAATTCTCTATTACCTACAGAACAAAGAAACCATTAGCAATTACATAAAAAATTGGATAGAACACGGTCACAAAATGAGAGAACAACAGCGCCTCAACCCCCCACCCGTATCGGAAAAACTTCGGCAATTGAGAGCCGATAGACAATCTCAAACATAAGCCTATGACTCTAAAATACCTAATTGATGAAAATGTAAATCCTCTGTATCCCAATCAAGTTAGACATCGAGAACCCGGTATCATAATCCAAGTAGTAGGAGAACCGGAAACACCACCAAAAGGAACACTCGATCCAGACATTCTCTATTGGTGCGAAGATCATCAATTTGTGCTTGTGACTAATAACCGTACTTCAATGCCAGTTCACTTGGCAGATCATATCGCGCTAGGTCGTCATATACCAGGGATTTTTATCCTCAATCCTAATTTAAGTATTGGCGAAAACCTTGAAGAATTGATTTTAGTTGCCCTCGCCTCTGAGGAGTATGAATATCAAGACCGAATAGTTTATTTACCTTTGCCATAAAGTGTGTTGCTTGTATCTCCTGCAAACTTCCTTCTTTCTTCTTCCTTAAGTCTGTGGCTTGGGAATCACCACATAATAACTAGCAATAATTGCCACCATCAACCACCACAACATATTAACCTCCGGCCGATACCAAACAGTATCCACAAAACCATGAGCCATCATCCCAGTTAAAGTTGCGATCGCCGCCATCAACCAAAAACCTCCCGAATAATTTTGCGACTTAACTTGAACATCTTGGCTTAAAACTTCTCCCTGAATTTCTCCCTCAGAAATAGCATTTACCCCTTCTCCATCTCGGAGAATTTTCAACTGCGCCGCACCTTGATTAAACGTTACTACCAACAACCAGAGAAAAGTCATTAAACCAATAAAACCACTTTCTACAGTAATTTCCAGTAACACAGAATAGGCACTCAAAGCACTGTATCGCGGTCGCATATACAGCGGGTAAACCTTATTAAAAGCCACATTTCCCGGCCCAATTCCCAATATCGGACGATCTTGAATCATTTCAATTACCGCCGTCCAAACATTCATCCGAAAATTATTACTACTATCCCCTCGTCCCACAAAAATACTTCCCACACGCACCCGCAAAGGTTCCACTAATAACAACCCTAAAACGATCGCAAAAGCAAAACTTCCCAATCCTAAAGGTAACGCCCAAGTCCGCCAAAACCGAGGCATTTTCGGACTCCACCAATACCACAGCAAAATCGCAAATACCACAATCATTACTATACAACCAATCCAAGCTCCCCGACTATCGGTATAGCGCAAACAAGCACAATTAACTAATAGCATGGTGACAGCTAAAGCCTTAGTTCCCCAACTTTTCCAGACAAAAATTGCCGCAAAACTCAAAGCAATTGCTGGCAATAAATACGCACCTAAAAGATTAGGATTTCCCAAATAACTGTAAGCCCGTGTTAAATTTGCCTGTACCGATGTCGGGTCATTCCAAGTTGCTAAGGGTGGAACTTTATCTATCCATTGTCGCACGCCGTAGAAACTTACGATTAAGGCGATATGCAAATATAAGGCAATTAACCAAGATCGTAATTTAGGCGATCGCAATACCCGCGCCATCAATGCAAAAAATAGTAAATAAAGCGTCAACTTACTCCAACCAGAAAAAGCCGCCACCTTCACCGGTGACATCGCTGTTGCTACTGTTGCCACACCCCAATACATTAAAACTAACAAATGAATCGGGCTAAAAACTATTAGCGGCTCATCAGAAATAGTTAATAGCATCCAAAAAGCCGCTGCCGCAATTAATAGCACACCTATTAAAGCATTGCCCACAAAAGGAGCCAAACCAAAAACCAGCGAAATTAAAACAAAACCAATAGTTTCTGCCCACTGCATCAACCAGCTACTATGCCGCCAATTCTGTAAGGAACCACAGGAAAAACTATATAAATAGCTGGTATTCCGCCAACGATCTAGCGGTAAATTGAGAAGAGTTAACTGTTGCCAAATTGAGTTCATTGTTATTAGTTATTAGTTATTAGTTATTTGTTAGTTGTTAGTTAGTTTTATCTTTAGGGGCGAAGCATTCGAGCCACAATTTATCGCTCAAAACCATAAATATTCTGTCCGAATGCTTCGCTCAGATCCCCCTTAACTAACTCTCCAATAATTCCATTGCATTTAAACAGGGTAATGTTAACATATATCGATACCCCGAATTAGGTGAACCTTGAATCAATACCAGATTTTACGGATATATTTGCAAATTCGGGATGCTCCGATATCTTTGAGGAAATGTGCCCTCTCGATCAATGCACTATTTGGTTATTTTGTCAATATCTAATTCCTATAAACTATAACGCATTAGTCTCAATCCGACAGACATATTGGTAAGTATCGGAATGCACCCGGTAGTTACCCAAATTTTTTGAGGAAAAGAAAATGACCATCATCAATAATTTACCAGGATATCGCCTCACAGAACAAATCTATACAGGCTCCCGGACCCTCGTCTACCGAGGTATTCGAGAAAGCGATTCGATGAGCGTCATCATTAAACTACTGCGAAATGAATATCCCAACTTTAACGAACTTCTGCAATTTCGCAACCAATATACTATTACTAAAAATCTTAATTTCCCCAATCTTATCAAACCCGTAACTTTAGAATTATACCAGAATAGTTATGCCTTAATCACGGAAGATTTTGGCGGAGTTTCCCTATCTGTCTATCTTCACGAGGTAATAGATAAAACTCTTAAATCTAAATCTTTACCTTTAGCCGACTTTCTTAATATTGCCATCCAACTGACAGATATTCTTCACTATCTCTATCAAAACCAAGTCATTCACAAAGATATCAAACCCGCCAATATTTTAATTAATCCTGACACCAAACAAATTAAATTAATCGACTTTAGCATTTCTTCCCTACTACCTAGAGAAACCCAAACAATTCAGAATGCTAATACTTTAGAAGGAACATTAGCCTATATTTCTCCCGAACAAACTGGCCGCATGAATCGAGGCATAGACTATCGCAGTGACTTTTATTCTCTGGGAGTGACATTTTATGAATTGTTGACAGGAACATTACCATTTATTTCAGAAGATGCAATGGAATTGATACATTGTCATCTGGCAAAACAAGCGATACCTATCCATCAAGTTAATCCAGAAATTCCCCTAGTTTTATCACAGATTGTTGTTAAATTGATGGCGAAAAATGCCGAAGAACGCTATCAAAGTGCCTTGGGGGTGAAATATGACCTAGAGCAATGTTTGCAACAGTTAGAAGCTACAGGAAAGATGGCTAATTTTGAGATTGGAGAGCGGGATTTGTGCGATCGCTTCCTGATTCCTGAAAAACTTTATGGCAGAGAAAATGAAGTAAATCAATTATTAGCAGCCTTCGATCGCATAGCTACCCCCCTTTCATCCCCCCTTACTAAGCAGGGCTGTTTCATTCTCG
>MBRE01000018.1 GCA_001698425.1 Oscillatoriales cyanobacterium USR001 | reverse complement strand
GACTCGCGATCGCGCGGCAAATCATTGAAGAAAAACATCAGGGAAGCATCAGCGTTAACTCAGAAATTGGTGTGGGGACAGAATTTGTAATTTCCCTACCAACTAAATAGTAAAATATAAGAAATTATCCAAGCAGGAGAAACAAGTAATGAACCCAAACGTCAGTCTTCCAGGCTATCAAATCACAGAGCAATTATACACAGGTACTCGCACCCTCGTCTATCGAGGCATCCGTACCAGCGACCAACACCCAGTCATCATCAAAATCCTCCGAAACGAATATCCCAACTTCAACGAACTTGTCCAGTTTCGTAACCAATACACCATTGCCAAAAATTTGGATTTCCCTCATCTCGTCAAACCGTTAACCCTAGAAACATACCACAATAGTTATGCCTTAATCATGGAAGACTTTGGCGGAGTCTCCCTATCTGACTATCTCAAGATCGCCACAGAAGAAAGCCAAATATATAAATCTTTACCTTTAGCCGAATTTCTTAACATCGCGATTCAACTGACAGATACTCTCAACTATCTCTACCAAAACCGCGTCATTCATAAAGATATCAAACCCGCCAATATTCTGATTAATTCAGATACTAAAGAAATCCAACTAATCGACTTTAGCATTTCTTCCCTCCTACCAAGAGAAACCCAAGAAATTCAGAATGCTAATGCTTTAGAAGGCACATTAGCCTACCTTTCCCCAGAACAAACTGGCAGAATGAATCGAGGGATTGACTATCGGAGTGACTTTTATTCCCTGGGTGTAACCTTCTATGAATTGTTAACAGGAGAACTACCCTTTGTGTCAGAAGATGCAATGGAATTAGTCCATTGTCATTTGGCTAAACACCCAATCCCCATCCATCAAATTAATCCTCAAATCCCCTTAGCTTTGTCAGAAATAGTCAGCAAACTGATGGCAAAGAATGCCGAAGATCGCTATCAAACTGCCTTGGGAATTAAGCACGATTTAGAGATTTGTTTATCACAATTACAAAGAATAGGTAATATAGAAAGCTTTAAATTAGGAGAGCGAGATATCAGCGATCGCTTCATCATTCCCGAAAAACTTTATGGCAGAGAAACCGAAGTCAATCAACTATTAGCTGCCTTCGATCGCATAGCTACCCCCCTTTCATCCCCCCTTACTAAGGGGGGACAGAGGGGGGTCGAAATCATGCTAGTAGCAGGATTTTCTGGGATTGGAAAAACCGCAGTTGTTAATGAAGTACATAAACCAATTGTGCGGCAACGGGGTTATTTCATCAAAGGCAAATATGACCAATTTCAGCGCAACATTCCCTTTTCAGCATTTGTGCAAGCATTTCGAGATTTAATGGGACAATTATTATCAGAATCCGACGAGCAATTGCAAACCTGGAAAACTAAAATATTAGCCGCAGTGGGGGATAACGGACAAGTCTTAATTGACGTGATTCCTGAATTAGAAAATATTATTGGTAAACAGCCACCAGCGACCGAATTATCAGGAAGTGCTGCTCAAAATCGGTTTAATTTACTATTGCCCAAATTTGTGCAAGTTTTCACGACAAAAGAGCATCCATTAGTAATGTTTTTAGATGACTGGCAATGGGCTGATTCTGCTTCCCTAAATTTATTAAAACTACTGCTGCAAGATACGGGATATTTATTAGTATTAGGAGCTTATCGCGATAATGAAGTCTCGCCAGTACATCCATTTATTTTAACTGTAGATGAAATAGTCAAAACTGGGGCAACAGTAAATACAATTACCTTGCCAGCCTTAAGGGAATCAGACATGAATCAGTTGGTAGCAGATACGCTGAATTGTGAGTTATCTCTAGCCAAACCTTTGACAAAATTGGTTTATAAAAAAACCCAAGGAAATCCTTTCTTTGCCACCCAGTTTCTCAAGGCCTTACATGATGACAAGTTAATTAATTTTAATTGGGATATTCGGCATTGGCAGTGCGATATTGCTCAAGTCAAAGCCTTAGCACTGACTGATGATGTGGTAGAGTTTATGGCATTACAATTACAGAAATTGTCCATAGAAACTCAGGAAATTCTGAAGTTGGCAGCTTGTATTGGGGCTGAATTTGATTTGAATACTTTGGTAATTGTGAGTGAGCAATCGGCAGGAAAGACGGCTACAGCTTTATGGAAAGCGTTGCAAGAAGGGTTAGTAATTCCGAAAACAAAAGTCTATAAATTCTTTACACAATCGGATAGCGATCGAGTTTTCCAAGCTTCAGCAAATCCTACTTATCGGTTTTTACACGATCGCGTTCAACAAGCTGCTTATTCACTGATTCCTGAAGACCAAAAAACGGCAACTCATTATCACATCGGACAGTTATTGCTCCAACAAATCCCCTCCGAAGCTAGAGAAGAACGCATTTTTGAATTGGTCAATCAACTAAACTACGGCACATCTCTAATTACCCAACCAACAGCACGAGAAGAATTAGCCAAACTCAATCTTACTGCCTGTCGCAAAGCTAGAGCCGCCACCGCCTATCAAGCAGCCCGCGAATACGGGGCAGTAGGATTATCCCTGTTAGAAAAGAATGCTTGGCAAGAACAGTATCCTCTCGCCCTCGCCCTGAATGAATTAGCGGCTGAAGTCGCTTGTTTGAACGGCGATTTTGAAGAGATGGAAGATTCGATCGAAGCTGTCGTACAAAATGCGACTTCGATTTTGGATTGCACCAAAGTTTACGAAGCAAAGTGTTTATCTTATATCGCTCAAAATCGCCAGCCCGAACTGATTGCGACAATGTTGCCTGTATTGGAACAACTGGGTGTAAAGTTTCCTGCTGAAAGTGACCCATCTGAGTTTGAAACCAGATTAGCAGCCATCAAACTTTATTTGCAGGATCGAGATGTTCGAGATTTAGTTAATTTGCCGATTTTAACGATTCCAGAAAAGAGAGCGGCGATTAGCATCCTCGCTAAAATTTGGCCGGCTTCCTACCAGGTTCGTCCCGATCTTTCTCCTCTGATCGTGATGGAACAGATTTATTTGTCCTTGCGATATGGCAATTCTGAATTGTCACCTTTTGCCTATGCCACCTTTGGATTAATTCTCATTGGGGTGCGGGGAGAAATTGAACTGGGATATGAATTCGGTCAGCTAGGTCTTAAACTTTTGCGAGTTCTCAATTCCCAGGCGATCGAAGCTAGGACAACGGTTGTATTTTATAACTTTGTTTCTCCTTGGAAGCAGCATCTTAAAGACACCCTCCAGCCTTTTTTAGCTGCCTATGCAACTGCATTGGAAACTGGAGATTTAGAATGGGCGAGCTATGGGTTGTGCAATTACTGCATTCATGCTTACTATCTAGGAGTTAACTTAAAGGAATTAGAGGAAATAATAGAGAAACATATTGACTTTGTACACAGCATTAACCAAGAACAAACCATTGGCTATATTAATGTTGTTCGACACTCTGTGTTTAATTTGCTCGTACCTTCAACAGATACAGAAAAACTGAGCGCTAAGGATGGCGACGCAGAAGTAAGAATTCGGGAATACCTAGAACGAGATGACTTTTATCCATTATTTATGACCTACCTGCATCAGTCAACGCTCTGCTATCTATTTGGCAGCTACGATCGAGCCTTAGAGTACAGCCTTGCTGCTGAAAAATATGTGGGTGCAGTGGTGGCAAATATTGGCTACTCTCAGTTTTATTTCCAGGATTCTTTAACTCATTTAGCTCACTACGAAAATCTTGCCCAACTCGATCGGGAAGCAACGATCGCCCGAGTGAACTCCAATCAAGATAAAGTCAAAAAATGGGCTGATAGTGCTCCAATGAATTACCTGCATAAGTTTAATTTGGTGGAAGCAGAAAAATATCGGGCATCGGGCAAGAATTATGAAGCAGCCGATCTGTACGATCGCGCCATTTTGGGAGCCAAAGAAAACGGTTATATCCAAGAAGAAGCCCTTGCCAACGAACTTGCCGCTAAATTCTACCTAAATTGGGGTAAAGAGAAATTCGCTGCTGATTATATGCAATCAGCATACTATTGCTACGCCAAATGGGGAGCAAGAGCTAAAGTTACTGATTTAGAAAAACGCTATCCCAAACTGCTCATACCCATCCTACAACAACCTCACGCTACTGATTCCTTCAAGGAAACATTGATACGAGGAACGATCGCTTCTACTCACACCTCTACCAGCATCTCTGAAGCATTAG